>JAUWZG010000035.1 GCA_030615425.1 Dehalococcoidia bacterium
AGCCACGGCACCATCGCTGTAGGCAAAAATGGGGTTGAGGTCAAGCTCTTTCACCTCAGGATTTTGCTCCACAAAATCAGACACCTTGAGCAGCAATTCCTCCAAATATGGCACATCCACCGCTTCCTGCCCCCGATAACCCTCCAGCAGAAGATAGCCCTTTATCTCCCTGACCATCTCAGTGGCATCTCTTTTAGCCAAGGGAACAAGCCTGAAGGAGACGTCTTTAAGCACCTCCACCAGGATTCCACCCAGACCAAACATAAGCACCGGGCCGAACTGGTCGTCCTTGGACATACCAACAATCACCTCAACACCGGGGCGAGCCATCTTCTGCACCGCCACCCCCTGAATCTTCACCCGGGGATGCTTTTGCTTAACTGCCCCCAAAATGTCTTCGTAGGCTTTGCCTACCTCCTTGGCTGTCCCCAGCCCCAGCTTAACCCCACCAGCATCACTCTTATGCACAATATCCGCTGAGGCTATCTTCAATGCTACCGGGAAGCCAAACTGTCGGCTTATGGAGATTGCCTCCTCCCTGGATGTAGCAAGCTTGGTATCAACAATGCTTATCCCTGCCTGTTTGAGAACCTGCTTAGCCTCGACCTCGGTTAGTACCGTCCTGCCTTCGCTCCTGGCCTCATCTATTATCTGCTGCCTGGTCGTCAAGACCATCCTCCGCTATCAAAAGTCGAACCAAACTAGTGTATCAGATTTTGCCTCCATTGCAAAGCAAACAGGCTCGTTCATATGATTAGTGACACCTCAATAAAAGCGGGAGATTGGGGGCAAAGCCCTAATGGGTGGGAGGGTGGGAAAAAGAGATAAAAACGCAGCCAAAATTAGCGACAAAAACCCTTTGCCCTGCTTCTAACCACTATGCTACAATAAAAGCGCAATGAAAAGAATAAGCTTAAAATACCTGCTGACCTGTCTGGTTATCATATGCCTTCTGGTGGGCAGTAGCTGTGTGCTGTCGCCGACAGATAACTCGTCACCCCCCGACTCATCATCAACCTCTACCACCACCCCCATCGACCCCGGTTGGACGCCACCAGCCTTAGATAGCCAAGCGCCGACATTACCCTCTATTGCCGATGTGGTAGCTCTGGTCAAGCCCTCGGTAGTAGCTATCAATACCGAGTATGTTACCTATGATATTTTCAATCGACCGTATGAACAGGAGGGGGCGGCTTCGGGGTGGATTATAGATGAAGATGGGCTTATCGTAACCAACAATCATGTGGTAGAGGGGGCTAATAGTGTCACCGTAACCCTGGCTGACGGCAGAACCTTTCCCGCCGAAACCATACGCACCGACCGGCTGAGTGACCTGGCCATAGTCAAGGTTAACGCTCATAACCTGCCGGTGGCAAAGGTAGGCGATTCCGACATGTTGAGGGTAGGCGACTGGGTAGTGGCTATTGGTAATTCGCTGGGTCTGGGAATAAGCGCCACCAAGGGCATTGTCAGCGCTCAGGGTATTTCCCTGTTGGTATCGGCGGGGCAAACCCTGGACGATCTGATTCAAACCGATGCCGCTATCAATCCGGGTAACAGCGGCGGACCACTGGTGAATATGGCGGGGGAGGTAATTGGCATCACCAGTATCAAGGTTGCCCAGGTGGGCGTAGAGGGCATGAGCTATGCCATAAGCAGCAACACGGCCAAACCGATTATCCAGCAGCTGGTCCAGAATGGATATGTGGTTCGCCCCTGGCTCGGGGTAGTGCTTTATACCGTGGACCAGTATGCGGTATTGAGATATGGCCTGGCAGTAGATAAAGGGGCACTCATTACCGAGTTGGCTGCTCCCAGCCCTGCTGATGAAGCTGGAATTCAAGCCGGCGATGTTATAACCGAATTTGCCGGCAAAGAGATAACCAGTGCCGAAGATTTAATTCAAGCCATACACTCCAGCCAGATTGGGCAAGAGGTAGAAATAACCTTCTGGCGAGGTGATGTCCGAAATACTACCTACGCCGTACTGGCGGAAAGCCCGCCGCCCTAGGTCAGCCGCTTAACCCCCAGTAAAATGTCATAGCCGCTTAATTTATGGCGCTCGGTAAAGGCGCCTTCTTCAGGAACCCCCTCAACCAGCTGCCGCGACAGCGTCTCCTGCTTGATATAATCGGCAAAATCCCCCATCACCTGCCGGATATAAGCTTCCCCCTGGTAATAGGTAATGATATGGTCGGCGATATCAAACCCTGCAGAGCGGCGCATGGTCTGCAGTCGGCGCACTATCTCCCGCGCCACCCCCTCCGCCTCAAGCTCAGCGGGAATCTCAGCGGGGATAGCCACCGAGTAACCACCCTCGGAGGTGACCACATAACCCGCTTTCTCCAGTTTCGTCACCTGGTCAACAAATTCCAAGCCCTTGACATTAAGCTCCTCCAGCACCTGAGCCGTCAAACGTTCCAAGGCTTCGCGTTCCCGCTTAGAGCCCACTTTGACTATGACCTTAGCCAGAGGCTGGCGCACCTTGATGCCAGCCTGACTTCTCGCCGCCCGACCTAGGCTTGCCACTTTCATCACCAGTCGGGTATCAGCCGTCAATTTCTTATCAATCTTAGCCTCATCGGCAACGGGAAAATCAGCCAGGTGCACGCTATCCGGGGCTTCAGCAGAGGCTGAAACAACCAGGTTCTGATAGAGCTCCTCAGCCAGGAAGGGGGCAAATGGCGCCAGCAGCTTGGATAGCGCCACCAGACATTCATATAGCGTGGTATATGCCGCCAGCTTATCGGCATCGCTCTCGCTCTTCCAAAAACGCCGCCGGCTGCGGCGCACATACCAGTTAGACAGGTCGTCAACGAAGCCTTCTATCCTTCTCCCCGCCTCGGTGGGATTGTAACCATCCAGCCCGCTATCAACATCAACTATGAGCTGGTTAAGCTCGGAGATAATCCACCTATCAAGCTCCGATGGCTCTACTGAAACTCCTTCCCCACCAGGGGTGAAGTGGTCAATATTGGCATAGGTAACAAAGAAGGAATAGACATTCCACAGGGTGGATAAAAAGCGACGGCTTACTTCAGCCACCATATCCTCGGAGAAACGGTACACATTGCCCGCCGCCGTGCTGGTGAAAAAATACCAGCGCAGAGCATCAGCCCCGTACTTATTGATTACCGCCCAGGGCTCAACCACATTCCCCTTGGCCTTGCTCATCTTTTCCCCTCTGGCATCAAGAACATGCCCCAGGCAGATAACATTGCTGAAACAGCGCTGATTAAACAGCAGGGTGGCTATGGCGTGAAGGCTATAAAACCAGCCCCGCGTCTGGTCAACCGCCTCGCTGATATAATCGGCGGGAAAGCGCCCGTCCTCAAGCAAGGTCTCATTGTCAAAGGGATAGTGATGCTGGGCTATGGGCATGGCTCCAGAATCAAACCAGCAGTCAATTACCTCCGGCACCCGCCGCATGGCTGCCCCACACCTGGAACAGGCAAAGGTCAGCTCATCAACAAAGGGACGGTGCAAGTCCAGTGGCTCTTTAAACCCGGAGAATGCGGCTTTATCTTCCAGCTCTTTCACGCTACCCACACACTCATAGTTGCCGCAGGACTCACACTGCCAGACCGGCAGAGGCGTCCCCCAGTATCTCTCACGGGAAAAAGCCCAGTCCACATTATTCTCTAGCCAATCGCCAAACCGCCCGTACTTAATATGCTCCGGATACCAGTTTATCTCGTCATTCCGGGCAATAAGGTCGTCTTTTACCGCCGTGGTCTTGATATACCAGGTCTGCTTGGCATAGTACAGCAGCGGCGTCTCACAGCGCCAGCAGAAGGGATAGGTATGGCGAATCTTCTCACTGCGGAAGAGCAGACCCCTCGACTTCAGGTCATCTATAATAAGAGGGTCAGCGTCTTTGACAAACTTACCGGAGAAGGGGTAATTGCCGATGACCTTCCCCTGCAAGTCCACGGTGTGGACAAAGTCCAGATTCTTTTCTACCCCGGCCTCATAATCAACCTCGCCGTAAGCCGGAGCCATGTGGACAATTCCCGTCCCCTCCTCCAGCGACACAAAATCGGTGGCAATAACGCGGTAGGTTAAGTCCTTCACCGCTTCCTGCAGCGGGAGTCCTGGGCTCATGCGCCGGCGTTCCACCCCGAACTCATGGGGGTTAAACAGCGGTTCATACTCAGCACCCATCAGCTGGCTACCCCCTACCCTAGCCACCACCTTATAGTCACCAAGCCCCACCCGCTCACGCAGAGCCTCAGCCAGAATAAAATATTCGTCATCTACTTCAACTATTGCATAATCAGCTTCAGCGGCTACCGCTAAAGCCGTATTTCCCGGCAATGTCCAGGGAGTGGTCGTCCAAGCGAGAAAATAGGCAGGCTTATCCGAAGGAAGATTACCTGATGATTTCCCAGATACCTTAAACTTTATGTAAACTGAAGGGTCTTCGGTATCATCCTGATAGCCCAGGGCGACCTCATGGGAACTTAAGGAAGTGCCGCAGCGGGGGCAGTGGGGGGTAACTCTATAGCCCTGATAAATCAACTCCCTATCCCACATCCCCTTTACTGCCCACCAGCAGGTCTCAATGTAGTCGTTGTGCATAGTCACATAGGCATTCTCCAGGTCAACCCAGAAGGCGATGCGCTCGGTCATTGCCTCCCACTCCTTGAGGTAGCCAAAGACACTCTCCCGACAGCGGGCGTTGAACTTGGCAATACCGAAATCCTCAATATCCTTCTTGCTGGTAAGGCCGAGCTCCTTCTCCACTTCCAACTCTATGGGTAACCCGTGAGTATCCCAGCCAGCGATGCGCGGGGTATAGTAGCCCTTCATCGCCTTATACCGGGGTATGACATCCTTAAACACGCGAGCCAGCACATGGTGTATCCCCGGGCTGCCGTTAGCCGTAGGCGGTCCCTCATAAAATACAAAGCGAGGACCACCCCACCGAGCCTCCACACTCCGCTGGAAGACGTTTTTGCTTTTCCACAAGCCAAGGATATTCTCCTCAAGCTTAGGAAAATTCACCTTACTAGCAACAGGCTGAAACATAAAAAACCTCTATATAAAAATAAAAAACCCGCCCTCTAGGGACGGGACTTACCGACCCGCGGTACCACCCTACTTCCCCCGCCCGAGGCGGGGGCACTCCTTTCAGGGCACATACTAATGCCCCCGTCAATGATAACGGCTGACGCTACCGACCAAGTCTACTAGGTGTCCTATTCTTAAGAATCCACCGTTCGGTTGGTAGCTCGGGAGTGATTTTCAGGGGGCGGTCACGTCTGCTCCCACCATACCAGACTCGCTTTAGTGTCCGCTCTCCCCTTACTCCTCTCCGTCACTGCCTTTACCGCTAAAGGTTAGCACAGCTTGAAAAATAAATCAAGCCAGGCTGATACCATTGGCAGGCCATTTGTATCTGAGGTCAACGACGGTCCCACCACTCGGGGTAGATCTGCATCAGCACTGGAGAGGGATCGCACAGAGGTCCAAGATACATAATAGGGTAGCCAATTCCTCTTGCCTTAAGCGCTTGCAATCCTTCGACTGCCTTCGCCATCATTCCTGGTGGCAGCGCCATAACCAGCTCATCCTCGGTAACGGTGCCGAACGCCCTCTCTCCCAGGCAGGGAATAGCCAGGGCAGGCTTGCCAGTAGTATAACACTGAGCTAAGCCATCGGCGCAAGAACCTTCGCCGATGAAGAAAAACTGAAAGCGCTCGTAGTCTTTAAACTGGAGCCCGTTCATCAGCAACATCATCTGCGCCGGGTTAGCGTAGATTAAGATAACATCGGGGTCAAATTTTCCGGCAGCCAGCGGGGCGAGCACGAGGGCCTCTCCGGGTGGGACCAAGGGGTATACCGCCATTTGTTTTCTGGCTTCTTCCACGTTGGCAAACCAGGTAGTGGCGAAGGAATTTGCCTCCCAAGCAACCTGCTTTTCGGTAGTCGGCGCCAGACCATTGATTCGAGCGCAGCGCTCGCCGAAGTTGTCTCTGGTCGCCCCTACCGTCAAGCCAATACTTCGAACCAGCGCTGGTACCTGGCAAAAAGAAGCTCGGCGATCAAGTCGCATCACCTCCGGTATTTTATCCAGCTCCTCCACCTTCTCCAGTCTCTTATAGGCAACGGGGCTTGTTTTCAGGCGAAGCAAACGCTCCATCTCCTGAGTAAGCCCTGCCCAGTCAATCTTCACCAATTCTTTCCCCCTTTCCCCTTTCGTTATTTTCCCAGAGAATCACAACCAGCTTATCGGGCAAATATTACCCGCCTGGCTATGACTCCCGGGACATAATAACCACCTTACGAGACTCGCCTTCACCAACGCTCTCAGTGGTAACATCGGGGTCATCGGCTAAAGTCAGGTGGATAATGCGCCTCTCGTAAGCCAGCATCGGCTCCAGGGTAAATGGTCTTCCCCTGGTCCTCACCTGCTCCGCCATACGATAGGCTAAAGCCTGTAATGCCTCATAGCGGCGTTGTTTATACCCTTCCACATCAATAACTACAGGCACTCGATCCTTCGTCTGATGAGCTACGATGAGTCTGACAATATACTGTAGAGATGAGAGGGTCTGCCCACGCCGCCCAATCAAGATTCCAAGGTCATCACCGGTTACATCAAGGGCGATGACATCAGAAGCCTCTCCACCCCCCTCAACAGGAGGTTTAGTTTGAGAGGCAACAGATGCCTCTACCCCCATCCGCGCCAGGAGAGTCTCTAAGACCCCCTTTGCCGCCTCATCCACCTTCCCCTGCACCCCCGCCAAAGGCTGCACTCTCACCTTAGCCTCCTCAGCTCCCAGACCCAGGATGCCATGCTTACCTTCTTTTAGGACGGTGACCTCTACTTCTTCTCGACCGAGGTTTAACTTGTCTAAGGCTTTTTGGATAGCCTCCTCCACGGTCTTGCCGCTCACCTCCAGATTCTTCATAGCTCAAACCTTCTTCCTCCGCAGAACTAGGCACCACAACATCAGCACCTTCGGGTACCTTCTCTACTTGGGCGATACGCTCTTTATACTTCTTATCCCTACCAGTTTGCTTTCTCTGCGCTGATTTAACCAGACCTCCCCACCCGCCAACAAAATACTGGACACCGATTCTGAAGATATTTGAAGTCACCCAGAAAAGAGCCAGCCCACTGGGAAATGATAAGGTGAGGAAGGCAAACATAATGGGCATCATCCACAGCATCAAGCTTCTCTGTGTCCGCTGACTGGGGTCAACAGTGGGCGCCATCACCATCTTCTGCTGTATCCACATCGTTCCCCCAACCAAGAGTGCCAGGAACATGTCACCGCTAGCTAGGTTCAACCAGAGGAAATGATTCTCTAAAGGCAGCGCGGAGTATACTACTGGCCAGGAATAAAGATACGGAGCCAGCCCCACCAGATTCTCCGGGATTACCGCCAGAACCCGCATTATTGACTGGAATAGGGCTATCCAGATGGGCATCTGGATTAACAGGGGCAATATACAGCCAGCAGGGCTCACCCCAGACTCCTTAAACAGCTTCATCTGCTCTTGGGCCAGTTTTTGCTTATCCTTGGCGTACTTCTTCTGAAGCTCGGCAATCTTTGGCTGGAGTTCCTGCATCGCCCTAGAGGCACGAGTCTGCTTCAGGGTAAGGGAAAGCATCGCGCCATTAACAATAAGCGTTACGGCAATAATAGCCAGCCCAAAGTTGCTGAACAAAAAATCGGTCAGCACAATGAGGGTATTTATCATTGGCTGCATTGCAATTAAATTCCAGATATCACCTATACCCACTGAACACCTACCTCACTGCTACTCAATAGGTAAACTCCACAGCCTCGCCCCTGACTCCAAATTCAGAGCATAAAGATTTTGCTCCTGGCTATAAACATAGATAACCCCCTCACTGGCGCAAAGGGGGGTATATATCGCTTCTTCTATATCGGCTAACAGCCCAAGCTGGTTATTGCTGGCATCAAGAGCGTATACCTCGCCCGCCTCGGAAGCAATAATAACCTTGCCCTCAACCAAGACCGGCCAGGAATAAACTGGACTTTCCAGGTCAAATTCGGCTATTTCCCCCCCATTCTCAGCATCCAAAGCATAGACCCTGCCATCAAAACACCCGACATAGACGGTACTGTTATAAGCCACCGCTTTAGTCCAGAACCACTTCTCGGCCTCAAACTCCCATTGCTTACTGCCATTGGCAGCATCCACCGCATAAAAATACCTGTCAAAGGAGCCGAAGTAAACAGTATTATTATAGACCAGGGGAGTGCAAGCAATTGCCCCCTCAGTCTCAAACGGCTCCCACTTTTCTTTGCCAGTAATAGCATCTATGGCATAGAGTTTCTTATCAAAGGAACCTATATATAGCGTCTCGCCATCAATAGCCGGGGTTGCCCAAATCTTGTCCCCGGTAGCAAACTCCCATTGCTTGTCACCAGTCTCAGCATCCAGGGCGTATACCTTGCCATCGGAGCAACCAAAATAGAGACTGTCCAGGGCGGTTATCACGCCGCCAACAATAGGCTCCAGAGTGCCCTCACGAGGATATACCCATCTCAGTGCCCCGGAACTGGCATTAATGGCAAAAATCTTACCACTATAGCTGCCAACATAAACCAAATCCCCTGCCACCGCCGGGTTGCCATAGATAGCTACCGGTACAGACGCTGGTGCGCAGCCAAATCCACCACCGGCTGGCGTTGATGGTTCCAGTGAAATCTCCCACAGGCGGCTACCATCTGATATATCCACAGCCACCAGCTTACCTGTCACAGCTGGCGCGGCACAACCAAATCCAGCGGCTTGCTCTAAGGCAGGACACAAAAATATAGCCCCATCGGCTATCGTCCCCCCTGAACCGCCTTCGGGTGCGGTCTTAATTCCAAGACACCCCAAAACGGTTAGACCAACCAGGAGCAAGATAACCAGCAGACAAATCTTGCCCACCGATACTGCATTATTTCTAATTCTCACTTACCTATTCCCTCCAAAAAGTCCAATATCACGGCACAGGGTCATAGCCACCAGGATTAAAAGGGTGGCAGCGGGATATGCGTCTTGCCCCCAGCCACACCCCCTTAAACAAGCCAAACCTGGAGATAGCTTCAGAGGTAAATTGAGAGCAGGTTGGGGCAAAGCGGCAGTTATGTGGCATAACCTGCGACAGGGTAGCCTGATAAAGTCTAATTAATCCTAAGGCAAGCTTCTTCATATTCACTCGCTAATAATCGAGCCTGGGATAATAAGCCCTGAACCGATTTCCCCAGACTAGCCAAGCTAGCACCGGCGGCACGAGGACGAGCAATAAAGATAATATCCCATCCCGGCTTTAATTGTGCTGAACGTAAGATTTCCCGAAGCCGACGCTTCACCCGATTTCTCACCACTGCCTTGCCTACTCGCCGGCTAACCGAGAAGCCATACCGGGACAAGGTAAGCCCGTTAGGCAAAGCCTTCATCACCACCGGGTTGCTTACCCACGAGCTACCTTTATCATAAACCAAGGCATACTGCTCTGACTTAGTAAGGTATTCTTTTCCTCGCATCGTCATACCACAGTCAATCGCTTACGACCCTTAAGTCGTCTTGCTTTTAAGACAGCTCGCCCGCCTCGGGTACTCATTCTTGCCCGAAAGCCATGCTCACGTTTTCTTGGAATCCTCTTTGGCTGATAAGTCCTCTTCGGCACAATAACTCCGTAATAAACCAGAATGATTATACTTCCGTCATCTCTGGGGTGTCAATCTTGGGGAATCTCAGAAAAACTACCCCCCCCTTCTCCTCATCAAGGGAGGGGGGGATAAGGTCGGCGAATATCAAACTAATCGCGTACGCCAACGCCCCCTGTCTTATGGATATGAGCTGGCACATATGGCAGAAGGGCTAAGTGCCGCGCCCTCTTTATAGCCAATGCCAAAGCACGCTGATGCTTAGCGCAGGTACCAGTTTTACGGCGAGGCCCAATCTTTCCCCTATCCGATATGTAATGGCGTAATTTAACAGGGTCTTTGTAGTCTATCACTTCGACCTTATCAACACAAAGAGAACAAAACTTACGCCTCGGTATATACCTCGCCCTATTCTGCCTTTTGCTCCTTGGCTTGTCAGATTTTCGTCTAACCACCTCTTCTAAGTTACCTAAACCCTCCTAATAAATTTACCAAATTCTAACCTTCGTCGGAAAATGGAAGGTCCTCCCCTGGCTCTAGTTCACCAGCACCAACTTCACCAGCACCAACCTCCTCAGCCCCCTCCCCGGGAAGAGGAGCTAATGCCTGCCTATCAAGAAAGAGCACTCTGTTAGCAACTATATCAGTTCGAGAGCGCCTCTGCCCATCCTGACCTTCCCAGGTATGGGTATGTAGCCTGCCCTCAGCATAAACACGCTGACCTTTAGTCAGAAACTGGTTGCAATTTTCAGCTAGCCTATTCCAAGCGACCACGGTAAACCACTCCGTCTCCTGCTTACGCTCACCATCGGGGGTGGTATACACCCGATTAGTGGCAACACGAAATGAGGTTACGGGATTGCCATTAGGGGTGAAACGCATTTCGGGTTCAGTCCCAACATTTCCTATAATCATCACTTTGTTTAACGTCAACATCGCCTTGAACTCCTTTCGCCCTCCTCCAACATCCGTAGGAAACAGGCGTTTCTCCTGATTAACTACTCAATCTTACCAGCAAATGCCGCAGAACCTCCTCAGAAATCCGCAGACTTGCTTCAAGCTCTTTACCCAATGTAGACCTCAATTTGAACTGAGTCAACACATAACTACCCTCCATAAAATGTTTTATTGGATAAGCTAGCTTTCTTTTACCCCACCGTTCTACATTGGAAATAGTGCCACCATTTTCGGTAATAAAACGACTTACGTTATCTATTACACTATCGAGAGCATTATCCGCAACTTCTGGACTAATAATTACTACCAGTTCATAGTCACGAAGCTGCTTATCTTCCTGAGAAACCATAGTCTCCTTAAAAACTAATTAGATATTATAACACACAACAAAGAACACAAACAATACCTCTGGATTAATAGAGGCCGCTTATCGTGGGTAATAAACCGCCCTGGCACCAACTAGCTTGACACAATAAAATGCCCCTGATAGACTTTAGCTAAGTAAAAGGTCCGATTACTGACGCCCGAATATCTCACTGAACAAGAATGGCCCCGTGGTGTAGTGGACAAACATGCCACCCTGTCACGGTGGAGATCGGGGGTTCGAATCCCCCCGGGGTCGC
>JAUWZG010000006.1 GCA_030615425.1 Dehalococcoidia bacterium
GAGGAGGTGGTGAGGGGTATTCCTGAGTTGGGCGACGAATATGAGGCGGTTGTAACTAAAAAGGGCGATATCGACGATATAACATTGAAGGTGGAGGTAGTCCCTGATTTTAAGCGTAATGTTGACGCCATTGAGCAAAAACTGGCTCAGCAGTTAAGACTAAAGACCAATTTGCGATACAACCTGGAGTTTCATGACTATGGCACCTTACCCAGGTATGATGCTAAGGCGAAAAGGTTTAAAGACCTGAGACACAAGGAGTAGCATGGTGGTTAAAGAATATAAAATGAAGGATATGGCGGAAAAGATCCAGATATTGAAGCAGACCGCCACCGAGCTAAAGCGTATCTCCGGCGGAATTCAAGCTGTAGACAGAAATGTTGACCGTATCCTGGCCAGTATCAGGATGCTGGAAATAAACATAAGTGATGTTGTAGGTCTCCCCTAAAAAGTCTGCGCTTTTAGCTTCGCCCCTGGCTCATCTGGGTCAGAAGCCAGGAGACCCATTTCTCAATCCCCTCACCGGTAGTGCAGGAGAGGGGGAAAATTTCTACCTTTTGGTTTATCCCCTTGATTGCCTGGGAAAAGGCATCAGTATCAAACTTCAGATAGGGCAGCAGGTCAATCTTATTTATAAGCACGGCGTCTGCCTCGTGGAACATCAGGGGATACTTAAACGGCTTATCGTCCCCTTCAGGAGTGCTTGAGATTAAGACCTTCTTATGCTCACCGAGGGCAAACTCGGCAGGGCAGACCAGGTTGCCCACATTCTCAATAAGGAGTAGCTCGATATCTTTTAGCGGCACGCCAGCCAAGGCAGTAGAGGTCATATTGGCATCAAGGTGGCACTCCCCGCCAGTATTTATCTGGACCACGGGCACAGCTTCTTTACCTATGGCTTCGGCATCCAGACTGGAGCTTATATCACCCTCAACAACGCCAACGCTGGTCTTCCCTTTCAGCCTCTTTATGGTCTGCAGAATAAGGCTGGTCTTGCCTGCGCCCGGCGAGGACATCAGGTTCACGGCGAATACCTTGTTGCTGTTAAACAACTGCCGATTTCTTTGCGCTATCTGCTCGTTAGCGTCAAGAATGTCTTTAACCACCTTTATTTCCATCTTATTCCACCTCAATGCTTTCTACAAAGAGTTCTTTGCCAGCGACGATTTCCATATTATTACTCTGACAGTAGGGACAAGTCCAGTCGAACTCCCCCAGCTTAAAGTCTTTAGCGCAGTTTCGGCACCTGGCTGTGGTCGGAACTACCTTGAAGGCAAGAGCCGCCCCCTCCGCCGCCGTCCCCTTGCTCAGGAAATCGAAGTAAAAGCGGACCGACCTGTCCACCACCCCCGTCATCTCCCCGATAACCAGGTTGATTTTGCCCACGCTCTTAGCCTCAGCCTTTTCTGCTTGTTCCAGAACAAGGTCGAGCATACTTTGAGTTATAGCCAGTTCATGCATGTTAACAAATCCTGGGCAGTAAATCTCCGACTAACATGTCAACGATACGAGAAGCGCTCAGAATAGTCTTCATCACCACCCGCCCGGCGTGTTCTGCCCCCACCTCCCCGATTATAGCGGCATCCTTGCCGTACTTATTCCCCCGCATAGCCTTAAGAACCTTATCGGCGTCTTCTACCTGGACTATAGCCACCAGCTTGCCTTCGTTGGCGACATATAGGGGGTCAAAGCCTAGCATCTCGCAAGCGGCAAGAACTTCCTCCCGCACCGAAATCTTCTCCTCTTCAATTCTTATGCTCACCTTTGACTGCTTAGCCAGTTCATTCAGGCTGGTAGCCAATCCTCCCCGGGTGGGGTCTCGCAGGCAATGGATATTGGAGCTAGCATTGAGCATCTCAGCCACCAAGTCTCCAAGTGGAGCACAATCGCTCTCAAGCTTGGTAGAAAAGCTCAACCCCTCCCGCTGGCTTATTACGGCAATTCCATGGTCGCCGATAGTCCCGCTTAAGATAACCTTATCTCCCGGTTTTGCCTTATTGCCAGAGATATCCACCCCCTCTGGTATTACACCGACGCCGGCAGTGTTGATAAACAGCCTATCGGCACTGCCTTTATGCACCACCTTGGTATCGCCGGTGATGATTTCCACCCCTGCCTCCCCAGCCGCTCTCTGAACCGAGTCCACAATTCGTTCCAGTTCACTCAGGGGAAGCCCCTCCTCAATAATGAAAGAAAGGCTTAAATAAAGCGGTTTAGCCCCAGACATAGCCAGGTCGTTCACCGTGCCGCAGACGGCCAGCTTACCGATGTCCCCGCCGGGGAAGAAGATGGGGCTGACCACATAGCTATCGGTGGTGAAAGCCAGCCTGCCACTGAGGTCAAAAACGGCTGAGTCATCGAGCTTGGCTAAAAAGGGATTAGCCAAGGCTTTAACAAAACTCTTCTCCACCAGCTCGTGGGCTAGCTTCCCCCCACTGCCGTGAGCAAGTAGAATTTTATCCTCCAAGACCGCCTCCATAAAGGTAATAAGCCGAGCAACTGCCCTCGGCAGAGACCATGCACGGTCCCACCGGATTTTCCGGGGTGCAGGTTTTGCCGAAAAGTTGACAATCAGCCGGCGTCTTGACGCCACGCAGGATGTCACCGCAGATGCAACCCGCCGGCTCAGAGGTAGGACCGGGTTCAATATCAAAGGCAAGCTCAGCGTCAAAGCGCTGATACTTTTTCCTCAGCTTTAGACCACTATCAGGAACCTCCCCCATCCCCCGCCACTGAGCAGGAGAGGGCTCAAATACCTGTTCCATGAGTCTCAGGGCTTGCTGGTTGCCTTCAGGGCGCACCCCCCGCCGGTAGGCGATTTCAACCTTAGACTCGCCATTTTCCACCTGGTCTACCAGCATATCGACGCATTGCAGGATATCCAAGGGTTCAAAGCCGGAAACCACGCAGGGGATGCCATAGTCCCGGGCGATAAATTCCCAGGGGTGGGAACCGATGATGGCGCTCACATGCCCCGGACAGACAAGCCCATCAAGCTTGACCTCGCCGGAATCAAGCAGCGCCCGGATTACCGGAGGACAGAGTTTATGTAAAGAAAGGACGTAATAATTTTTTATCCCCTTTTCCTCTGCCTGTAGTATAGAAGCGGCGATGGTGGGAGCGGTGGTCTCAAAGCCGATTCCCAGGAAGACCACCGACTTATCCGGGTTATCCCCGGCTATTTTGAGAGCATCCATGGTGGAATATACGGTATGCACCTCAGCACCGTCAGCCTTGACCTGCTGCAAGCTGGAACGGCTGCCGGGAACTTTAAGCATATCGCCGAAGGTAGTGATGATTACGCCCGGGATTTGGGAAAGGGCAATCGCCTTATCCAGATCAGCGTTGGCGGTAACGCAGATGGGGCAGCCCGGCCCCGATACCATCTCAATGGTTTGGGGCAGAACCTGGCGGATGCCGTACCTAAAGATGGTCACGGTATGACCACCGCAGAATTCCATGAAACGCGCCGGAGTTTTTGACCTGTGCTGAATGTGGGCGATTAACCCCTCAGCCAGCTCCGAGCGCCTAAATTCAGAGATAAACTTCACCCTTCCCCCTCAGCCACTTCGGCTATTTCTCTTAAAAGCGTTAAGGTTTCTTCGGCCTGTCCCTGGTCAAGGATATTTATGGCGTAGCCGGTATGCACCAGCACATAGTCGCCCACCTTAGCCTCCGGAGTGAGCCAGAGGCTGATGCGGCGAGTTATGCCTCCAATCTCAGCCTCAGCCTCTTTATCCTCTATAGACTTAATTAATGCTGGAATTGCCAGACACATATCTAACTCCTGGTTACCCCACCCCCATTAATATCTCTTCCCACCCAGCCCGCCCTAAAGGGGTTTCACCTCTCTTTAACTCCCCTTTTACTTTGCCAGATGTCTCTCCCAGTCGTCCTTGACGTTTTTAATCTTCTTGCCGATGCGCCAGGCCGGTCCCAGGAACTCGCCGACGGCATGATACTCCGAGGCCGGAAAGCCCATAAAGACAATGGGGTCGATTTTGCTGGCATCCGGTTTGCCCTCGGTCATGCAGTCGTCGGAGACCAGGATTTCCTTGATAGGGCCGGCAATCAGGTAATGGCTGCCCAGCCTCAGGATATGCTCGGCGGTACAGCCGATATTTACCGGGCACTGCTCGATAAAGGGGGCATTGGCGATCTCGCCGTAGAAAACCTTGAAATTACAGTCTTTGGCTTTATCGTGCTTGGCGCCGGTGACGATACCGCAGTAGTCGGTTTCTTTCACCATAGCCGTACTGGGGATATTGACCGAGAAGGTCATGTTCTGGCGGATGCCCTTAAGGGAGTAGCGGACGCGATTTAAAGCGATGGCCATCCAGGGCGGGGTGCCGCAGGCGATAGTAACCCAGGCCACGGTGACAAAATCAGGCTTGCCGTTAACATCAGCACCGACCAGAACCGTGGGGTGGGGCCAGAGCATCGGCTGAGGTCCCATCTTTGTCTTTTTCATTTTTTTCTCCCCCTGTTTAACTTAACTTTTTCTTCCCATACCCACCCACCCAAAATGGGCTTCGCCCCTCTTAAACTTCCTTTCTTCCCCACCCCCCAGATAGGAGAGTGAAGAGAGGTGTAACCTCTATCGGGTGGGAGGGTGGGAAAGAAGACCCCCTCTAAAAACCAGGCTAATCCCCCCCTTAACTCTCTCAAATACTGGAAAAATTGGCAACCACCGCCTGCCCCAGAGAAATGCCGCCATCGTTACAGGGCACCAGGCGATGGGTGAGCACGCTAAAACCTTCCCTTTGTAAAGCAGAGGTGGCTAACTTCAGCAGCAGCTGGTTTTGAAACACACCACCGCTCAGCACAACTTCACTTATGCCAGTTTCTTTGGCACTGGATTTACACATTTCAGCGATTATCTGAGCCATGGTGTTATGAAACTTGAGCGATATTACAGGAATGGAAATTTGATTTCTGACATCCCGGACTACCGTCGAGAATAGTTCCCCCACCTTTACTACCTTCACCCCCCCCTCCTCAACAATGGAGAAGGGATAGGATTCCGATTTTTCCATCTCATCTAGAGCCAGCATCTCCAGCTCGATAGCCGCCTGCGCCTCGTAGTCTATCTCCTGTCTCACTCCGGCTAAGGCGGAAACGGCATCAAAGAGCCTGCCGGCGCTCGAAGTTAGAGGAGAGTTTACCTTTCGCTTTAGCTGCTGTTTTACTATGGCAATCTCATCAGGCTTAATCTTGCCGAGGAGAAGACCTTCCAGAGTAAAATCTTCTCCCAGCAAGGTATAAAGATAGCTTAGAGCCATACGGTAGGGCTTCCTTATTGCCGCCTCACCGCCGACTAGGGGCACATACTCCAGGTGCCCCACCCGCCTAAAGCTGCTGAAGTCGGCCACCAAAAACTCCCCACCCCAGATGGTGCCATCGGTGCCGTATCCGGTGCCATCAAAGGCTACCCCGATAACCGGCCCCTCAACCTTATTCTCCACCAGGCAGCTCGCAATATGGGCATGATGGTGCTGCACCGGCACCAGTTTTAAACTCGCCTTCGCCCCCGTTTCAAGGGCATATTTGGTGGCGAGATAGTCCGGGTGCATATCATAGGCTATAATTTCAGGTTCAACGCGAAACAGCTTTTTATAAAGCTCAATAGTGCTCTCAAAGTGCTCCAGAGTTTCCTCATTCTCCATATCGCCGATGTGCTGGCTCAAGAAAGCGTGCTCATCTTTGGTCAGGCAAAATGTATTCTTAAGCTCAGCCCCGCAGGCGAGAATTTGCTTTGACTTAAAAGGAAGGAAAATGGGATAGGGGGCGTAGCCACGCGCCCGCCTTATGGCTTGAGGTATGCCCTCCACCATACAGACGCTATCATCATAGCGGGCATAGATGCCCCGATTATGAAGCAGAAAATAATCGGCAATTCCTCTGAGTCTGGTCAAAACTTCATCGTTATCCTTGGCGATAGGCTCCTCACTGAGGTTGCCGCTGGTCATCACCAGAGGCAGACCGGTTTCCTTTAGCAGCAGGTGGTGCAACGGTGTATAGGGCAGCATCACCCCCAGATACTTTAGATTGGGGGCTACCGCCGGAGAGATATTGGATGAGCTATGCTTCCATTTGAGGAGAACAATAGGGCACTGGGGGGACTCAAGGAGTTCTCTCTCCTCAGGGGATACCAGGCAATGCTTTTCGATTTCCCCAATAGTGGCTATCATCACCGCCAGAGGCTTTGACCGACGCCTTTTTCTAGCTCTCAACAGGTTTATCGCCTCTTCGCTGGTGGCATCACAAGCAAGCTGAAATCCGCCCAGCCCCTTGACCGCCAAGATTCCCCCCTCTTTTAGCAGGTCGCTTGCCGACTTAATAACGTCATTGCACTCAACCGATTTACCCTCGCCATCAACCAGCTCCAAGCTTGGCCCGCACTCAGGGCAGGCATTAGGCTGGGCATGAAAGCGCCGGTCTAAGGGGTCATGGTATTCTCGCTGGCATTGAGGGCACATTTCAAACTCACACATGGTAGTCTTAGGGCGGTCATAGGGGATGTCCTCAATGATAGTAAATCGAGGACCACAATTGGTGCAGTTAGTAAAGGGATAGCGGAAGCGGCGGTCACTGGGTGAGAAAATCTCCGCCTTACAGTCCTCACAGGTGGCAATATCCGGCGACACTAACTGGTATTGCCCCTCCTGACTCAGACTTTCCCCAATCTGGAACTCAGTATAACCCTTGGTGGGATAGAAGGTGACTTCGACATTTTCAATGCGAGCTATGGGAGGGGCTTTAGCCTCAAGGTCGCGCAGGAAGCTCTCCAGGGTTTCCTCATCTCCCTCCACCTCAATCTCCACATTGCCTGAAGTATTGCGCACCCAACCCTTCAAGTTGTGCTCTTGAGCCAACCGGTAGACAAAGGGTCTGAAGCCGACCCCCTGCACCACCCCACGCACACTTATTCTCGCTAATCTCTCTACTTTGGTCAGCCTCATCTGCTTTAATAAGGAGGTCTAATTAATGAAGGGGACTGAGTTCTTTAACCTCGTCGATAAACTCGTTCACTGTGCTGCGGAATTTTATTCCCTCAGATGCGGAAATCCATTCTAGCCTTAATCTCTCAGGTTCTAGCCCAAGTTGTGGGAGCGCTTTTTTGAGCAACATTATCCTGCGCCTTGCCTTATAATTACCACTGCTATAGTGGCAATCCCCGGGATGACATCCGGCTACCATCACCCCATCGGCTCCTCTAGCAAAGGCATGAAAAATAAAGGAGGGCTCCACCCTTCCTGACCACCTGGTTCGAATGACCCTGAACTGGGGCTTGATTTTTACTCTTGAGGTGCCAGCCAGGTCTGCCCCGGCATACGAACACCAGTTACAACAGAAGACTATAATCTTAGGTTCAAAATCTGTCACAGCTTTTCCTCCCCTATTATTTGCTCGGTGATAAATGGTATCCTCCCCTCCACCCCTCCGGTGCACTCCTCGCCAAAGGTGGTATTATCCTCTATCTCCACAGCGTATATGCTAATATGCTCGGGCATCTTATATCCCAGCCCCCGCCCAATCTCGTAGGCAGTGGCAATATCTATGCTATGAGAGGAAGATAGATTAGCGGTGGGTTTTAGGGCTTCCAGCCCAAGCTTGTAGAGCTCTCCCGGTTTCCCTTTTTCAGTTCTTATAGAATCGATGATGATGAGCTTATCATAGCCCACTATAAGGTCAAGAAGTGCAATTCCGGCTTCGCTTGTCTCTGTCACTTCCAATTCAGGATTTCTCTCCTTGAGCTTGCGGGCAATTTTGATTCCGACCCCATCGTCGGTAAGAATAGGGTTACCAACTCCCAAAATGAGTGTGTTCATATTTATCTTTTCTTAGGTTTTATCCTCCCTGAAAGACTCTAAAAATACCTCAGGAACTCTGGGAACTTGGGCATCCGTCCAAGACTCAAGGCAACTGAAGGAGCAGAAGTTATAATGCTCAACGGAGCCCAAACCTTTCCACTGAGAAACAGTCAGCCAGCCTTTGAGCACCTCGCAGGGTAGCGCTTCAGGAGGACATTCCGCTACTTCACCGCAAGAATGACAGGAAAGGCGTATTCTCCGCTTTCTCATTAGCCTCCCTTATGCTGCTAAAGAACAGGAGCTACAGGTATTGGAGGCGCAAGTGCTACATGCGCTTCCTATCTCAGAAGCAGGTGACCCTTCAGAACTTCTGGAGAATAATGAAAGCGCTCGCTGAGCACTACTGCCACAACTTGGGCAGAGAGCACCCTCACTTGACTGGCTCATTGCTCTGAGCAACTCAAACTTAAGTTTGCAATCTGAACAAACATACTCATATATAGGCATTATTCTGCCTTCCAGAAGCTACCTTTAAACAGCGACCACCTCCTTGACCTCAGGTATCTGCTCCTTGAGCACTCGTTCAATCCCCTGCTTCAAGGTCATCGTCGCCACCGGACAGCCGGCACAAGCACCCTTGAGCATTACCTTAACCACCCCTCCCTCCACCCCCACCAGCTCAACATCTCCACCGTCTGCCTGTAAAGCAGGCCTTATCTTGGCTAGAGCTGCTTCCACCTTCTCTTTCACAACCCACCTCCTTATATTTATTTATAAAATTGTGTAAGCGTTGGCTATAGTTCCCGCCAGGTTATCTTTCCAGTTTTTTTACCAGGTTCCCCTCGGAGTCATATACATTGACCTCAAGAGGCGTCCTCCCTGGGAGGGAATGGGTGGCGCAGGCATGACACGGGTCATAGGCTCTAAATGCCATCTCAATCATGTTGAGAATCCCGTCAGGGACTTCCCCCTTCTTTATCAGCGACTTGGCTGCCTTCTCCACCGACATGTTAATTGCCGCCGAGTTATTCTGAGTAGCCACAATCAGATTGACCCCGGTGAGAATTCCCTGGTCGTCAGTCTGGTAGTGGTGGATAAGCGTCCCTCTCGGCGCTTCTACCACCCCTATCCCCTCCTTGGGCGTTTCAGTGGGTAGGTTCACGATGTCATCTGAGGTTATCTCAGGGTCTTTGGCAAGCTCCAGCACCCGCTCCGCGGCGTAAAGCGCCTCCACCAGCCGAGCCCAGTGAAAAGCCAGAGTGCTGTGAACTGGCTTTCCCCCTAATGTCTGATACATTTTTTCATAGGCTTCCTGAGCCAGTGGTGTGGTCATGCCATCGGAGGCATTCAGCCGGGCCAGCGGCGCCACCCGGAAAACACCACTCTCTTTCCCATCAACAAAGCCCTTCCAGCCTATTTTCTTGAGAAAGGAGAACCTCACGTAAGTCCAGGGCTCAACATGCTCCCTGATGTGGTCCAGATAGTTCTGAACCTTAAACTTGGCAAACTCCTTACCATCAGGGTCAACCACCCTTATCTGACCATCGTAAAAGTTCACCTTGTTATTCTCATCCACCAGCCCCATATAGTATGTCCGGTGCGAGTAGATATCTCCGGTAACCAGGTCGACATATTCTTTATTCTTGAGCACCACATCATCAAAAAGCCCGAGGGCAACCTGGCAGAACTCGACGCCGTATTCCCCGGCTTCGATAATTGTCTTCCTCTCTTCTTCGGTAATCTGCTTTGATACCCCTCCCGGCAAGCCGCAGGTAGGCATAACCGGCTTGCCCCCGATTATCCTCAGCACATTCCTCATCCTCTTCCTCATCTCGATGACCTTTCCCCCCACCTCCAAGCCCACCTTGCCGATAACTCCCAAAACATTTCTCTCCGCGGCCGGTGCCGTGGGACCGACAACAAAGTCGGGACCACCCAGGAAGATAAAGTGCAAAATATGGTCTTCGGCATAGAAGGCATTGTACATCAGTTCTCTTATCTTCTTCGCCGCCGGGGGTGGCTCAACCTTAAACAGGTCATCCAGGGCTTTAGAAGATGCCATGTGGTGAGCAGTAGGACAGACGCCGCATATCATGGTGGTTATTCTAGGCATCTCCTCAGCAGCTCTCCCTTCAGCGAACTTCTCAAACCCCCTCAGTTCGGGAATCTGCAGACAGGCCCGCTCACAATTCCCCTCGTCATTGAGGAATATCTCTATCTTCCCATGCCCCTCAAGCCTGGTTATCGGGTCGATGGTTATCTTCTTCATTCCATTCTCCTTCTCCTAAGCAAAGAGGAAGCCAGACTAAATCGGTAGACTGTCCCTGCCGGGTCGGCAATACTATCAATTAGCTTCTTGACCTCTTCCTCGGTCATGTTCTCTTCACCCTCCAGCCCCAGTATAGAAGCTACCATGGACAGGGCTTTGGCTCCCTGGTCGACGACGCCGTCCAGCGGGCCGAAGCACCCCCGGCACGGCTGGTTAGCCCGAATGCAGGTTTCGCCACAGCCGGTGCGAGTAGCCGGGCCGAGGCAGATTACCCCCTGGTCGAGAAAGCACTTCTCGGGGTCAAGCTTGATCTGCCACGGTCTTTTTACTTCGTCAATGGATAATTTATCCGGCTTACTCTCTGCCCTGGGGCAGGTATCACACAGAGCCTTATTGGGTGCCAGCACCGCCCCCTTCTCCGGCAGCTCCCCCTTGAGAATGGCAGTTACCGCATTCATTACTAAATCGGGGGGCGGCGGACAGCCGGGGAGGTAATAATCCACATCGATGGTCTGGTCTAAGGTCTTCACCGTATCATAGAACTCGGGCAGGGTAAGCTCTCCCTCGTCAACCTTCGTTTTCTCCTGCGGGAAAATCCCTTCGGGGTTTTCCACGGTGGGGACTTCCTTATAAACCCGGTTAAAAATGGCATCCCGGTTCCAGAAGTTCCCCAGCCCCGGAATTCCGCCCAGGTGAGCACAGGCGCCAAAGGCAACCACCAGACCGGATTTTTGCCTGAGTAGCTTTACCATCTCCTCCTGCTCTTCCAGCCTTACGGCGCCGTTGATGAAGCTCACCGCTATTTCACCATCTTTTAAGGTTTCAATATCCTTGCGCTTGAAATCCAGCGCCACCGGCCAGAGAACAATATCCACGGCATCGGCTACCTTGAGTAAATCTTCATTAAGGTCAACCACTGTCTCCTCACAGCCGCCACAGGAAGCACACCAGTAAAAAGCGACCTTTGGTTTAGCCATCTTTCCCCCTTCCTGCTTAGAGAGTATATCTAGATATGGCGGATATTGCAAGCTGACAGAAATTATACTTCAAGCCCCCACAACAGGGCAAACCCTCTGCTTTTACCTGCTATCCCTATCCTAGTAAACCTTTATTCTTCTCAGCTTCAATATCAGGAAGACCTCTTTGCCCACGGTTAAATCCATATCCTCGAATATATGATGAGGCACTTCAGCCAACAGCTTATTTTCACCCACCCTGACCTCAAGTCTAACTGCATCCCCAGAAGACTTAATGCTGGTGACTACTCCTTTAAATCGGTTCACCTCTGGTCCCGGAGGTTTAGTTTCAGAAATATATATATCTCTGGGGAATAGAGCGATGCGCCTGACTATATTTCCATCGTCGGGGAGAATTATATTTAGCCCACCACAATTAGCCTCCATAACTCCCTGCCCCAGGCTACGGCAATGGTCACAGTGCAGGATGCTTGGTGCCCCAATAAAATCGGAGACCACTTCATTTACGGGATAGAAAAATACCTCTTCTGGCTTACCCACCTGTTGCAGCTGACCGTTCTGGATGATGGCTATCCTATCAGCCATCTCCTCAGCCTCCTCCAGGTCATGAGTTACATATATGGTGGTAATACCCAGTTTTTTCTGGAGCTGCTTTAGCTCGGTTCTCAGGTATTTGGCGGTCTGCATATCCAGGCTGCTTAAGGGCTCATCCAGAAGCAAAACCTTGGGCGAAAGGGCGAGGGCTCGGGCTAGGGCAACCCGCTGCTTTTCACCGCCACTCAGATGTTTGGGATAACGGGAGGCAAGGTAGCTTATCTTCATCAGCTCTAGTAGCTCCTCTACTCTTCCCTGCAGCTTGTCTTGAGCCTGTTTGTGGGCTCTCAAGCCGTAGGCTATGTTTGCCGCCACGTCAAGGTGGGGGAATAAAAACAAATCCTGGAACAGGTAGCCTACCCCTCTCTTACTGGATGGAAGTTTGTCCACCGGTTGGCTATCAAAGAACACCGAGCCATCATAATCGGTCAGTCCGGCGATAATATTAAGCAGAGTGGTTTTACCGGCACCGTTTGGCCCCAGTAACACCAGTAATTCCTTATCCAATATCTCCAGGTCTACATTCCGGCAGATATATTTACATATGTTTTCCAGCTTGATAGAGGGCAAGTTACCTCCACTTGGTGGTTATTCTGGCTTCCAGATACTCAAAGAACTTCTCAAAGGAAAGGCACATCACGGCTAATACTATCAAACAGACGATAATAATGTCCATCCGAATCAGGCTCTCCGCCTTCATCATCAGGGCGCCGATACCGGTGGGAATAGCCACCATCTCAGCGGCGATTATCACCCGCCAGGCCATGCCCGCCTCCAGCCTGAGCCCGGTAAATATGTTGGGCAGGGCTAAGGGCATAACCACCGTGGTCAGAATCCTGACATCGGATGCCCCCAGCGTCCTGGCCACCCGGATATAATCCTTATCTACATTTCTGATGCCGGTGACGGTGTTATAGAGGACGGGGAAGAAGGAGCAGATAAAGATTATGGTAATGGGCAGCATCTCGTTTATCCCTATCCACAGCATGAGCAGGGGTAGCCAGCCCAAAGCTGGGATAGGATAGAGCAGGCTGACTATGGGATGTAACGCCTTGTTCAGGTTTTCCGTCCAGCCCATGGCCGTGCCCACGACCAGCCCAGCTATGGAACCGGCGCAGAAGCCAATGAGCACCCGCGTCAGGCTGGCGAAGAAATTATCCCCCAGCACGCCGGTGGCAGCCAGATGATAGAACTCCACCATCACCGTGGAGAAGGGGGGGAAGAGGAATTCCCCCGGGGTCAGGTTCAGGCGAGCAACTAATTCCCAGATAGCCAGAAACACGACTATGGGTACTATGCCCCACCCCGGCTTCAGCTTTTTGAGACTATTCACCTTCGAGATACCTCAAGTCCAGGATTTCGCTGGCGTCAAAACGGCTGGTTATATAGCCCAGCTCCGCCAGGTAGTCTATGGTCTCTTGGACCACCTCGGGGTCGATGCTCAGGGTATAGTCCAGCCTTTCCATAGAGCGCAGCAGCGCCTCAGGGGTGATTTCCAGGCTGGCGGTGACCTCCGCTGCCTCAGCGGGGAAGACTTCACCGCCGACGACTTGCAATTGTCTAGCCATAACCTCGGCTGCCTCTTCAGGATGCTCATTTACCCAATCGGTTGCCCTCTGCGATACCTCCACCAGCTTGGCGACAATCTCAGGATGATTATCTATCAGGTCCTGCTTGACCACCAGCACGCTGCCCTGCATATCAGGCCAGACATCCTGACTCATCAGTAGCATCTCAAAGCCGAAGTCCTCGGCCATAGTCGCCCACTGTTCGGGGAGAAAGGCGGCATCGAGCTGCCCCACCCCTATCGACAGGACTATTTTGGGCGGATTCATGCGCTGAATATTATCCACTATCTTATCTTCATCAAGACCGTATTCGTCTATGGTCTTATGCATTAGCACGTCAACGGCGCCGCCTTCTCTGACGCAGCCGATGCGAATGCCGGGGTTCTCTAAATCGTACACTGTCTTTATCTTATCGGGATTGACCACCAGTCCATAGCCGTACTTATGAGTCCCAGCCACGATTTTTATGGGCACCCCGGCGTTGGCATAGACATTTATTGCCGGCACCAAACAGATATAGGCGACCTCAATATCACCCCGCCCCAGAGCCGCGGCTAAAGCCATGCCGGTTACATAGCTCTCGTAGGTGGTCAGATTTAGCCCCTCCTGCTCAAACCAGCCCTTATCCTGAGCTATATAGGCACAGACGGCATGGTCCATAAACTCCACCGCCACGCCAATAGGCGGTTCTTCTTCCTGAGTACAGCCAGCGATAGGAATAACCAGCAACCCAACCAGGAGCAAAAAGAAGAGCTTTCTCATTCCTTCATCTCCCTAAGTCAAATTAAATTGGCTATATCGCATTAGATATAGCGTCTGGCAAAAAATTTATCCAACCCGCTTCAGGAACTTCTCAAATTTAGCCCGCAACTTCTTGTAGTGTTCAACTGCCCTTCGCCCCTCCCCGGTCAATCGGGCATGTCCTCCTCCAGCCCCGCCGGCGGTTTTCTCCACCAGGGGCACCGGTGCTAAGCGATTGGCTGATTCTATCCAGAGCCAGGCGTTGCGGTAACCCAGCTTCATTGACCGGGCGGCAGCGGCTATGGAGCCAAACTCATCAACGCGCTCCAGCAGCATCGCTCTCCCCCACCCCATATACAACTCGCCGTCCTTCTCCAGCCATACCCTGCCTCTTACCCTATAACCTGGCTCCGGGTGGCGGGAGAATTGCGAAGGCTTTTTCGGCCTGAACCTTGGTATCTCGGTCACTTATCCTCTGTCCGGTGAGAGCAGTCTATGCTATATTACAGGCGATATAGCGCTGCTGTCAAATTTTACCCTAGGCAATTGAGTGGTGTTTAAGTAAGTCGATATTTAACGGTATCCAGGAACCAGTAGTTATCTCGATTAATAGTTTTGCTCTCCGTCACCTCTACCCTTCTCTTAAACAAGGGGCCGTTGACCACCAGGGTATGGTATTCGCCGTTTTCCCCGCAAAGGTCAATGTTTTTAGCTTTCAAATACTCCATAAAATTCCTGTCTACCCGCTTTCCAATCCAGCCCTCATCAATTAGCTCGGCTCTGGCACTGACGATAATGGCTTCAAAGCCAGCGTATATGAAGTCAGTGAAAACCTTCTCGGGACTCTTACCCCAGAGCGGCTCAACGGCCTCAATTCCCAGTTCACTGCAGACCCTTTCCACCCAGTCTTTATGCTCCTGGAGATAGATATCCCCAAAAACCATCCCCTTTATGCCATTGGGAAGCAAGCTTCGCACCGCCTCTTTGAACTCCTGCTCGTATCCATCCCACGTGGTCTCTTTCTGTAAAAGAGGGATGCCGGTAGCCTGGCTCTGCAGCTGAATCAGCCGGTTTTCTGTCCCATGAAAGCTTACCCGTTTGAATTCCCGGGAAATAAAACTCACCAGGTGAGATACTTTGTATCCCTGAGTGAGCGCCAGATAACAGGCAAAGCAACTGTCCTTGCCCCCGCTCCAGGACGAAATATAGCTCATAGGGGTCTTCTCAGCCACTCTTGACCCACTTCACAGCGTTCAAGAAAATGCCGAAGCCATCCCCATTCTTCCTCGGTGTTTCCCTTGACCACCTTGGATGCTGAGTCCAGCGGATAAAGCGCTCGGGGTGAGGCATCAGGGCAAAGATACGCCCCGAGGTATCACAGATACCGGCGATATTATCCGCCGAGCCGTTTGGATTGTGAGGATAGCCGGCTTGAACGTTCCCCCTCTCATCGGCGTAGCGCACCACCACATTTAACTGCCCCAGTGTTTCCGCTTCCGCCATCACCTTGCCCTCACCATGCGCCACCGGCAAATACAAAGCGCTTATTCCTCTGGTGAATATACAGGGGCTTTTCTGGTCAACGCTGAGATAGACCCAGCGACACTCAAACCTATTAGAATCGTTGCCGGCCAGAGTCAGCCGCTGGCGCTCCCCGTTCTTCAACGGAGGCAGGATGCCGGCTTTAACCAGCACCTGAAAGCCATTGCAGATTCCCAGTATCAGCCCCCCTCGGTCAACAAACCTCTGGATGTCCTCGCCCAGCTTCAACTTTAGCTCATTGGCTAGAATCTTGCCCGCCGAAACATCATCGCCGTAGGTAAAACCGCCGGGTATGACCAGTATCTGGTAATCAGAAATGAACTTATCCCGTCGGACAAGTTCGTTGACATGCGCCGAGTCTACCAGCGAGCCCGCCTGCTCAAAGGCAAATGCAGTCTCAACATCACAGTTTGTCCCCGGAGCCCTTAAGATTAATGTCCTTACTTTAGCCATCCTATCTCTACCATCGCAGCGGCTTCTGCCATGCCTCCTTTAGTTCGGCAAGAGGGGCTGAAACCACCCTTTCTCCGTTAACGCCATAGACCTCGAGCCTATCGCCTTTGGTCACCTCTCCGATGGCGGCAAATTCCACCCCTTTCATTGCCTGCTCAAAGCGTCCCTTGTCCTCCGGCGCCACCTCCACCAGGAAGCGGGTGTTGGATTCGGCAAAGAGTATGGTATCGTTGCGGACGATGGGCTCACCCAGCGGCACTTTACCCAGGTTAAGCGTTATTCCCAACCCCCCGGCGAAAGCCATCTCCGCCGCCGCCACACCGATGCCACCCTCGCTCAAGTCATGGCAGGCCCTTACTAGACCCTTCTCCATGGCGGCGCTGAGTGTATCCATGAGCTTTTTCCCCTTTTCGGGGTTGACCCGGGGCACCCGGTTGCCGACAAAGCCGTGAATAGCATAGTAGTGCGAGCCGCCCAGCTCATTATATGTCGTCCCCACAATATAGAGCCGGTCGCCCTCTTTCTTGCCGTCCATGGATACTGCCCGGGAGACGGCTTCCATCACCGCCATGGCTGAGATAAGCAGGGTGGGTGGAATGCATATAGTCTCCTTTTCCGTCTTATACTCGTTGTAGAGGCTATCCTTGCCCGAGATAAAAGGCGTCCCGTAAGCCAGGGCAATATCGGCGCAGCCCTGCGCCGCCCGCACCAGACCACCAAGCCGGTCTGGCTTCTCTGGGTTGCCCCAGCTGAAGTTATCCAGTAATGCCACCCGCTTAAGGCTGCCGCCGACGGCAATAACCTGCCTCAGCGCCTCATCGACCGCCGAGGCTGCCATCCAGTAGGGGTCAATATCGCCGTATTTGGGATTAATGCCGTTGGCGATAATAACCCCCATGTCAGAATCAAGCACTGGCCTGATGATGGCGGCATCACCAGGACCATCGTTATTTACTCCCGCTAAGGGCTTGAGAATACTGCCCCCCTGGACTTCATGGTCATACTGGCGGATGACCCACTCCTTGCTGCACACGTTCCACGAGCTTAAAATTTTCTTTAACTCTTCACCCAAGTCAGACGGCGGGGCAAAGTCAGGTTCAGGGTGTTGAGCCAGCTGCCACACTGCCTCCCTTTCCAGCTGAGGCAGCCCATTATGCAAAAACTCCATATCAAGGTCGCCCACCAGGTTATCCTGGTAGAAAAGTTTAAGCCGCTTATCATTGGTGAATTCGCCGATGACGGTAGCTTCAACATCCTCGCTGGCGAAAAGTGAGACCAGCTCCTCAGCCGAAGCCGGGGGTACCGCCAGCAGCATCCTCTCCTGCGACTCGGAAAGCCATATCTCCCTATAAGAAAGACCGGAGTATTTCAGCGGCACCTTCTCCAAGTCCACCCGGACGCCGGTTTCGGCGGCCATTTCCCCCACCGCTGATGACAGCCCGCCGCCGCCGCAGTCGGTAATTCGCCGATAGAGACCTTTATCCCTCGCCCTGAGCAGGACATCAATCATTTTCTTCTCGGTAATGGGGTTACCAATCTGAACCGAGCTTGCCGAGACTTCTTCAGACTCCCCGGTTAGCAGCGCCGAGGCGAAGGTGACGCCGTGAATACCGTCCCTCCCCGTCCTGCCCCCCACCACTACAACTAAGTCGCCCGGCTGCTGCCTTCCCATCTGAGCCGCGCTCTTGGGCATGAGCCCGATGGTGCCACACAAGACCACCGGGTTGCCCAGATACCGCTCGTCAAAGAGGATGGCGCCGTTGAGAGTGGGGATTCCCATCCGATTGCCATAGTCAGCCACTCCAGCCCGCACTCCTTTAAGAATACGACGGGGATGGAGGACACCAGGAGGAAGCCTGTCGTGGGGGAAGTCGGGAGGGGCGAAGCAGAATACATCGGTACTGGCGATTGGCTTTGACCCCAGGCCGGTGCCCAAAGGGTCACGAATTACCCCACCCAGCCCGGTTGCCGCCCCGCCGTAGGGCTCAATGGCTGAAGGATGGTTATGGGTCTCAACCTTAAAACACAGGGCGTAACGACCATCAAAATCTATCACCCCTGAGTTGTCCTTGAAGGTGGAAAGGCACCAGGGCTTGTTCAGCTCCTCGGTCACCCTCATGATGGTGCTCTGGAGCAGATTATCAATGACCTCTTCCCCCAGCCTTATCTTGGACTTGAATGTCTTATGCTTGCAGTGCTCCGACCAGGTCTGGGCCAGAGTTTCCAGCTCAACATCGGTGGGATTGCGGCCTAACCCGGAGAAGTAGCTTTGGATATGCTTTAACTCATTCAGATTTAACTCAAGCTTTTCCTGGCCCAGCCTAGTTAAAGCGTCATCATCCAGACCCAGTAAATCAACCTCTTCCCGGGAGAACCTGTACTCTACCGAGGGCAGCGACACTCTCTCCCGACCGGTGACCACATGCTGGATTACGCTGTTAACCAGCAGCTTACTAGAGATAAGGTCAATGTCGCCAGCGGAAAGCTTGCCCCATAGATAATATCTTTTGGCTGTCCTTACCGACTCAACGGTGGTTATGCCCAGGTCAAGGATGCCTTTGCTAACACTCTCCTCCACCGGGTCCATCACACCGGGGTTATAGGCAACTTCAACAGCATGGGCGTCCTGTGAGGCAACGGGGGATGCTTCCCCGATGGAATACTCTTCAACTATAGGGTCAGCCAGCAGTTCCCGGCAGATTAACTCCGCCTCTTTGCGGCTCAGCGCCCCTTCCAGCAGATATACATCGCTGACCCTCACCCGGTCGGCAGTGGCAATGCCAAGGTCGCGGATATCCTTTTGTAATGCCTCTCCACGTGGGTCGGGAAAACCAGACTTTACTGAGACCTCAACCCTAAACAAGGGCCCCCTTTGCTGACTGTGCTCACCTATATTCTACTATTGCCACTGAATAATCACAAGTTTAGGTAACCTCACCCCCTATTATTAGCTTCTATATATGGTTACCCCATCCCCTATGTCCCCTTCCCCTTGACAAGGGGAAGGGGAAGATTATTTTAAAAGAGGGGCTAACGCCCCTCTTAAACTCCCTATAATGTATTTGGGGACTTCACCTCTCTTAAACACCCCAACCAAAGCGAGGGTTTAAGGGCGAAGTCCCCATAGGGCGGGTGGGTGGGAAAAAGACATAAATTAAAGCGGGGGGGAGGGAAGAGAAACAATACGAGAGTTAAAGAGAGGCGAATACGGGGCCCCCACGAAAACAAAGTTTTTGTGGGGTAAGAAGCCTCTATTGGGTGGGAGGGTGGGAAGAAAGACAAACAAAAACAGGGGAACCAATGTCACGAAGAGTTACCGCGGAAGTAGTAGCCAACGCCCGGCTCGGTAATAATATACTTGGGCTGGGCTGGGTCGGGCTCTATCTTCTGGCGCAGATGCCAGATATAGATGCGCACATAATCCAGGTCGTCGGTGTATTCCCAACCCCACACCTTTTCCAGCAGTTGTTTGTGGGTGAGAATATGGTCGACATTCTGCAAAAGCAGCGCCAGCAGGCGGAACTCTATCGGGGTCAGCCTCACCCGCTCTCCATTTACAATAACCTGCCGCTGGGCAATATCCACCGCCAGGAAGTCATCACTAAAGGTAATCCCCCTCCCCCCCTCCTGGGGAGAGGGCAACTCGGCACGTCGCATTACTGCCCGCACCCTCGCCACCAGCTCCTTACCCCCCACCGGCTTGGCCAGATACTCATCAGCCCCACAGTCAAGCCCACGCACTATATCTTCCTCAGCCTTCTCATGAGCGGTGAGCATAATGACGGGGATATCAGAGATATCACGGATGCGGCTGCAGGTCTGCCAACCATCCATTCTGGGCATCACCACATCCAGGAGCACCATATCTGGTCTGTGGGCAAATAAAAGCCGCAGCCCTTCCTTCCCGTTATTGGCGTTAAGCACTTCATATCCCTTTTGAGTAAGAACCCGCTCAACCAGTCTGCCAAAGGCAGGGTCATCATCAACGATAAGGATTTTCTTTCCTACTGTCATCTCTATCAGGTTCTCCTTACATGCCAATTGTATCACAAATGGCATAAAGATGCCACAAGGCATCAAAATCGCACCACTCAAAAAGAAGGAAAGCGGAGGAAGGATGTTAGCGCCAAGGTAAGCCTGGAGAGAGGCAGATTTGCCTACCACCCCACTCTGGAGACAGTGATTATATCAGCCTCAGAATCGAGCCAGTGGCCAAATACCGCCTCCGGCGGGGCATCTTCCAAGATGAGTCTCTTTACTTCCCAATACCTCCCCTGATACTGAGGGATTTGTTCCTCATCTTCATCAAATACTAAAACCACATCATTGGGGCATCTAATAACACTTCTAATCATTGTTGTTCTCCGTCTTTATCACGCCTTAATCTTAAGCCATGGCAATTAATTAGCCATAAAATTGGCGTTTAGATTTCATTAAAATTCAACTATAATGTAGTGATAATTGTCTGGCAGGTATATAATAGCTAGCGGAGTCTCAAGGTTAAAAGGAGAGAAAGGATGCCAAAAAGCCATATTATTGAGTTGGAACACCTGGTAAAGAACTACGCCGACCTGGCAGCAGTAGATGACATCAGCTTTGCTGTTGACGAGGGTGAGGTCTTTGGTCTTCTTGGCCCCAATGGAGCGGGAAAGACAACGGTAATCAATATTCTGTGCACCCTGTCCAAGCCGACCTCGGGCAAGGCATTAATCAATGGCTTTGACGTCGTCCGTCAACGGAGCCAGGTGCGTCAATGCATCGGGCTGGTATTCCAAGACCCCAGCCTTGATGAACGGCTGACCGCCCTGGAGAACCTGGAGTTCCACTCCCGAGTATATAGTATCCCCGCCTCAGTGAGCAAGGAAAGGATTGAGCAGATGCTGAGGATGGTCGAGCTATGGGAGAGGCGCCGCGACGTAGTCAAAACCTTCTCTGGTGGCATGAAACGCCGCCTTGAGATTGCCCGCGGTCTCATCCACCACCCCAAGGTGCTTTTCCTGGATGAGCCCACCCTTGGGCTTGACCCCCAGACCCGCCGCCGCCTCTGGGATTTCATCCTCGGCTTACGGAAGACGGAGGGAACCACTATCTTCCTCACCACCCACTACATGGATGAAGCCGAGTATGCCAGCCGCATTGCGGTCATGGATTATGGCAAGATAATCGCCCTGGATAACCCCAAGGGGCTGAAGGGCATGGTGGGTGGAGATATGATTACCTTAAGCGCGGTGGATAACCAGAGGGCTCAAGCCGAACTACAGGAGCGATATCACATCCAGGCCAAGGGTGATGGTGAGCAGCTAACCTTTGAAATTGACAATGGCGACAGGTTTATCCCTACGTTAATAAAGGAGCTTGGCACCGAGATACTCAGCATCAGCCTGCGCCGACCCACCCTGGATGATGTCTTCCTCAAGCTAACCGGACACCAGCTCAGGGATGAAGCGGTTAAGAGCGAGCTAAAAGAGATGGCGCGACAGTTTGGTCGCCATCAGAGAAGGCACTAAAGCACTTGGTGACGTAAGGAGAGTTATGAATCACTTACGGGGTATCTACACTATCTGGTATCGCGATTTGTTAAGAGTATGGCGAGATAAGATACGAATGGTGACCTTCTTAGCCTTCCCGCTACTGTTTTTAGTCGTCTTTGGCAGTGGGCTGAGCGGTACCATGGGCATGCTCGCCCCGGGGGTTGATTTCTCCAAGTTCATGTTTCCCGGCATCATTGGTATGACGGTGCTGATGACCTCTTTCATGTCAGGGGTTTCCGTGGTCTGGGACCGTGAATTTGGCTTTCTCAAAGAGGTACTGGTGGCACCCATCAGCCGGGTGGCAGTAGCGGCGGGGAAAACACTGGGCGGAGCCACTATCGCCCTAATTCAAGGGAGTTTGATACTCCTCTTTGCCCCTCTCTTTGGGCTGACGCTATCCCCGGGAATCCTGCCCCAGCTACTACCGGTGATGTTTTTGGTCGCCTGCGCCCTATCAGCCATGGGAATCTTCCTCGCCTCCCGGATAAAGTCCATGGAAGCCCATCAAGCAGTAATGCAGTTACTAATGTTCCCCATGATATTCCTCTCCGGCGTTTTCTTCCCGGTCGATAACCTGCCTGCCTGGATGAACGTCCTGGTCAAAATCAATCCGGCAACCTATGGAGTTGACTCTATACGCCAGCTGATGCTCGGCGCCGAGCCTGCCTCCTCTTTGGGCGTTACCGTTTTCGGGCACAGGATGTCCATCGGCGAGGATTTGATGGTGGTGGCAGCCTTCGGCGTGGTTATGGTTGTCCTGGCCATGTGGTCATTCGGTGCCCAGGAATAAAACAAAAAGCGCTGGCTATAAAGCCGGCGCTCAAAATTTCTGGTGGAGACGGGGGAGAGTCGAACTCCCCGTCCAAGAGAAGCTGCCCAGAATATGCTACAAGCTTAGTCAGCTCTTTGGTCTTACTTGGCTAGCCTCTGCTGACCGAGTTTAGCCCAGCCAGCCAATAATTCTTTC
>JAUWZG010000020.1 GCA_030615425.1 Dehalococcoidia bacterium
GGAAAAGCTGGCCGATGATAAAGACCTGCCCCAGGTAAAGGAAATCACCGGTAAAATGAGTACGAGATGGGGAACGGGCACGGTGGTTATCCCGGCGCCAAGAGAAGTGGATGAAATCATGAAGAATGTCCCCCGGGGTAAACTTACCACTATAAATCAAATCCGTGCCAAGCTGGCTCAGAGACACGGTGCCAGCATCGGTTGCCCGATAACCACTGGAATTTTTGCCTGGGTTGCCGCCCATGCCGCCGAGGAAACAGCCGCCGCCGAGGGAGAGCAAAATATTACCCCCTACTGGCGGACGCTAAAAGTCGGCGGGGAGCTAAATCCCAAATACCCCGGTGGGATAGATACCCAGGCTGCCCGCTTGAGAGAGGAAGGACATACTATTGAGCCGGGCAAGGGCAAAAAACCGCCTAAAGTGAGGGATTTTGAGAAGGCACTGGTGGAGATATGATAACAGAGTGGTGGCAGCAGCTGATATTATCACTGGTCACTATCTTGTTTGGTGCTTTCCTAGGTTATTTTCTTTCTCATCTTGGAGCAAAACAAGAGAAGAAATCAAGAACTGAGGAAAAATTAGAAGAAGCGGTATCTGGTATTCTAGTAGAGCTAGAAACCAATTTGAAATTAGCCAAGCAACCTTTCAAGAATAGATCGGTGCCATTCGTAACCACCATGTGGGAAGTCCATAAAGGTGAAATTCTTGGATTACCTAAAGAACTAAAAGATGTCTTGTATCAAGTTTATGTTGAGATAGAGATAGCAAACAATCTTGTGGAAGCTGATATTCATCAGCTGGAATACGGGCGAGGTTACTATAATGAGCCTTATAAGGAGAAGAAAAGTGGTATTGTAGAAAAAGCTAAGCAAGCGATTAAAGATTTAGAAGATTGGCTGAAAAACAGGGGAAAATAAGGAGGCAATCTCTTAATGCTAAAAGGCAAAGTCCACAAATACGGCGCTGATGTTGATACCGACGCTATTATCCCGGCGCGCTATCTGAATATCTCTGACCCGGCGGAGCTGGCTAAACACTGCATGGAGGATGCAGATAAGGACTTCGTCAAGAAGGTCAAGCCGGAGGATATAGTGATGGCCACGACTAACTTCGGCTGCGGCTCGTCCCGGGAGCATGCCCCGCTGGCTATTAAGGCGGCGGGAATATCCTGTATAATAGCCAAAAGCTTTGCCCGCATCTTCTTCCGCAACGCCATAAATATCGGCTTGCCCTTACTGGAGTGCGATGAGGCAGTGGATAAAACCAAGGCTGGCGACACCCTGGAAGTTGACCTGGCCAAAGGCAGGATAAAGAACCGGACCAGGGGCACGGAGTTCAGGGCAAAGCCCTACCCCGATTTTATGGCTAAACTCATCTCCGCCGGCGGGCTTGTTGAATATACCAAAAAGAGGCTAGCCAGGAGGATATAGGTGCAATTTGAACTGGCAGTTTTACCCGGCGATGGTGTTGGTCCCGAGGTTACCGCCGAAGCAATCAAGGTCTTAGAAGCGGTAAGCAAAAGGTTCGACCACAGCTTTAAATTACACTATGGGCTGGTGGGTGGCGTTGCCATTGACCAAGAAGGGACAGCGCTACCTGAGGACACCTTGAAGATGTGCCGTGACTCTGATGCCGTACTACTGGGGGCGGTGGGTGGCCCTAAGTGGGATGACCCCCAGGCTAAGGTCCACCCCGAAGACGGTCTGCTGGCACTGCGCAAGGGGCTGGGACTTTTTGCCAACCTGCGCCCGGTCAAGGTCTCCCCGGTGTTGGTTGACTCCACCAATCTGAAGCCAGAGGTTATCCGGGGGGTGGATCTCATTTTTGTTCGGGAGCTTACCGGAGGTCTCTACTTTGCCAAGCCCAAGAAGCGGTGGCAGACACCTCAGGGGCGGCGGGCTACTGACTCCATGACCTACTCCGAGCAGGAGATTGAGCGTATTGTCCGGGTGGGCTTTGAGCTGGCGAGGGGACGGCGCAAGAAATTGACCTCGGTGGATAAAGCCAACGTGCTTGAGTCCTCCCGCTTGTGGCGGCAGGTAGCCATGGAGGTAGCCAAAAAATACCCTGATGTGGAGCTAGACCACATGCTGGTAGATGCCTGTGCCATGCGGCTTATCCAGCGCCCGGCTGACCTTGATGTGCTGGTTACTGAGAACATGTTTGGCGATATCCTCACCGATGAGGCGTCAATGCTGGCTGGCTCCATGGGAATGCTGCCCTCAGCCAGTCTCGCCGGCATGCCCAAGGAAGGAGCTAACATATTCGGCATGTATGAGCCGATTCACGGCAGTGCTCCCCGCCGTGCCGGACTGGATATGGCTAACCCCATTGCCATTATCCTCAGCGTAGCCATGATGCTGCGCTACTCCTTCGGCCTGGCCAAGGAGGCAAAGACCGTTGAGGCTGCCGTTGACGAGGTGCTAAACCAGGGCTACCGCACCTATGATATAATGGGTGAAGGTAAGACAAAGGTGGGGACAAAGCAGATGGGAGACCTAATTGCTAGGAAGGTGGAAGGCTAGAAATTGTCTCAAGTTCAACTTTATGATACCACGCTCCGGGATGGAGCACAGAGTGAGGGCATCTCCTTCTCCGTGGTCGATAAGCTAAATATTGCCCGCAGGCTTGATGGATTAGGTATTCATTTCATAGAGGGCGGCTGGCCCGGCTCCAATCCCAAGGATATTGAGTTCTTCCAGAAGGCTAAAAGTCTGACCCTCTCTCACTCCAGGCTGGCTGCCTTTGGCAGCACCCGCCGACCCAAAGCCAAAGCCGATGAAGATGCCAACCTCCTGGCTCTGGTTGACGCTGGAGTGAAGGTGGCGACTATTGTCGGCAAGAGCTCAGAGTTGCAGGTCGTCCAGGTGCTGGAAACCACCCTGGAGGAAAACCTGAGCATGGTTTCCGACTCCATAAAATACCTTAAAAGCAAAGGGCTTACCGTCTTCTTTGACGCCGAGCACTTCTTTGATGGCTTTAAGGCTAACCCCGGCTACAGTCTGCGGGTAGTGGAGGTGGCTGCCCAGGCTGGGGCTGATGCCGTGGTTTTATGTGATACCAACGGCGGCACCATGCCCGAGGAGATAACGGCTGCCGTTATCGCGGTTAAAAAGCAGACCAAAGTGCCGCTGGGCATCCATGCTCATAATGATGGTGAACTGGCGGTAGCCAATACTCTGGCGGCGGTAAGCGCCGGTGTCACCCAGGTCCAGGGCACCATCAATGGCTATGGCGAGCGCTGCGGCAACGCTAACCTCTGTTCCATCATCCCCAATCTAAAGCTCAAAATGGGGATCGATTGTATTACTAATGAGCAATTAACCAGGTTGGCTGAGGTATCCCACTATGTAAGCGAGGTGGCTAACCTGATTCCCGATACCTTCGCCCCCTATGTTGGACCCAGCGCCTTTAGTCACAAGGCGGGGCTTCATGTTTCTGGGTTAGCCAAGTGGGCGGAGAGCTATCAGCACATAGACCCAGCCCTGGTAGGCAATAAGCCAAAGGTGCTGGTATCTGAGCTGGCAGGCAAGGGAAACATCATATACAAGGCAAAGGAACTGGGGCTGGATTTACCCCCAAGAGGTAAGGAGGCGCAAAAGCTGCTGGGGCAGGTCAAGCTGATGGAGAGTCGCGGCTTCCAGTATGACAATGCCGAGGCATCCTTCGAGCTGCTAGTTCATCGGGCTAAGCCGGATTACCAGCCACCATTTGAACTGGTTGATTTTATGGTGGTGGTGGAGAAGAGGCGGCGCCCACCCAGCCAAAAAAGCCCGGAGGAGATGCTCTCCGAGGCAGTGGTTAAGGTAAGGGTAGGCACCGAGGTAATGCATACCGCCGCTGAGGGCAATGGTCCGGTTAACGCCCTGGACCAGGCATTACGCAAGGCTTTATTGCAGTTTTATCCCAGTATAGCTGCGGTCAGACTGGTTGACTACAAGGTTCGCATCCTGGAGGAGAGCGTTGGCACCAGCGCTCAGGTTCGGGTGCTTATTGAGTCCACTGATGGGGTTGAGGAGTGGCGGACGGTTGGCGGCTCAACCAATATCATAGAAGCTAGCTGGCTAGCTCTAGCCGATAGCCTGGAATATTGGCTACTGAAACAAAGGGAGGGGAAATAAGAAATGGCAGAAATGGAAGTCAAAGTAACCTGGAGCCTGGCTTGGGGATTATTCTGGAGATGTTGGCTTATCGGCTTGGGAATCTATGCTGTATTTCTAATTATCATATTAATAATCGGAGCCGCAACCCTTGTGCCCTGGTAATCAAGGTCAACTTCAAGCCGGCTAGCTTTAGCCAATAGCCTGGAATACTGGCTATTAAAACAAAAAGCCAATAAGTAGGAAGGCAAAAATGGGGAAGAAAATAGCGGCTATGTCTCTGGTGCTGGTTATGGTTCTTTCCTTCATCGCGTGTGGGGAGAGGGCAGAATTACCATCGGCGCAAGAGATAGTCGACGGCGTAATTGAATCGCTGGATGAGATAAGAACATACCAGTTTGACATGGATATGACCGGGGGCATTGCTGGCGAGGCTGAGGGTGAGGCAGTTGAAGCGACTTTGGTAATGGACCTTGACGGCGTGCTGGACCTCGAGAACAGACAGATGAAGATAGACATGACCGTGAATGTGGCAATGCCTGGGGAAGACGAAATGGAGATGGGAATAGAGACGTATATTGTTGGTGATATGATATACATGATGATGGATGTCCCGGAACAGGGTCCCTCGTGGTTTAAGTTGGAGATGCCGGAAGGATATTGGGGAGAAATGAGTCAGGTTGAGTCTCAGATAGAACTCCTTGAAGCAGCGCAGGTCAAGGTAATAGGCAGTGAGACGATAGAAGGTACAGACTGTTACGTTCTTCAGCTTACCCCAGATATGAAGCAGCTCTGGCAATTAGTTATGCAGCAACCAAAGTTACCCGGGGAGGAAGTGCCTGATGTGGCGGAGGAATTTCTTCAGGAAATGTTCCGCAGCGTCTCGGTGAAGCAATGGATAGCAAAAGATACACATTTCCTAATTAAGGCAGAGATAGATATGGTTTTTGAAAGTATAGAACTGACCGCTGAGGCCATGGGTCTTGAAGTAGGAGTTTCACTGCCCACGTATATCTCTATAGTTTTGCTATCCTACAACTATAACCAGCCAGTTTCCATCGAGCTGCCTCCAGAGGCTGAAGAAGCAATTGAGGTGCCTAGCGGTTGACTTTAAGCCGGCCTGCCCACCGGCATGATATACAAGGTCTCATATTGCTCACCCAGCTGTAAGACCTGCCTAACCTGCTCATCATAGAAGGCGCCTATGGCTACCGTAGCCAGACCAAGGGCAGTAGCCTGAAGGTAAATGTTCTGTCCGGCATGTCCCACCTCAATATGAACATACCTCTCCCCCCTGTCACCGTATCTCATAGCTGTCCGCTCATATAGAGCGCAGATAACTATATCCACCGGCGCTTGATAGATGAACTCCTGGTTTAATGCCGCCCTGGCTAGCTCCGGTCTCACATCACCGGCATAGTGCAGCGTTAATGAGTGGCTGTCTATACTATAGTGGTAGATGCCGCCATCAATTCCGTCAACGCCGTCCCCACCACAAACAACAAAAATTTCCAGTGGATAGGTAGCCCCGGCGCTGGGGACTGTTCTAAATTTCCATCGAGTATCGGTGATACCCTGAGCTGCCCATAGTATCTGCGATAACTGTAACTGTGAGAGAGCTTTGGGGGCGAAGTGTCTTACTGACCTTCTTCTGGCGATAGCTTCCTCTAGGGAGACACTGCCCTTTTGAGACGGCGGCAGATGAATCTGACTATTAGCCATATCTACTTAGCTTTGTTCCAGAAGTCCAGGCTCAGGTACTTCCACCCTCCATCGGCTAAAATAGCCACTATATTTCCCTCGTCCATCTCATGGGCAGCCTTAATAGCTTGGTGGATTACCGCCCCTGAAGATAACCCGGCAAAAATGCCTTCCTTTTCCAGCAACTGCCTGGTAGCTATAGCCGCCTGTTGACTGGTAACCCTAACCTTATCGAGGACAAGGGTTGAATCCCAAAAAGGTGGTGATTCCTCGCCAAGGCACTTCAAGCCCTGGATGTTATCACCAGGGGGTGGCTCGACACCGATTCCCCTGATATTGGGATACTTCTCCCTTAGCCTTTGGGCGATGCCAACTATAGTCCCCCCAGTGCCAATGCCGGCAATCAGGACATCAATCTTATCATAGGGGAAATCGTCTATTATCTCGACAGCGGTAGTCTCATAGTGAGCTAGCGGGTTGGCTGGGTTGGAGAACTGGTCAGGCGTAAAGTATCTTTCATCTTGGGCTGCCAGTTCCCTCGCCTTGTCAATAGCCGCCCCCATCCCGTAAGCCCCTTTAGTAAGGATAAGCTCAGCACCAAAGACCTTAAGCAGTTGTTGCCTCTCCAGACTCATGCTATCGGGCATAACGATGGTGACCTTGTAACCCTTCTTACGCCCCAGCCAGGCTAGAGCTATGCCGGTATTACCACTGGTGGCTTCAATAATAGTCTTGTCCCTGGTTAGCTCTCCGCTCTGCTCAGCTTTCTCTATCATGTACTTTGCCACTCTGTCCTTGAGGCTAGCACTCCCCCCCAGGTTCTGCCCCTCCGGCTTAGCCAGGATTTTCACCTTTTTATTGGGACTCATTTGAGCCAGTTCAACCAGCGGGGTGTGCCCCAGAGCTTCAATAGCATTTTTGAAATACATCTTTCACCCCTTAATTACACCCATAGGTCTTGCTCTTGCCACCTTACGTGAGATGCCTGCTTTATGAGTTATGTCAACCACCTCACTCACGTCCTTGTAGGCTTCAGAAGCTTCCTCAGCCAGTGACGCCATGCTGCCGGATTTAACTATGATTCCCCTTTCTGCCAGCGCCCGGGCAACATCAGCTCCCCGAAGGCTACGCCTAGCAGCTGCCCGCGACTGCACCCTGCCGGCACCATGGCAGGTGGAGCCAAAAGACTCCTTCATAGCTACCTCTGTGCCCAGGGCGACATAGGAGCAGCGCCCCATATCCCCGGGAATGAAGACCGGCTGACCTACATCCCGATAGACATCAGGGATATCAGGGTGTCCAGCGGGAAAAGCCCTGGTTGCCCCCTTGCGATGAACGCAAAGGGTCTGTTTCTTACCATCAATGGTATATTCCTCTATCTTAGCGATGTTATGGCAGACATCGTAAACCTGCCTCATACCCAGTTCCTCCTGGCTCTTGCCGAAGACCTTAATGAAAGATTCTCTCGTCCAGTGCAGGATGAACTGCCGATTAGTCCAGGCATAGTTAGCGGCGCATGACATCGCCGCCAGGTAGTCCTGTCCTTCCGGCGAGCTTATCGGCGCACAGGCAAGCTGGCGGTCGGGCAGGATGATGCCATATCTTTTTACTGCTTCCCCCAATAGCCCCACATAGTCAGTGCAAATCTGGTGGCCAAAGCCTCTGGAACCAGTATGTATCAAGATAAGCACCTGCCCCAAGTCTTCAATGCCCATAGCCCTGGCTGCATCCCGGTCATAGATCTCATCCACCACCTCCATCTCCAGAAAGTGGTTGCCAGAACCTAATGTCCCCAGTTGCGGGATACCTCGCTTCTTAGCCTTACTGCTGACCTTATCCGGTTTAGCCCCCTTCATACAGCCAGACTCTTCAGTAACTATAATATCCTCCGCCAGGCCGTAGCCCTTCTCTACTGCCCAACGGCTACCCTTGACCATAACCTCATCCAGCTCTTTCACGCTTGCCCTTATCTTGCCCTCCGAGCCCACTCCGGAAGGAATATTGATAAAAAGCTCACCAACCAATTGCTCAATTTTTGGTCTTACCTCTTCCTCTGTGAGATTGGTTCGCACCAGCCTGACACCACAGTTAATATCAAAGCCAACGCCCCCGGGCGATACCACCCCATCCTTTACCCTGGTTGCCGCCACCCCACCTATAGGGAAGCCGTAGCCCCAGTGGATATCAGGCATCGCCAGTGAGTGGTCGACAATACCGGGGAGAAAAGCCACATTAGCTACCTGCTGAAACACCTGCTCCTGCCAGATATGACCGAGCATGGATTCGCTGGCAAAGATGAGACCAGGCACCGACATGCCTTGCTTATAGCTGGTCGGTATCTCCCAGCGGTAGTCGTCTATCTTCTTTAGTATTCCCTGCCAAGGTGCTGCCATTTTCACCTCTACTAAATATCAAATAATACCTGAACCCGGCAGCCATCATTTTTGTCCACCTTCAGCATGTGGTAAGTGGCTGCCTTGACCCCTGTTTTTAGTTCGTGCCTAGAGCTATCCGCCTTCTCCCCATAGCTTCTAGCCTTAAGTTGTGTACTAGTTAGCTGGATAATCTCAAAGCGCTTAAAAATAATACCCTCGGTATCAAATCGATAGACCAGCTCGTTCAGCCACTCTACCAGCAGGCTCTCCGCATCACTGGCAGTCAGCTCTATATCCCGATGCAGCACCTCCTCCACATCATCAAGCTCAGTTATCAGGCTGAACAAGCCCCTGGCCGCATTGGCAAACGCCTGGCTCAGGTCAGCACCATAGGCGATAATGCCAACATCGGCGGTATGGTCTAAGATTTCAAAGTCTTTATTCATAGGCATCAGCTATTAAATTATATCATTTACTATAGTAAATACAAACTATCAAATAGTGTCTATACTTTGAGCTTTTTTCACTATCTAGTATAATATAGGTAAGAACAACTTTAGGGGACTTAGATGAGTGATATCAAGAGTGCCCACCAGATAGCTCTGGAAAAGGTGGAAAAGATAGGCGAGGCGACCGATGAGGAGCGCCTTAGGTGGAAATATGTCCCCGAAGGGGAAAAACTGGCGGCTAAGTATCTAAAGCAAAACCTAAATCTGGTCGCCGAATTGGCTAATCTTGACCAAAACGTAACCAGATATATCAAAGAGGGGGCTACCGATATCCTGCTCAGGAACATCAATCTGCCCCAGAACGAGCTTGCCAAGAGAAATAATAAGAAGGCGATGGAGGGTTTGAAGACCCTGAAGAAGGACAAAATAGGCATGGAAAATATCCATAGTAAGATAAGAAGCCTCTTCAACCACTATACAGAGCAGGGTGAGCAACAGAGAAAGCAGGCTTATGAGCAATTAAAGGCCGAGTTTGAAGCCAAGGTTCAGCAGGCAATCCAGCAGCAGATGGGCTCGGTGGTGGAATTAAAGATAGATGTGGAAAGGCAGCCACAGTTCCAGGAGGAGTGGCGCAAGCTACTGGCCCAGCTGGATTCGCAATACATCAGCTTACTTAACGAATATAAGCAGGAGCTATCAGCCATAGCCTGAACTATAATGACTATGAAGGGCAATCCGATGGATATTGATGACGAAAGGATTAGAGAGGCAGTCAAGCACACTGAGATATTAAGGCCGCCCAAGCGGAGCCTGGCTACCTTCGGCACGACCAACATATACTACTACCTGCTCACTGAGCCGGCTTACTCCGAGCTAATAAAGAGTGCCACCGAGACAGTGATTAGAGAGGGTAGGGTGATTGCCGAGAGACCGAAGATTGTAACCCCCTTCTACCTTTCCCAGCTTGAAGGGTTCAGCTCGGAGGCTAAAAAATACTTCGATACGCTAATCAAGACCTACGGCTCTAACGCCCCGGGACTGTTTTATACCTACAAGAACGAGCCCAGGGAGCTTACCATAGTATCGGATAATCTACTAGCAGTAGTAGATAAGCTAAATGATGACATTGATAAGCGTGGCGACCCGCTAACCTCCATTATTAAAGGACAGGATGAGCTTTGGGATGTATCATTGATGAAGTTTATCTACGAAATGACCAGAAGCTCTTTGCCCGAAAACCTGTTGCAAATGGAGACCAGAGGACTCTTAGATGTAGACGCCAGTGGTATCCCGGTTGATGCCAGGGTAAGGATTGAGGAACTTTTTAATAAGGTCTCCACAGGTGAACTTGAACCCAGCGAGCTAAAAAAGGAGCTCGACCGCTGGGGTGTGTTTGAGGAGTATGAGGACAGATTCTTCGCCATTTTCAAAAAGGGGCGAAAGTAAGCCAAAGCCACCAAAAGATAGGAGCGCCGTCACATGTATTATGAACGAGTGATAGTACGACCACCAAGTGAGGCCAACAGCTTTTTGCTTCCGGTAACCATTGGCTGCTCCCATAATAAGTGTACCTTTTGTGGCACCTATACGGGGATTAAATTCAGGATACTGCCCCTTGAGGATATCAAGCAGGATATTGATAAGGTAGCCCAGAATTATAGCTGGAGCCTGAGGCGGGTATTCCTGGAAAATGGAGACGCCCTAATTTGCCCTCAGCCTAGACTGGTAGCGGTGCTAAACTACCTGAATGAGAAATTTCCCCACCTGGAGAGAATCGGCACCTACGCTACACCACAGTCAGCTCTGATAAAGAGTGTTGACGAACTCAAAGAATTAAACCACCTTGGGCTTAATATTACCTATCTGGGCGTGGAGACCGGAGACGAGGAGCTACTTACAAAGATCGACAAGGGGGCTAACTACGACCAGATAGTTGAAGCCGGGAGAAAGCTAAAACAAGCCGGGATTACTCTTTCGGTTACCGTGATACTGGGGCTGGGTGGCATCGAAGGCAGCGAAAATCACGCCTTAAAGACCGCCCAGATACTCTCCGATATTGACCCCGATTTTGCCGGCGCCCTAACCATACTGCTCGTCCCCGGCACCCCACTGCATAAGGACTGGGAAGAAGGCAAATTTACGCTCATCTCACCCTTTCAGTCATTAGAGGAGCTGAGGCTGATAATACAAAACTCCAACTTTACCAATTGCTTCTTCACCGCCAATCACGCCTCAAACTACCTACCGATTAAGGCAAGATTACCCCGGCAAAAGGCAGCGGTACTCAAGCTCATAGACGAGGTTCTAGCCACGAAGGATATGTCCCGGCTCCGCCCGGAGTTTACCCGGGCTCTATAGTTAACCTAGAAAAAGAAGGAGGCAATGATGCACAGACAATGTCACGAGAAGGAGGCAACGATACACGGACAATGTCACGAGAAGGAGGCAACGATGCACGGACACAGTCACCGGTTTGGCTTTGGCTTCTCTCCCTTCGGCTTCTGTTTTAGACTCGGGCATTTCCCCCGCCGAGAGGAATACATTCGCATGCTTGAGGGGTATAAAGAGGAACTAGAAGCCGAGCTAAAGGAGGTAAATAAAGAGCTGGAAGAGATAAAGAAGGGCGACTAGAAAAGGATTTTGGGGTGAATATTTCAGTAATTGAAGCCAGAGACCTTGCCGAGGCATGGTTTCTCTGCCTGCGTAAGACCCTGAACGAGGGCTATGAGTATAAGATTGACCGCGGGAGCTATGCCGGCCAGCGTCGCAAGGAACTGGACTTGGTGGTAGTCCAGGTCAGGAATCCGGGGACCAGACCCCTGGTTCCCGATATACCACAGGGTGTGCCACCGCCCACCTCCATGGAGTATGTGGAAAGCTATCTCCCCTATCTTATGACCGCCCATAAAGGCGAGGGTGAGCAATACACCTATGGCCAATATCTGGAGGAGCAGATACCAAAAGTAATTGAAATGTATAAGAAAGACGGCTATGATACCAATCAGGCTTTTATGGCCGTGGGTGGTAAAGAGTCTATTTCCTTACCCGACCCCCCGTGTTTGAGAGGGATAGATACCAGAATCCGCGATGGTAGGCTAAAGTTTATCGTATATTTCCGGTCGTGGGACTTATGGGCTGGCTTCCCGTCAAACCTGGCCGCCATTCAGCTTCTGAAGGAGTATATGGCGGGGGAGATAGGGGTTAAAGACGGCGAGCTCCTCGCTATGAGCAAAGGATTACACCTTTATGAATATGCCTGGGAGCTAGCCAGAGCTACCGCCAGAATTAGCTAGGAGGTAACCAGAGAGATGAAGGACATAGTATCTCAGGAAGTATTAGCTAAGTTCCCTGATTATATTCGGGGGGTGGTTATTGCCCGGGGCGTCAATAACAGCGGCGAGAATCAACGGCTAGTTGAGCTGTTAAGAAAGGCTGAAGCCAATGCTACCCAGGACGAGTCCCTGCAGGAAATTAAAAGCCACCCCCGGATAGCCAGCTGGCGGCAGGCTTACTCCGACTTTGGCACCAACCCCAATAAGTTTTACTGCTCAATTGAGTCACTGGGCAGGCGTGCCCGGCGGGGTGACCAGCTACCCTATATCAATACTCTGGTAGCCCTGTTTAACTACTTTTCCCTCAGGCATATGGTGCCCAGTGGCGGTGATGACCTAGATTCGGCTGATGGTGACCTCCGTCTCACCCTGGCTAAGGGAGATGAGCCCTTTACTCCGCTGAACTCGGACGTAATTGAGTATCCGCCACCGGGCGAGGTGATTTATGTTGATAATTCCAAGGTAATGTGCCGGCGCTGGAACTGGAGGCAGGGTAACCAGACCAAGCTGACCCCAGACACCAGCAATGTGGCGATAAATGTGGACTGCCTGCCGCCGGTGGCAAAGGACAAAGCTGAAGCCATAACCGGAGAGCTGGCTGATTTAGTCCGGGAGTTCTGCGGCGGCGAGGTAAAATATCTTCTGCTTGATACCAGTCAGAGTGAGGTTGAGATTTAGACTAAGCAGCATCGCTATAAAAGCTTAAGCCCAGCATCTTGAGACCGGTAATCAGTGCCGCTACCGGGTTAAACTCGCACAGGAGAAGCTCAACACAATTGAACTGAGCTGAGACCATTTCCTTAAGTCTTTCTGCTTCTTCTGGAACGGCGGTATGCTGCACCATAATATGTAGCGGGTTGGTTGTTCCCACCCACCCTCCCCACCAGCGCTGCTCCCAAACCCCGGGGGGCTGTGGGGGTAAAACCATGCAGCCCTACGAGGGTGGGAGGGTGGGAAGAAAGAGATAAGTCGAAAACAGGGGGGTGGGGTTGAGACTGAAATTTATTGTTATAAGCCTGCTTCTGCTTTGTTTGCTCAGCGTGAGCTGCTCTCCAGCCGCAGATTTTGATAGCTCCCTCAGCTCCATTGTGAAGCCATATCGCTTCAATTTCGTGAAATGGGAGCTTGGGGCTATATCATACGAAATCGGGCAGTGGCTTTTCGGCAACAATGGAGAAACTGGTGACCAAACGGAGACGGTGATAGATTATTTCTCCCTAGTTGAGCAGATAAAAAGCCTGGAATGGGAGATAGCCGCCATTAATGCCGACAATGAACAAGGCGATTTAGCCTCGCTTGAAGCCGAATTAAACAACTTACAAGAGCAGAGAACGGCTTTAACCGACAAAGTGGAGAGGATAATAGCCAACCAGATAAAAGAGGTCCTGGCTGAGCAGGGTATCTTCCATCCAATGGATAAATATATAAGGTTAAAGGTTAACTTCCCGCCACTAAATTTCAAACTGGATAAGCTGCCTTACCTGCTGGTGATTTCACCCAGAGACCGGATAGAGAGCATGAGAGAGATAGCCCTGCAACCGAACCTTACCCTGGAGGAAATAGAGGGCATTGAAGACCAGGTAGATGAACTGGGTGTCTCCTCGCTGGTGGTGGAGCTTGGTGGTGCAGGGGCACTATATCCCACCCTTGTCACCGACAGCGCCAGTCTGCAGTTTACCATCAACACTGCCGTTGAAGAATGGCTGCACCAATACCTGGCTTTCAAGCCATTAGGATTTCTATACATACTGGACTTACTCGGCATATCCAGAAACTATGAAATCGCCACCATGAATGAAACCCTGGCCGGCATGGTTAGTGACGAAATTGGCGCTATTGTCTGCGAAAGATACTACCCAGACTACGGAAATAATGCCCAGCAGGAACAGGAGTCGGGGTTTGACTTTAACCAAGAGATGAGAGAGATAAGAAGGGCAGTTGATGAATACCTGGCCCAGGGAAAAATTGAGCAGGCTGAGGAATTCATGGAAGAAAGACGGCAATATCTGGTTTCAATGGGCTATCAAATCAGAAAGCTAAACCAAGCCTATTTTGCCTTCCACGGGACTTATGCCGATAGTCCCACCTCTATTAGTCCCATCGGGGTTGAGCTAAAAGAGTTAAGAGAGCAAAGTGCCTCACTCAAGGATTTTTTAAACACAGTTGCCGCCATGACCAGTCAGCAGGAGCTAAGTGATAGTATTGAATGAGAGCCTATGACCTATAAGCCAGCCATAACATAACCGGACGGGGAGAAGGTTACTAGCCAACAAATGGCTGAGTTCCACACAACGACACCAACCAGCAAGAAGTTCAACGGCCACAATGCCCTTTCCTTACCAAAGTAATAAAGGATAAAGACCAAGCCTACAGCTATTACTCCTTTGGCTATCATACTGCTGCCAAAGTATGTCACCACGGGATTAAGCTCCACCGCCCCCACCGCCAAAGCCGTCTTGGTTAAATAGGCGTCCAGAATATTTAATGTTACGAACGTCGCCGCTAGCATCTCGTTTACCTTCGCCTCATTGGCCCACTAAACAATAATGGTACAAAAGGTGGATGTCAAGATACCTTATCCTACCTTTACTTAACGTGGATACCTTGAGGGGAGGTAAACAATGTGGGCTAAAATAGCGGCGTCTATTCGCCTTCAGCCAACGCAACGCCGCTAGCACTAACCTGTTGACAGCTATTCTCAATCGCTGCCCGAACCTCGTCATTGAGCCTGCCATCACCATTGGTATCAGTCACCGTACCGAAGAGCAGTGCCGCCAGTCCGCTGACATAGGCGCTGGCAAAGGAAGTGCCACTCTTATACCCGTAGCTACTATCGGGTAAAGTAGAGTAGATATTGAAGCCGGGGGCAGCCACATTCACCCAGTCGCCATAGTTTGACAGCGGCGCCAGGGTATCATCCTGTGTGGTAGCCGTCACGGCAATGCAATTTTCATAATAAGCAGGGTAGACTGGCAACTGGCTACCGCCATTACCGGCGGCAGCTATAATTACTACTCCCTGACTCCAGGCATAATTTATGGCGTCTTCTAACTCTGGCGAAGGTCCTCTAAGTTCAATGCTCACATTGATAACATTGGCTCCATTATCGGCGGCCCAGATGATGCCCCTGGTTAAGGTTAATGCCTGACACTTCCCACCGTCACCAGCCACCTTGACATTCATCAGCTGGCTCTCCGGTGCCACACCAGCAATGCCCAAACCATTGTTACTGTAAGCAGCGATAATCCCAGCTATATGAGTGCCATGTCCATAAATGTCACCTGAAGTAGGGCTATCAGTAAAATTAATTTCAGCTACCACCTTGCCGTCAAGGTCTTCGTGGTTCTGGTCAATGCCGGTATCAAGGATTGCCACCAGTATCTCCGAGCCTCCGGTGGCAGTCGGCCACAACTCTCGTATCTGAATCAGGCTCAGCGCCCACTG
>JAUWZG010000009.1 GCA_030615425.1 Dehalococcoidia bacterium
GAGTGGAACGACAGCGGCATCAGCGGCATAAGCCGCTGGCTGAACCGGCTGTGGAACCTGGTGACTGGGGGATATGGCGAGGGTGTGAAAGTTAGCCCTGAAGAGAAGCAGAAAGCGGGGCGGGATTTATCCCGCTTTACTCACCAGACCATCAGGAAGGTAACCCAAGACCTGGAGAAGCTCCGACTCAACACCATGATAGCCGCCCTTATGGAGTTCACCAACTATCTGATGAGAGTAAAAGAAACAGGCTCGGTTACTCCTTCTGCCTGGGAAGAAGCTGTGAAAACCCTTGTGCTGCTTTTAGCCCCCACCGCCCCCCACCTGGCTGAGGAGCTGTGGCAGCAGACGGGTCATAGCTATAGCATCCATAATCAGAGCTGGCCGGGGTGGGATGAGGCACTGGCTAAGGATGAGGAGATTACCCTGGTGGTTCAGGTCAATGGCAAGCTGCGCGACCGGATTACAGTGCCGGCGTCTATCACTGAGGAGGAAGCGAAACAGCTAGCGCTGGATAGTCCGAAAGTGAAAGTTCATCTTACGGGTAAAGGCACCTTAAAAGCCAAAGGAGAAGTCGTAAAAGCTGTATATGTCCCCGGCAGACTGGTAAACTTGGTGGTGAAGTGAATATTATTAGGGAGTCCTAGAGGGACGCAGCCCCTCCCCCTGATATTTTTGTATCTTTTCCCACCCACCGCCCTTAAGGTGGAATAGGGAGAGAGGCGAAGCCCCTAAAATAATAGGGAGTTTAAGAGGGGGTGTTAAAGAGGGGGCGAAGCCCCCTCTTAATAAAAACCTCTTCCCCCTCTCCTTGCTAAGGAGAGGGGGATTAAGGGGGAGAGGTTCTATGAAAATAGCATTTATCGGCGGCGGCAATATGGGGGAGGCGATGGTTTCAGCGGTTCTGGCTAAGAGTCTGGCTAAACCAGAGGCTATCCAGGTTAGCGATGTCAGCCAGGCCCGGCTTAAGTCTCTGGAGCAGAAATACGGCGTAGTGGTAACGGAGAGCAACCTGGCGGCTATTTCGGGAAAAGATGTCGTGGTTCTGGCGGTCAAACCGCAGAACCTGGCTGAGGTAATGACCGAGCTTGGTGGCCAGCTCAAATCCACGCAATTGGTGCTATCCATTATCGCCGGGGCAAGAATCGATACCCTCTCTGAAGGGCTGAAGCATGGTTGCATCGCTCGGGTTATGCCCAATACCCCAGCCCAGATTGGGGAAGGGATGAGCGTTTGGACAGCCACCCCTCAGGTAACCGAGGAGCAGAAGGGACTGGTCGGGGCTATACTTGGAGCTATGGGTAGAGAGCTCTATGTTGATGACGAGAAATATATTGATATGGCGACGGCGGTGAGTGGCAGCGGTCCAGCCTATTTCTTCCTGGTCGTGGAGTCGCTGGTTGATGCCGCAGTAGAAATTGGTCTTCCCCGAGATATGGCTCAGGAGTTGGTGCTGCAGACCATGCTCGGATCAGGTCACTTTATTCAGAAGTCAGGCGAAGAGCCGGCTGAGCTGCGCAGAAAAGTTACCTCCCCTGGTGGCACCACCGCTGAGGCTCTACTTCAGTTGGAAAAGGGGAAATTCACCGAGCTGGTTAAGCAGGCAGTAAAGGCTGCCTATGATAAAGCTAAGAGATTAGGGGGTTAGGAGGTAACCAGGCGGGAGGATGACGTAGATTTATGAATTGGCTTGATGCCGTTATTCTGGTAATAATAGTTATTGCTACCTTCCTGGGACTATGGATTGGGCTTATTAGAGCTGCCTTATTCCTGGCGGGGATAATCGTTGGTGTAATCCTTGCCGGGCGCTACTATCTCCCCTTTTCCCAGCTGTTGTCCTTTATTCCCGGGGAAGGTGTAGCCGAGGTGGTAGCCTTTGCCATCATCCTGATTGGAGTGATGGCGATTGCTATTGTGCTGGCGGTATTGTTGAAGCGAGCTACCTCGCTGGTGATGCTGGGCTGGGTCGACCGCCTCGGTGGCGCTGTCTTTGGCTTGTTGCTGGGGGCTATATTCTGCGGTGCCCTTTTAGCCATGTGGGCCAAGTTTTTAGGCATTGGCGGGGCTATTGACGGGTCAACCCTGGCGGCTATATTGCTGGACCGCTTCCCCATAGTGCTGGCGCTGCTTCCCGGTGAGTTTGACGCCGTGCGTTCTTTCTTTCAGTGATGGGTTATACTTTGCCCTGAAACTTCTTTCTCAGGGCTAAAGCCACGTGCTTGGGAACAAGGCCGCCAATATCGCCGCCCAGGCTAGCTGCTTCTTTGAGCAGGCTGGAGCTCAAGAATTGGTATTCCACCCTTGACATCAGGCAAACGAACTCCAGTTCAGGGTACAGCTTCTTGTTCATCATGGCCATATCAAATTCCCGCTCAAAGTCAGCACTCATCCTTAAGCCCCGCACCATAGCCTGCGCCCCTACTTTCTTGGCAAAATCAACAGTCAGCCCGCCGAAGGACTGCACCTCAACATTGGGCAGGTGGGCTGTGGCTTGCCTGGTTAGTTCCACCCTCTCTTCGGTGGTGAATAGAATGGGCTTATTGGGGGTCTCATAGACGCCGATGACTAGCTTGTCAAAGAGCTTAGCTGCCCTGGTGGCGATATCAAGATGCCCGTGGGTTATGGGGTCGAAGCTTCCCGGATAGATAGCAATGCTCAAGACTTGCCCTCCTTTTGGTATACTGCGATGCAACTATCACCATGGCGACGCTCTTTTAGCCTGTGTAATGGGGCATAGGTTGAATTCAGGGGGAGGTGGGGGGAGTGCGTCACCACTACGATTGACTTAGTCCCAACCAGCTTAGAGTTTGCCAGTTGCTGCACTATGTTGCCTATAGACGAATCAGAATATGGCGGGTCCATCAGTATAATGCTATACTCCTCCTCAAGAAATGAGAGCGCTTTAGCCACGCTACAGCAGTAAACGTGAGCCTGAGAGGTGAGCTTTGTCTTTTCCAGATTTTCCCTGATTATACTACAACATCGTGGCTCCTGTTCAACAAAGTCAACCCAATCGGCACCACGAGATAAGGCCTCAATACCCAAGGCTCCGCTACCAGCAAATAGGTCAAGCACTCGTAACCAATCGCTGGTGGTAGTTTCCAGAATGGAGAAAATTGCCCCCCGGACTAGATCAGTCGCCGGGCGGGTAACAGTCCCCTTTGGCACTTTAAGTCGGTGTCCTTTTGCCTTACCAGCAATGACTCGCATCATCTGCCTTGCTCCTGGATGATAGCCAGTTCTAGCCTATATTGTCAATTCACTATGATATTTGGTTATTGAGATAAGGTCAACACGGGGCGGCATTGCCCCTATCCCCACCCCCTCTTTTTAGTCTTTCTTCCCCTGCCCCCCGCCAAACTTCTTTTTCCCGCCCGCCCTCCCTCTAGGGCTTTGCTTTTAACCTCCCCTTTAAGGGGTGTTTAAGAGGTGCTAACCTCTGTAGGGTGGGTTGGGTGGGAAAGAAGAGATAGGTTAAAAGTAGGGAGGGGGATTAAGCGGGTTCCCTTAATCAAGAACTTAAAGGGGTGAGGTTGATAAACAGTTTAATGTCTAAGACCTCTTGCCTTAAAAAAGTCAACTATGATATACTGGTAGCCGTCATTGTGAAATAGGGAGGAAGATACTTGCTGGCAGACTATGGCTACATCGGCTTACTTCTTGTAGTTGCCATTTTTTTTGCCGTTACCACTCTTCTCCTTCCCTTTTCTCTAAGTCTTCCGGCGCGTCTGGCTATCTATTTTCGCCGGTTTCGCGACTATCTTCTTTCTAATCATCCTGTCCTTTTTAATTTTCTCCCCTCCCTTCCCAAATTCCCCAGGTTTATGCAAATTGTTCCCTATAACCCCAGTCCGGTCAAAAGCTCCACCTTTGAGTGCGGCATGGAGACCATAGGTACGGCATGGGTTCGGTTTAATTTCCGCTATTATTTTTATGCCCTGGTGTTTATCGCCCTTGATATCCTGGTTGTTTTCCTATACCCCTGGGCGGTTGAACTAAGACAGCTAGGGCTTTTCGGTCTTGTGGCGGTGTTGGTTTTCATTTTCCCGGTTGTTGTCGGCTATATCTACGCCTGGAGGAAGAAGGTTCTGGAATGGCAGTAGGCGAGATTTATTCCAGTAGGCAGCTTGATAAGGCTGAGGGTGAACAGATAGAGGCGCTTAAATCGCGTAGCCAGCAGCCTATTCCTGACCCCGATGAGTGGCTGGATGAAGAGCTCAAGCGCAATATTCTGCTGACCTCGGTGGATGCTCTGATTGACTGGGCGCGGCGCTCTTCAATGTGGCCGGTATTTTGTTTTCCTGCCTGTTGCGCCTTTGAATTTATCACCACGGCCGCTTCCCGTTTCGATATCTCCCGCTTTGGCATGGAAATCGTCCGCGCCTCCCCCCGCCAGGCTGACCTGATGATTACCGCCGGGACATTGACCTGGAAGATGGCGCCCCAGGTAAAAAGAATCTACGACCAGATGGCGGAGCCGAGGTGGGTGATAGCCATGGGTGCCTGCGCCATCAGCGGCGGCATTTTTGCCTCGTCTTATAGTGTGGTTCCGGGGTATAACCGCATAATTCCGGTTGATGTCTATGTTCCTGGATGTCCCCCCCGCCCCGAAGCCCTGGTTTACGGCATAAGGATGCTACATCGTAAGATAGCAAAAATGAGTATTGTTACGAAAGGTAGATAGGGATGACGGTAGCCCTTTCTGGTGAGGAAATAGCTGGTCAGATAGAGGAGCATTTTCCCGGAAGCGTTGCCGAGTCAACGGCAGACAGCCTTCTGGTTAAAGCTGAATCATTATTACCGGTAGCCACTTACTTAAAAACCACCGCCGAGCTTGATTTTGATTACCTCACGGCTGTTACCGCTGTTGATTACTATGATTACTTTGAGGTGGTCTATCAGCTAACCTCGCTACAGCATAACCACAGCCTGGTGGTGAAGACCAGGTGCTACGACCGGGAAAACCCCACCCTTCCCTCGGTGGTCGGCCTGTGGCGGGGAGCTGATTTTCAGGAGCGGGAGATTTATGACCTTATGGGGATTAGTTTTGACGGACACCCCAATCTGAAGCGCATTGTCCTCTGGGAGGGGTTTGAGGGACACCCACTACGCAAGGATTATCTGTGATGGCGATTAAGACTGAACCTTTTGTGGTCAATATCGGCCCGGCGCACCCCAGCACCCACGGGGTGTTCCGCATGAGGGCCACTCTTGATGGGGAAGTTGTTGTTGATATGGAGCCCGTCTTTGGCTATCTTCACCGCGGGGTTGAGAAGCTGGCTGAGGAGCGGACCTACACCGGTTGCATTCCACTTACCGACCGCTTGGACTACCTGGCTTCAATGAGCAACAACCTGGCTTATTGTTTAGCCGTGGAGAAGCTGGCCGGGATTGCTGTGCCGGAGCGGGCGGAATACCTGCGGGTGATTATGGCTGAATTGCAGCGTATTGCCAGTCACCTGATGGCGGTGGGTGGCTTTCTAAATGATTGTGGCGCTTTTATGACACCCGTCCTTTATATGCTCCGGGAGAGGGAGAAGATTTTAGACCTCTTTGAGATGGCCAGCGGTCAGCGGCTGACCTATAACTATATGAGGGTGGGTGGAGTTAGCCAGGATGTTCCCGAAGAGTTTTTACCGGCGCTAGGTAAATTCGTTAAGGTAATGCCCGGTTGGATTGATGAATATGACCGCCTGCTTAAGGAGAACGAGATACTGCTGGCGCGGGCTAAAGGTGTTGGCATCCTGCCCAAAGAATTAGCCATCAATATTTCCGCCAGCGGTCCGGTGCTGCGAGCCAGCGGGGTGAAGTGGGACATTCGCCGCGCCGACCCCTACTCTATCTACGACCGCTTTGAATTTGATATCCCCATCGGCACTGCTGGCGATTGCTACGACCGCTACCGGGCAAGAATTGAAGAGATGCGCCAGAGCGTGCGTATCTTAAAGCAGGCTATGGAGCAGTTGCCTCAGGGTGAGGTGAGGAGCGATGTACCTCACCTGATTCGCCCGCCGATAGGTGAAGCCTATGGGCATATTGAAGCCCCCAGGGGTGAGCTGGGCTTCTATCTGGTGTCGGATAACTCCATTGCCCCCTACCGTTTCCATGTTCGGGCGCCAACCCTGATTAACCTGACGGCTCTCCGCGATATGATGCTGGGGTGGAAGGTGGCTGACGCCATAATTATCTTCGGCAGTATTGATATCTGTATGGGCGAGGTGGACCGGTAATGACTATGGCCGTATTACCTCCGGACTGGCCCGGCGGTTTCTGGGCGCACTGGGCGGTATTTGCCGTCATCATCATAGCTTTTGTTCTGTTGATGTTCATGGTGTTTACCTGGTTTGAGCGGAGGGCGATGGCGTTTATGCAGGCACGCCTGGGCCCCAACCGCGCCGGCCCCTTCGGTCTTTTTCAGCCGGCGGCTGATGGCCTTAAGGTCTTGCTCAAGGAAGATATTGTGCCGGCGAAAGGTGATAAATTAGTCCACTGGCTGGCGCCGGTGGTTGCCTTTGTCCCGGTGCTTATGATTTTTGCCGTAGTGCCCTTCCAGGGTGGAGCGCTGCTGGTTGACCTCAATATCGGCATCCTTTATATAGTGGCTATCAGCTCGGTAACGGTAGTGGGGGTATTTATGGCGGGGTGGGCTTCCAACAACAAGTATTCCCTCCTTGGTGCCATGCGTAGTGTAGCCGCCGTAGTGAGCTACGAGATACCGGTAGTGCTATCCATTGTCGGTGTGGTGCTGCTGGCTGGCTCGATGTCCCTGCAGCAGATAGTCCAGGCTCAGGACATACCCTTCATCCTGGTGCAGCCGCTGGGCTTTCTGCTCTTTTTTATCGGCGCCCTGGCTGAAATTAACCGCACCCCCTTTGACCTCATGGAGGCTGACTCCGAGCTTGTCGCTGGCTATAACACCGAATACTCGGGAATGAAATGGGGCCTGCTCTTTTTGGCCGAATACGGTGAAGCTCTGGCTATCTCGGCTATTGTCACCACCCTCTTTCTCGGCGGCTGGAGAGGACCGCTACTGCCCCCCTGGCTCTGGTTTTTGGTCAAGGTCGGTCTGGTATTCTTCGTTATTGTCTGGATAAGGACTACGGTGCCCCGCATCAGGATTGACCAGTTAATGGCACTGGCCTGGAAGTTCCTCTTTCCCTTAGCCCTGATAAACCTGCTTATCACCGCCGTAGAGATATTAGCCTGGCCCGATGTTTCCCTCTGGCTGTTAGTCCCGATTAATTTTGCCGTTATGATAGTCCTGGTGCTCTTGTGGTCGCGACTCTTTAAGTTAGGCTGGGGTAAAGTTGAAGTTTGAGCGTTACGGAATAGGCATTGCTAAAGGCTTATCGGTGACGATAAGGCACTTGCTTAGGCGTCCGATAACCACCCAATATCCGGAGCAGAGGCTTAACACCTCACGCCGGATTCGGGGTAATGAGCTTGTCTGGGATAAGGAGAAGTGCACCGGTTGTGCTACCTGTGCCAAGACCTGCCCTCAGGGGAGCATTGAGATTGTAACCTCGGTTAAGGTCGAGGAGAATAAATACAAGGTCGAGAAGTTTGAGGTAGATACCGGCTACTGTATATTTTGTGGCTTGTGCGTTGAGGCCTGCCCCTACGAGGCTTTGTTTATGGGTTATGCCTACGAGCGAGCCAGGTATCGGCGAGGTGAACTGATACTGGCTAGGGAGGACTTACTGGCATCGGATGAGAGGAAACCAAGTGGTTATGCCCGACCCGAAATTGCGGCCACCTTACCCAAGCAGACTCTACTTCTGGATGGGGATAGGGGGAGAAGAAGGTAATGGGACTTGATATTGCCTTTTGGATACTGGCTGCAGTAGGTGTAATGGCGGCTCTAGCCGTGGTCTTGCTGGGCGATGTTTTCCGGGCGGCTCTGTCTCTGGTTCTTTGCTTCCTGGCGGTGGCTGGAATCTATATCACCCTCAGTGCCGATTTCCTGGCAGCAGTGCAGGTTCTGATTTATGTCGGCGCCATATCGGTGTTGATTATCCTGGCTATCATGCTGACTAGAGAGGTTCAGCGGGGTAGTCCTTCCAATAGGCTGCGGATTCCGGCTTTCATTGTTGCCCTATTGTTCTTCGGCGGAGTGGCTTTTGCCCTGCTTAATACCCCATGGCAAGTATCGGCAACCCCACCTCTGGAGCCGACTACCCCGGCTATTGCCGGTCTGCTCTTCGGTGAGGGCGGCTTTATTCTGCCGGTGGAGATTGCCGCTATCCTGTTGTTAGCTGCCATCTTAGGGGCTATTGTTTTGGTTAGGGAGAAGTAAATTATGGCCATAGGATTAGAACATTATCTTATACTATCGGCAGTCCTCTTCTCCATCGGGCTATATGGTGCCTTGGCTAAACGCAATGCCATAGTTATCCTGATGTCCATTGAGCTGATGCTCAATGCGGTCAATATCGCCATGGTTGCCTTCTCCCGCTATATTGTACCCTTGCTGCTGACGGGGCAGGTGTTTGTTATTTTCATTATGGTGGTGGCGGCAGCCGAGGTAGCCGTCGGCTTAGCCATAATAATTGCCATCTACCGCCACCGCGAGACCATAGATGTCACCAAGATTGACTTGATGAAATGGTAGTTCTGGCTTTCTCCTCGGTGACAAAGAGGAGGGGAAAATGGGAATGTTTAGCCGAAAACCGAATATTAAGAAGCTGAAAGAAAAAGGAGATATTGAAGGGTTAATAGAAGCAGCCGGACATATTAGCGTTGGCGTGTTTGAGCCGGCTCGAAACGCCCTCCAGGACATTATTGATGAGAGTGAAGCCGCGGGAGACGTCGAAACGATAACAAAGATTTATCAGGCTGCTAAGGCTCATTCTGTATCGCCTGTGAGCGCAGGGGCTGTCATAAGTCTTGCCAAGATTAAGGATAAACGGGCGGTTGAACCGTTGATAGAGACCCTTCGTGACCCGTGGTGTCCCTCGGATGTAACTGCGGGAGAAATTATCCCCGCTCTCGGCGACATCAACGATGAGAGAGCAGTTAAACCGTTAATAGAAGTTTTTAGTAGGGAATATGTGTATTTTGACCCTCAAAGGGATAGCTCCTACTTTCTCCGCGACCTGGCTTTAGAAGCTCTGGCTAAGATGAAAGAAAAAGCGGTGGGACCATTGATTGAAGCTCTTATACACCCGGAAGACTGGAATATTGGGGATGACTCGACAGTCTGGAATGTGCGTCGCTATGCTGCCAGAGCTCTCCGTGAGAATAAGGACAAGAGTATGGTTGAACCGTTAATAAGATTTCTTAAGGATAGAGAGAGCAACGAGAAGCTACGGCACAAGCTGTATGAGGGGCTCAGTGAGACTGATATTATGATATACAATGGCAAAACTAAGGACGAAATAGCGGCTGAACTGTTAGGGCAGCTGCATAGGGATATTATCAACGCCCTTGGCGAAACCAAGGACGAAAGAGTGGTCAAGCTATTAATAGAAATCCTTGGAAAGGAAGAGGATATCGAGCTACGCCGGGCTTCCGTGTATACCTTAGGTGAGATAGGTGATGAGCGGGCAGTTGAGCCGCTCAATAAAATTCTTAAAAGTGAGGCAAAAGATTCCTATTTATCTCAGAGTGTGAAGGAAGCGCTCGAAAAGATTCACCAGAAACGCGGGTGAAGAAAAGATGTGGATAGAGGTTAAGAAAGCAAATAGCTTAGTGATGGCTGAGATGTGGAAGGAGCTGTTTGAGGGTGAGGGGATACCCACCCGCCTCCTCCCCCTCGCCGGCGAGCCCAGGGACCGGGAACTGGCAACCTATTCTATCCTGGTGCCCAAGGATAAGGAGCATGTTATACAGGAGGTATTGAGGAAGCAGTAATGCCCTATCAACTGGTCTGGCTCATCTTTCTATTGCCCCTTTTCTCCTTTATCATAATATCGCTGTTTTTCCGGCCCTTCCTCAATAACCGGCCTAAGACGGGGGGCTATATCACCATCGCCGCCCTGCTCGGCTCGCTCAGCCTTTCGGTCTGGGCGTTGATGGAGGTGATGGCCGCCCCCGGTCACTCATTACCGATACCTGATATCAACTGGGTGATTATTGAGGGTGGTCTTACTATTCACCTGGGGCTGATAGTGGATTCGCTGACGGTGGTGATGCTCATTGTGGTTATTGTTGTTAGCCTGATGGTCCAGATTTACTCTCAGGGCTATATGCACGGCGACCCCGGCTATCACCGCTACTTTGCCTTTATGTCGCTGTTCACCGCCTCAATGCTGGGCTTGGTTTTAGCCGACAACCTGCTCTTCGTCTATGTCTTCTGGGAGATGGTTGGCTTATGCTCTTACCTGCTTATTGGCTTCTGGTTCCACCGCCCGGCGGCAGCCAACGCCGCCAAGAAGGCGTTTATCGTTACCCGCTTGGGCGACTTTGGCTTCCTGGCGGCTATCCTGCTCCTCTACTTCAATACTGGCACCTTTGATATTGGTGAGCTTCATTCGCTGGCTATAACCGGGGCACTGGCCGGCACAACCTTAACCTGGGCGGCTATCGGCATCTTTGCCGGCGCTGTGGGTAAGTCAGCCCAGTTCCCGCTGCATACCTGGCTGCCCGACGCTATGGAGGGCCCGACCCCGGTTAGCGCTCTAATCCATGCCGCCACTATGGTCGCTGCCGGCGTCTTTCTCGTCGCCCGCACCTTCCCCCTCTTCTCCCACTCGGTTGAGGCAGTAACCACGGTGGCTATTATCGGCGGTTTTACCGCCATCTTTGCCGCCTCCATGGGTCTGGTGATGACCGATATCAAGCGGGTCCTGGCTTATTCCACCATCAGCCAGCTGGGCTATATGATGCTGGGGCTGGGGGCTGGGGGCATAGCTATCGGCATCTTTCACCTGTTCAATCACGCCTTCTTCAAGGCGCTTCTGTTTCTTGGCGCAGGTAGTGTCAACCACGCCACGGGGACATTTGATATACGAGAGATGGGCGGACTGCGCAAGTTTATGCCCTGGACTTATGCCACCTTTCTTATCGCCTCACTGAGTATCGCCGGCATCTGGCCACTGGCTGGATTCTGGAGCAAGGATGAGATTCTGGCTGCCTCTTTACAAAACCAGCCGATACTGTTCTATCTGGCGATGATAACCGTATTTATGACCGCCTTCTACATGTTCCGGGTGGTGTTTATGACCTTCGGTGGCGAGTATCGGGGGGGTGGTTCAGAAGCTCACGGCAAGCCTCACGAATCGCCATCGGTTATGGTGATGCCTATGGTGGTGCTGGCTATCCTGTCGGTGGTCTCCGGCTTCTGGAATGTTACCGGGCAGTTCGGCGCCTTTATGGGTCACGGCGAGACGCATAGCTTTACCGATGGCTTTTTCGGCATCCTGGGTCACTCCCTGCCCTGGATATCGCTGATACTGGCCGGGCTGGGCATCCTGCTTGCCTACGTCATGTATAGTGCTAAATGGCTATCGGCGGAGCGCATCGGCAGCATGTTCAAGCCGCTATATACCCTGTTCTACCGCAAATACTGGTTTGACGAACTCTATGAGAAGGTCTTTGTGGGTAAGGTTTTGGTCGGTGGATTCTTCGCTGGCTTGCAGGGGTTTGATACCTATGGCGTTGACGGGGCGGTGAATGGTATCGCCGACGGGGCGATGGCCACCGGTAGAGCGATACGCCGGGCACATAGCGGACAACTACAATTATATGGCCTGTTCATCGGCATAGGCATTATAGCGATTATTCTTTGTTTGTATTTCTTTGGTTAAAGGAGATTATCTGGCAACCTATCCCCTTCGGGGAAGAAAGGGTTAAAAAAGAGAGTCTGAGAGGGGTGAAGCCCTTATAGGGCGGGCTGGGTGGGAAGTAAAACAAAAGTTAAAAGGGGTGGGGAGAGGTAGATAAAGAATGTCTATAGGAGAGAGGTTAGTTGGACTTTAATTATCTAACAACCATAATCTTCCTGCCAGTGGTGGGGGCGATTTTAATCGCCTTTATCCCCGGGCTATCTGATAGGCTGATTAAGCGTCTGGCGGCAATCTTCACCTTTGTGCCGCTGGCACTGTCTATCTATCTCTTCGCCATCTTCGACCGCTCGTCTGGGGCAATCCAGTTCCAGGAGAAGGTCTCCTGGATTCCAGCCATCAACGCTAATTACCACCTGGGCGTCGACGGCTTGAGCCTGCCCCTGGTAATACTGATGGCTCTGCTCGGCTTCCTGGTGGTGCTCATCTCCTGGAAGATTGACCTGAGACCCCGTGAGTATTTTGCTTGGCTGCTGCTTCTGGAAACAAGTATCCTGGGAGTATTCTGCTCCCTAGACCTGCTCTTGTTCTTCCTCTTCTGGGAGATAGAGGTCATCCCCATGTATTTCTTAATCTCTATCTGGGGGACGGGTAGGCGGGAATACTCGGCGATAAAGTATGTTGTATATACCCTGTTCGGCAGCGCCATGATGCTGGCTGGCATCCTCAGCCTGTATTTCACTACCGGCAGCCTCAGTATGGTGGAGATAACCCAGGGCGGGCTGGCTATGATTCAGTCAGTTATGCCAGTGGCGGCTATCTTCTGGTTTCTGCTTATCGGCTTTGCCGTAAAATTACCCGTCTTCCCGCTGCATACCTGGTTGCCCGATGCCCACACCGATGCCCCGACGGCGGTGAGTGTGGTGCTGGCGGGGGCACTACTTAAGATGGGCGGCTACGGCATGATTCGACTGTGCGTAAGCATCTTTCCACAGGTAGCCCAACAGTATGCGACCTTATTGGTGGCGTTTGCCGTGATTAGCGTGCTCTACGGGGCGGCGATAACCTTAAGGCAGACCGACTTAAAGAGGCTGATTGCATATAGTAGCATCAGCCATATGGGTTATGTGCTTCTGGGCATCTTCGCTTTAGGTCAGGTGAGTCTGGTGGGGGCTAGTCTGCAGATGTTCAGCCACGGCATTATCACCGGCTTGCTCTTTGCCATGGCCGGCTTGGTGATGCACAACGCCGGCGAGCGAGACTTAAGTAAGCTTGGCGGGCTGGTGAGGCAGATGCCGATTATTGCCGTTATCTTCTCGGTGGCCGGTGTGGCTTCCCTGGGGTTGCCCACCACCAGCGGCTTTGCCGCCGAGTTTATGGTCTTTGTCGGCAGCTTTTCCAGCACCGTGGTGGGTGGAATTCAGGTTTACACTATCCTTGGTGTGCTGGGTATTGTTATCACCGCCGGCTATATCCTCTGGATGCTGCAGAGGATTTTCTACGGTCCGGCGCTAAAGCAATTTGACAAAGCCAAGGACGCCGATATTCTGGAGCGGGTATACATGTTTGTTTTCGTAGCCGTGATTATGCTGGTCGGCATCTACCCGGCAGTCCTGACCGATATCATTAAGGCGGGCGTTATGCCCGTAATGGGGTTACTAGGTGGTTAAAGCATGTTGAATTTTGAGCTGCTTATACCTGAGCTGACTCTGGCGGCGACCGCCATAGTCGTCATCCTGCTTGACCTTTTTATCCAGCGAAAGGGGTGGCTGGCAGTAGTGAGCATCATCGGCGTGGTGGTAGCCGCCGGTTTCACCATAGCCATGTGGGGAGGCAGCTCACAGGCTATCTTCAACAATATGCTGGTGGTGGATAACTTTGCCCTCTTCTTCAAATTGCTGTTCTTAGCTATCGCCGCCTTAGTTATTCTAGCCTCGACAGACTATGTATCTAAGTTTGCCCGCTTTCAGGGTGAATACTACGCCCTGGTGCTGCTGTCGGCTCTGGGCATGATGCTGATGGCGGCTACCGCCGAGCTAATCTCAATCTATATTGCCCTGGAGCTAACCAGCATATCATTATATGCTCTGGTCGGTTTTCTCAAAGACCCCAAATCAACTGAAGCCTCGCTTAAATACCTGCTATTGGGGGCGGTTGCCTCAGCAGTGCTGCTCTTCGGCATGGCGCTGGTCTTTGGCTTTACCGGCAAGACCCAGCTGGGAGAGATTGCCCAGGCTATCCAGGGTCTATCGCTAGCCGGTGTTCTGGACAGTCCCGGGCTTATCCTGGGCATGGTGTTGATGATAGCCGGCTTCGGCTTCAAGATTGCCGCCATCCCCTTCCACATGTGGGTGCCCGATGTCTATGAAGGGGCGCCAACGCCGATAACCGCCTATCTCTCGGTAGCCAGCAAGGCGGCTGGCTTTGCCGTTATATTGCGGGTGTTCTATTCCGCCTTTGGGCTTCCATCGTGGCTGAGCCTGGACTGGGGGCTAGTCTTCGCCGTGCTTGCCGCCATTGGCATGACCCTGGGCAATGTAATTGCCCTCCCCCAGACCAATATCAAGCGTATGTTAGGTTATTCCAGCATTGCTCAGGCTGGCTACCTCATGGTGGGGCTGGCTACGGTGGGGCTTGCCTCCGCCACTGATATTGTGGGCAGGAGCGCTCTTCTCTTCTTCCTCGCCAGCTATACCCTGACCAACCTGGGCGCCTTTATTGCCATCATCGCCATCTCGGGCAAGCTTGACAGCGACTTAATTAAAGACTATTCGGGCATGGGCCGGCGGGCGCCGCTACTGGCTCTAGCCCTGACTCTGTGCCTTATTTCCCTGATTGGTATGCCGCCCGCCGCCGGCTTTATGGCCAAGTTCTATATCTTCAGCGGGGCGGTGCAGCATGGCTTACTGTGGCTGGTGGTTATTGCCGTAATCAACAGCGTAATATCCGCCTACTACTATCTACGGGTGGTCAAGGTGATGTGGCTGGGTGAGCCAGCCTCCGAGGAGAAGGTACCCTCTTCTGGAGCCTTGAGGCTGGCGCTATCCCTCTCCTGCCTCGGTGTGTTGCTGCTGGGCATTATCCCCGGCTTCGTAATGAAGCTCACCGAGCTGGCGGCTAAGATGTTCGGGTTTTAGCTTTAGATTATTTATCCACCCCTCCCCCAGCTACTTTAGGTCTTTCTTCCCACCCACCCGCCCAATAGAGGCTCCGCTTCTCTTTCACTCTCTTGTTTTTCTTCACACTGAACCCGCCCATTAGGGGCTTTGCCTCGCTTTAACTCTCCTTCAATCTCCCCTTCCTTAAGGGTGGTGGGTGGAAATAGATAAAAGGGTGAAGTCCATCTTGACTCTCCTTTAACCTCCTCTGATAAATGGTTTTGCCCCTCTTAAACACCCGGTTAGACCGACCCTCCTCAACCTTCCCCCCGTAAACGGCTTCTTTTAGTTGATTTATAATGTATAATGGTTAGTAACGGGATTAAATATTGGAGGTGCTAGATGCCCAAGGCGCTAGTGGTTTATGATTCCGAAACAGGCAATACCGAGGAGATGGCCAGAGCTATTGGTGAGGGAATAAAGGCAGCCGGGCTTGATGTCGAGGTTAAGCATGTGGATAATGCCAGCCTGGATGACCTTGCTGCTGCTGAGGCTATAGTTCTGGGTTCGCCGACCTATTTCAGCACCGTGACGGGCAAGATGAAAACGTTTATTGATAAGTCTATTGAACTCTGGCCTGGCAAACCTGGCCAACTGAAGGATAAGATTGGCGCTGCCTTTACCTCCTGTGCGGGTGTAGACGGCGGAAATGAGACGACCTTGCTTGGCCTTATCCGGGCTATGCTGTGGCATGGGATGGTAATAGTTGGTCACCAATCGGGCGCCTGCGGAGCGATTTCAGTTGAAGCGCCCGACGAGAAGTGTCTGGCTGAATGCCGGCAGTTTGGTGAGCGGATAGCCAGCTCGGTTCAGCGCTAGTTGGTATATAGATTTAACCCAGCCAGGCTAATTTGGCCGGTTTTGTCTACTGCTATCCCAGAATGGTATGATAGCCATATAAAGGAGGCAGAAATGCCGAGTTTCAATAAAGGAGGGGAAAAATGTCGGTAGTAAAGAGGATATTACTGTTGTCTCTGGCGCTAGTCCTATCTTTTACCCTTGTCACTTTTGTTGGTTGTGGAGAAAAACTCCCTCAAGAAGAAATAGACCGGATAATCGCCAATGTCACCTCTGCCGAATATGATACCGTCAAGCTCGACATGAATTTGCCAATAACCATGAAGGTGGAGGGTGGCTCTGAAGCGGGTACAATGACCATTGCGGTTGACAGCACCGGTGTTATAGACATTGCCAATGAAGAAATGCGAATGACGATGAATGTGACGATGGATATACTGGGAGAGGGTGAACAAGACATAGCCGTGGAAGTTTATATCGTTGGGGGGTGGATGTATACCAAGGTGGACATCCCCGAGTTAGGCGAGCAGTGGCTGAAGATGGAGGTAACCGACGAGGCGTGGCAGCAGCAGAGCCAGATTGACCCGCTACTGGAGTTCTTGGAAACGGCTGTCGAGATTAAGTCTCTGGGCAGCGAGACGGTAAATGGTATCGACTGCTATGTTTTCGAGATGGTGCCCGATATCGAAGAATTAGGCGAACTGTTTTCCCAGCAGACATCTGGTATGGAAATCATGGACTTCAGCCAGTTTGACCTGGCTGACCTGTATAAGGAATTGTCGGTTAAAGAATGGATAGCCAAAGATAGCTACCTGCTTATGAAGGCAGAGATTGAAATGGTCCTGGAAATAAGTGCCGGCGATGTAGGTGTCACTGCGGATGATTTTGATAAGGTGACCATAGATGTTGAAATGGTGATGAGCTTCTACGACTACAATCAGCCAGTCTCCATCGAACTGCCGCCAGAAGCGCTGGATGCTGAGGAGTTGCCTTATTAACCAGGGCAAGAGCTGATGAACAGAACTAGGGGCTTTGTCAACTTAAATAGGTTTAAGTCGGGCAGGGCGATTAAGAAGCTCGGCAAGACGGCACCAGATAAGCGTAAAAAAGGGGTCAGGAAGTGAAGAGGAAATTGAGTTGGCCCATATTTTGGGCATTAGTAGGAGTTTTCGTTGTCATAGTCTGTCTCGTCTCAATTCCGCCATTTATTCCAGCATTTAGAGGATCTATATTTCTTTGGTTTCTTATCATTTCCGGGTCTATTTTCCTTTTACTAGGCATTGCTCTGATAGTTTTGACGCTGAGGGAAAAAGTTGGAGGAAGGCTTAAAGGGTTCTTTCTACTGACCGGAGCCTCCTCTGCAGGATTTTTTGTCAGTATCCTTTTGCACAATTTGGTTTATGGTCTGTTTATTCACTTTTTTGGCGCGGACTTTTGGGATAGAATTGGTCTAGGAGACGAGCCTTTCTTTTTTATTATTGCTGTTTTGCTATGCCCAATAGGGTTTTTAGTGGGGGCTATTGGCAGTATCGTCCTCAGGGCCAAGAATTCTAGGACACAGAAAAAACTAGCCTCTAGCCCTTGATAACCGTAGATATGCCAGCCTTGACACCTCAAAGGGGCAATGCTACACTTCCCTTGCCTTCAGAAGCGATACTTTCATTGTTATTACAAAGCAGGTCTGGCTATGAAAAGGATTGGTATTCTTTATCACCCCATGATTGAGGCCGCCCATACCCTGGCTGAGGAACTGAAGAATTTTTTGGCTGCCAGGGGGGTATCGGTATGGCTATGCTCTGCCTGGGAGGGAGAGAAGGCTAAGTCTCAGGTGGATGACACCGATTTAATTCTTACTATTGGCGGTGATGGCACTATTCTGCGGGCGGCTCAGGTAGCGGTTGCCGGTAAAACGCCTTTTATCGGGATTAATCTGGGCAAACTGGGCTTTATGACTGAGCTCAGTGCTGAGGAAGCGAAGGATAAGCTCCCTGCCTTGCTTGAGGGGAAGGGTTGGCTGGACGAGCGGGCTATGCTTGAGGCAGAGCTTGGTGCCAGCGGCTCTGAGCCAGCGCGCACCTTTTATGCCTTAAACGATGTGGTGGTGGCGCGGGGGGCAGTAGCCCGGGTGGTCTATATAGAAGCCAGCATTGACGGCGAGCCGCTGACCACCTATAAGGCTGACGGCGTGGTGGTGGCTACGGCTACCGGCAGCACTGGCTATTCGCTATCTGCCGGCGGTCCCATCCTCCACCCCCGGGCTAAGGAGTTTTTGCTCTCGCCGATATTGCCCCACCTCAGTCTGGGTTACAGTCTGGTATTGCCGGCGACGGCAGTGGTCAAGCTGCGCCTGGCTACCGCCCATGGGGCAACGCTGAGTGTTGACGGTCATATGAATTTGCCACTGGAGAATGGTGCCGTTATTACCGTAAGGCATAGCTCTAATATCGGTCGTTTTTTGAGAATTCATCCTGAAGCCGCTTTCTATAGCTCTCTGGAGCCAAAGCTGAAAGGAAAGCACTAAGTTGAAGGTAGAAAAAGCCAAAATCAGCGATGTCCCTCAGATGCATCAGCTAATTAACTACTTTGCTGATAAGGACGAGATGCTACCTCGCCCGCTTAGCGAGTTGTATGAGAACATAAGGGATTGTTTTGTGGTCAGGGATGGTGAGCGGGTGCTTGCCTGTGCGACACTGCATGTTTTCTGGTCAGACCTGGCTGAGATAAGGTCGCTGGCGGTAGCTGAGGGCAGCCAGGAGCAGGGCATCGGCGCTCAACTGGTTAAAGCCTGCCTTGAAGAAGCTGGGGAACTTGGTATTACCATCGTCTTTTGCCTGACTTACAAGCCAGCCCTTTTTGAGAAGTTTGGCTTTTCTCAAGTAGATAAGATGGAGCTGCCGAGAAAGGTGTGGACTGAGTGCTACCGCTGCCCCAAATTCCCCGATTGTGACGAGGTGGCTCTTATCTATCACCCGGAGGTCTAGCTTGGCTGAGGAAGAGACGCTATCCAGCCGAATGGTCTATGAGGGGCGAGCGGTGAAGTTGCGGGTTGATACCGTCAGGACGGCCGGCGGCCGGCAGACCAGCCGCGAGATTGTGGAGCATAGCGATTGTGTAGCTATTATCGCTGTTGACGATAAGGACAATGTCCTGCTGGTAGAGCAATTTCGCAAGTCGGTGGAGAAGGAGCTACTGGAGATACCAGCTGGTGGTATTGAACCTGGTGAAGACCCGGTTGAGTGCGTTCGCCGTGAGTTGCGTGAGGAGGCGGGCTTTCTTCCCCAAAAGGTGGAGCTGTTGGGCGGCTTCTACTCCACCCCCGGCTACTGCACCGAATACCTCTACCTTTATCTGGCCACTGACCTGGTTCCCAGTCCACTTCAGGCTGAGGATAGTGAGAGCATCAGGTTAGTCCGGGTGCCATTGCTTAAGATTCCCGGTCTGATTGCCTCAGGCTCCATTTGTGATGCCAAGAGCATTGCCGGGTTGCTCACCTTTTTAGAGTACCGGAAATCAGCCAAGCTCGTCTGAGAGCCTTCGCCCGCCGAGGAGATGCATATGGAGGTGGGGCACCAGCTGTCCGCCCTCCTTACCGCAGTTTATCGCCAGCCGGTAGCCGCTTTGAGCCACGCCCTCCTTTTTTGCCAGCTGGTTGGAAATAGCTACCATGTGTCCGATGAGGGGTGAGTCGGCTTCAGATAGGTGGGCAAGGGAGGGGATATGCTTTCTGGGGATAATGATCAGGTGCAGCGGTGCCTGCGGCTTAATATCGCGGAAGGCAATCACCCTTTCATCCTGATAGGCGATGTCGCTGGGGATTTCGCCTGATACAATCTGGCAGAAAATGCAGCCCACTATTTCTTCCCCCTCTGATATTCGGTTTTTCCCTGCTCAAACAGGTCTTCCCCGTAAATATCGTTGGCGACAATAGCCGGGAAGTTCTCCACGGTAAGTCGCCGGATAGCCTCAGCGCCCAAATCTTCGTATGCGATGACCTCTGCCTGTTTGATGGATCTGGCTAGTAGGGCGCCAGCGCCACCTATAGTAACCAGGTAGGCGGCTTTATACTTCTTGATGGCCTCTCTTACCTCTGGTGAGCGATTTCCCTTGCCAATCATAGCTCTGATGCCGGCGGCGATAAGGCGGGGGGTATATCTATCCATACGGCTGCTGGTGGTGGGACCGGCTGAGCCGATGACCTGACCCGGTGGGGCTGGAGACGGTCCCATGTAGTACAGCGTTTGCCCCTTGAGGTCGAAGGGTAATCTTTCGCCTTTATCCAGGGCTTGGACAATCCTCTGATGGGCGGCATCCCTGGCGGTATAGATAACCCCGGAAATGGTGACCCTGGTGCCTGCGGTCAGCTTTTCTGTTACTTCCGCCTCAATTGGCGATGTGATATTTATAATACTGCCTCCTTATGGCGGGCGCTGTGGCACTGTAGATTGACTGCTACCGGCAGGCTGACGATATGGGTGGGCATAACTTCAGCGTGCACTGCCATGGCGGTGGTGGTGCCGCCAAAGCCCATCGGCCCGATGCCGAGAGCATTTACCCGGGCTAGAACCTCTTTCTCCAGCTGGGCAATCTCAGGGTCGGGGTTTGGTTCAGCTACCTTTCTCAGCAAAGCCTTCTTTGCCATCAGCATCGCCTTTTCCGCTGTCCCCCCTATGCCCAGCCCGATAATCAGCGGCGGGCAGGAGTTACCCCCGGCATCATCAACCGTTTTAACCACCAGCTCGATGATACCCTCCCTGCCGTGGTTGGGCAGGAGCATAGCCAGCCGGCTCATATTCTCGGCACCGCCCCCCTTGGGCATAACCATAATCTTTAGCTTGTCGCCGGCGACGATTTCAGCGTGGATAACGGGCGGGGTGTTATCTCTGGTATTTATTCTGGATGAGAAGGGCTGGCTGGCCATGGCTTTTCTGAGGTAGCCTTCAGCGTAGCCCTGGCGCACCCCTTCTTCAACGGCGGCATTTATGTCGCCGCCAGTAATGTGAGCTTCCTGACCTATTTCCAGGAAAACGACGGCGGTGCCGCAGTCCTGGCACAGCGGCAGGCGTTCCTCTCTGGCAATCCGGGCGTTCTCTATAAGCTGGCTTAGCACTTCTTTTCCCAGCGGAGACTGCTCGGTTTTCTGGGCTTGCTTGAGTGCTGAGAGTACATCCTCGCCGAGGACAAAATTTGCTTCCTGGCAGAGCCGGGCTACGGTTTTAGTGATTTCGCTGGCTTTAATCTCTCTCATTTTATTTTATGAGGGAACCCTCCCCCTTTATCCCCCCTCCTTAAGGGCGGCGGGTGGGAAAAGATATAAAAGGGATAGGGGAGAGAGGCTTCGCCCCTTCCCTCTACCCCACCCCCATCGTCTTGATTAGCTGCTTCACTCCCTCGGCTGAATTATTCAGGGATTGCTTTTCCTCGGCAGTCAGCTCTAATTCTATTATCTGCTCGATGCCGCCTTTGCCCAGCTTTACCGGCACGCCGATGACGCTGTCCTTAATACCGTATTCCCCCTCAAGATAAGCGGCGCAGGGCAGGATTTCTTTCTTATCCAGGACCATAGCCTCGGCCATGCGGGCGATGCCTGCCGAGGGGGCATAGAAGGCGCTCCCCTTTTTGAGCAGGTCTACAACCTCTCTTCCGCCATGTATGGTGCGCTCCACCAGCTTATCAATAGTCTCTTGGGGCAGGATCTCGGTGAGCGGTTTGCCCTTGACCGTGGTCAGTCTGGGGATGACCACCATATTTCGGCCGTGCGCTCCGAGGACACAGGCAGAGACGTCAGCCACCGGTACCTTTAGCTCGGCGGCGATGAAGGTGCTCAAGCGGGCAGTATCCAGGACGCCAGATAAGCCAGTTACCCTGTTTCGCGGGAACTGGCTGGTCTGAATGGCCAGGTAGGTCATGGCATCTAACGGGTTGGAGACCATAATG
>JAUWZG010000005.1 GCA_030615425.1 Dehalococcoidia bacterium
ATGCCTTGGGCTACACACACGCTACAATGGGTGGTACAAAGGGTAGCAATGGAGCAATCCAGAGCCAATCCCAAAAAGCCATCCTCAGTTCGGATTGCAGGCTGAAATCCGCCTGCATGAAGTTGGAGTTGCTAGTAACCGTGGGTCAGCATACTACGGTGAATACGTTCTCGGGCCTTGTACACACCGCCCGTCACGTCATGAAAGTCGGTAACACCTGAAGTCGATGGGCTAACCCTTCGGGGAAGTAGTCGCCGAGGGTGGGGTCGATGATTGGGACGAAGTCGTAACAAGGTAGCCGTAGCGGAAGCTGCGGCTGGATCACCTCCTTTCTAGGGAGATAACCGGGGTGGTAACGCCCCTATTCTCCTAGGTCGGTCGCCGACTTAAATATAGTTGGCGTTTTATCCTTCCTTCCACTATCCAGGGGTTAAGGTTTTTTGTTATAAGTGTTTATTAACCTCACCCCCTTTATCCCCACCTGTTTTTAACCAGTGTCTTTCTTTCCCACCCTCCCACCCTTGAGAGGTTTCACCTCTAAAACTCTCTGATGGGGGGTTGTGCCCGCATCCCCTTGTTTTCAGGCGTTTTGCGTCCCACCCACCCGCCCTATGGGGGCTGGTGACTAATCTCTCTCCTCTGGGGGGAGGGGGAAGAAAGTTTTGGAAGCGCAGCTTATTAGGGTGGGAGGGTTGGGAAATAAGAGAACTGTTAAAAGGGGGGTGGCAAAAAGGGCGCTAGCCCCTCTTTTTCCTTAAAGGGCGGCGGGTGGGAAAAGGTAAAATCGGAGTGGGGGTGGGGTGGATAATTATAGCCCTACTTGATTTATCCCGAATTTCTGAAGTAAAATTAAGTGTCCTGTGGGCCATTAGCTCAGTTGGTTAGAGCGCAGTCCTGATAAGACTGAGGTCTCTGGTTCGAGTCCAGAATGGCCCACTTTTTTATTCCTCTTCTTTGCCCCAGTTTTGCATTATATGCTTTAAGCGTTGGGCAAGCTTGGGGTCGGTGCGCAGGCGCTGGATGAAGACAGGGCACCCTTCCAGCAGGGAGTTCTGGGCGGCGGTGGCCATGCTGGATAGGAGATTCTGCATCCCCAGGTCGGCTTGCTGTGTAATGTCCATCCCCGGCGCTGAGGATTCTAGCTGGCGGCGGATGTCCTCGGCGGTGAACCTCATCGGCATGACGCAGGCCTTGTACCAGGGGCAGTCCTTGCACTGTGCTATAGCATAGGCTTCATCTAAAACATCACCCATGTCTAACCTCCGTTTACTGTGTTATGAGCTGGCTTAAGATACTTTCTATCTCTTCCTTGCTCCGGAAAGGGCCAACCCTTATACCTTGAATTATGCCATCTTTATCAATGAAGAGGGTGGTCGGAATCGATGCGGCTCTGTATTGTACCGCTGCTATCGCCTCTCTATCCAGCAGTACCGGGAAGGAAAGGCTGTACCTTTCCACAAAGCTGGTTACTGTGTTGGATCTCTCGCCTATACTAATAGCCAGCACCACCAACTCCTCTTCCTGCCATTCGTCATAAACCTGCTGTATAAAGGGCATTTCATAGGCGCAGGGGCCACACCAGGTTGCCCAGAAGTTGACTAGTACCACCTTGCCCCTGAGGTCGCTGAGGGAGACGAACTGTCCCCCGGCTGTTTGGAACTGAAAGTCGGGTGCTGGATCGCCTATCTGGAGGCTCTGACCAGAGTACTCAGCGCAGCCGGTTATCCAGCCCAGCCCCGAAATATCTGGCTCGGAATCGCCAGAACAAGCAGGGATTAACAACACCGAGATTAGAGTTACCGGCAATATTACTTTCAGCATTTTATTCATGATTAACCCCTTCAAATTTTACCTCTAAATTATACCCTAAAACCAGCTCAGGGTATTGGTCAGGGTAAGTATGCCCACCGTTATGAGCAGTAAGCCGCTGGCAATATAGCTCCAGGTGGAGTAACGCTGGATACGCCTCAGCAGCGGTCTGATGGAATCAAAAGCCACTCCTATAACGAGGAAGGGGAGTCCCAGTCCAAGAGAAAAGGTGGCCAGAAGAGAGGCACCGGGTAAGGGTGCTTCTGAACCTAGGGCAAGGGCTAGGGCGCCGGCAAGAAGACCACCAATGCAGGGAGTCCAGGCCAGGGAAAATATGGCGCCGATGAGCAGTGAGCGCAGGTAACCGGTGGTAGCGCCCAGGGAAGGCGTTAGCCGCTTTTCGTAGTTTAGCCAGGGGAATTTCAGGGTAGCAAGCAGAAATAAGCCAAAGACTATTAGCAAGCTGCCGGCTATCTTGATAATGAGCTGGTGAGAACCGAGGGCAAACCCAGCCAGCCCAACAAAGGCTCCCAGGGCAGTGAAAACCACGGCAAAGCCAGCAACAAAGCTGAGAGAATGGAAGAATATAGGGAAGCGACCCCGTCTGGTCTCTGACTCAAGTATTTCAGTTCCACATACGTTAGCCAGGTATACCGGCACCAGGGGCAGCACGCAGGGGGAGAGGAAAGACAGCATCCCGGCGCTAAAAGCAATTAAAAGTGGTATCTGTTCCATCTTCTATCAGCGATAATTAAACTCATTAATGCTAATCAATTTGAGCCAAAATATCAAGGCTAGTCACATTATCCTTAAAGGTCTATAATAGCCAGGGGGGAGAAATGAAGCCGCTGAGCTACAGTCAGATTTCTCTATATCAGAGCTGCCCCTTGTGCTATAAGCTGCAGTACATTGATGGATTGGAGCCAAAGGAGAAGGGGTATTTCAGCTTTGGCACCACCATGCATGCCTGTGCCGAGTACTTCTTTAAGGTAAAGGTGCCTCCGCCGCCATCGCTGGAGGAACTGCTTCAATATTATGAGAAAAACTGGCTTTCTGCGGGGTATGAGTCGGCTGAGGAGGAAGAAAGTTACCGGGCTTACGGGCGGGAGATGCTGGCCAAGTTCTGGGAGATTCACCGCTCCGATTTCAGGATGCCGATAGCTGTGGAGTGGATGTTTAATATTGATATTGAGGGGGTGAAGCTGAGGGGTTTTATTGACCGGGTGGATAAGCTGGATAGCGGTGGACTATCCATTGTTGACTATAAGACAGATAGGGAATTATTTACCAAGGACGATTTAGCCAAAAATCTCCAGTTGACTCTGTACCAGCTGGCGGTGGAGCAGTCCTGGTATCTTCCGGTGGAGAGGCTCACTCTATATCACTTTCGGTCGAACACCCCCTGTAGTTGCCATCCCAGGGATGAGGCGCAACTTGAGGAAGCTAAAAAGCTGGTGCTAGAGGTGGCGGAGGGCATTGCTGAGGAGAGGTTCCCTGCTATTGAGAGTGGGCGTTGCCCCTGTGATTTTGCTGAGCACTGCCCCTATTACCGGCAGCAGCTCGTGCCTGAGCCGGAGGAAACCGATGTTTTAGAGGGAATGGCAGTGGCTGAGGCGGTGGAGCGCTATGTTTCCTTACAGAATGAGATAAAAGAGCTCCAGCTCAAGTTTGACGAGCTAAAACAGATGCTCATTGATTTCTGCCAGGCTGAGGGGTTAAATCGGGTCTATGGCAGGGAGCATGCCCTTACCTACAAACTGGTGGAGAGGGCGGGTTTTAGCGAGGATGAAGTCAGAGCCCTGCTTGAGCCGGAGGGGCTTTTGGATAGGGTGCTCAGCTTTGACCAATCCAGGCTCAAGCAGCTTATTACCGACGAAGCGGTAGCTAAGGATATCAGACATAAACTTGAAGCCCTGAAGCAGGTTATTTCCACCTATCCCCAGCTATGGCCCAGGAAGCTCGTTGAGGAAGAATAGCTATTTATAGGAGCCGGATATGATTACATATGACGATTTCCTCAAGGTAGATATGAGGGTGGGGGAGGTGACAAAAGTGGAGGATTTCCCTGAGGCTCGCAATCCATCATACAAGTTTGAGATTGATTTTGGTCCTGAGATAGGGACTAAGCTTTCTTGTGCTCAGTTAACCAACTATAGCAAGGATGAGCTTGTGGGACGGCAGATAGTGGCCGTGGTCAATTTCCCGCCCAAGAATATCGCTGGCTTTCTGTCAGAGGTGCTTATCCTCGGGGTGCCCCTGGAGGGTGGGGTGGTTTCCCTGCTGGAGCCAAGGGATGAAGCGATAATCGGGGGCAGGGTTTACTAGGAAGCAGGGCTTGTATTTTTATCTCAATTCTTGTATCCTTGTCAAAAGAATAGATGACCTGGAGGTGTCCGAGCTAGCTCGGGTATAACGGAGAGCAAGTCGGTGAGAATCCGACGCAGTCCCGCCTACTGTGACTGATAGCTAATCCTATCAGAAGCCAGAACGCCGAACCTCTGGGCATCCTTGAACCTCCGCGGTGAAAGGGGGTGGGATAATGCACAGAGTGTGCTAAAGGAATCCCCCCTGCACTAGAAGCAGAGGGGGATTTAATTTTGTCTGATAATAGCAGGAGGTAATATTTTAATGAAAATGAAGCCATTGGGTGTTATTGTTATCTTGTTAAGCCTGTTAGTTATTATGACCGGCGGCTGTCAAGCGCAGTTTCAGCCAGGAACTTATACCGATGATGCGGGCCGGGAGGTGACTATAGACGAGATTCCACAGATGATTGTGTCTCATGTGCCCAGCATCACCGAGATTCTTTTTGCTCTTGGCTTGGAGGAAAGGGTGGTCGGGGTAAGCGACTACTGTGACTACCCTGAAGAGGTGAAGTCAAAACCCAGCGTGGGGAATTACTTTAACCCTTCCATTGAAAATATCGTGGCTCTGGAACCGGACTTGGTTCTGACCGACGGACACAGCGAAAGCATTTTTCAGCTTGATGAACTGGAACCACCAATTACCTATATGGTTATAGACCCCAAGGACATTGACGGTATTTTTAAAGACCTTGAATTACTGGGAAAGGTTACCGGCACCGAGAGCGAAGCTGAGGCACTTATTGATAGTATGGAGGACAGCATAGCTAATGTTCTTGCCGTGGTGGAAGGTGCTCCCCCGGTTAGGGTTCTGTTTATAATTGATGCTACTGACCTAACCCTGCCCTGGACGGCTGGTCCCGGCTCATTTGTTGATGCTCTTATTACCATGGCTGGTGGGGAGAATATTGCTGCCCAAGCTCAGGGCGCCTGGGTACAATTAAGCATTGAGGAAATAGTTAACGCTGACCCTGAGATTATCATCCTCCCCGCTAAGCATGGGACGGCGTTTACCTCGCCAGAAACGCTAATGGGACACCCTGTTTGGCAGGGAACGACAGCGGTGAAGGAGAACGGAATTTTTATCATTGATGATGACCTTGTCAGCCGCTATGGACCTCGAATAGTTCTGGGTCTGGAGGAAATGGCAAAAATCATTCATCCCGAGCTATTTCAGTAATGCCCACTGAATAGCAGGGCATATTAGAGGTGTTAATAGATTTGTCAGACGCTGAAGAAAAAGGGAAACTTTAAGTAGAGCTTTGAACTCGGTTTCTCTCCTTGGACTTACTCTAAAAGATGCTAACGAGGAAAATATCCTCCTTAACTTTTATAGTCAGCCCGGTGAAGAGAACTTACATAAACTTAGCTGGCTGCAACTTCGATTGCAAAGCTTGCTTTGCCGTGGCTAAGGATTGGGTGGGGAGGGATTTCACAACCAAGGAACTTTTGAGTTTCTTTATCGAAGCATGCAAGCTTATGTGGAAAGGAATTGCCGATGAAGTAGTGCTGACCGGCGGAGAGCCAACCATCAGCCCCCACTATCTGCTTGACCTCGTAAGGGAATTAAAGGAAATCGGCATAGGAAAGATTGAGCTCTCAACCAATGGCTATCTGTTAGAAGAAGATTGTCTCGCAAAACTGAAAGCAGGAGGCATTGACTTAGTCAAGGTGGACCTTAAGGCTTACAGTGAGGGTGTTCACAGGTGGTATACGGGTAGTGGGAACGACAATATCTTAAGGGCGATAAGGCTTCTTCACAAATCGGGCTTGAACTTCTTAGTTCGCACAATTTTCATCCCAAACATTGTCGATATCGATGAGGTGGAGAGAATCGCAGCATTTCTAAGCGAAGTTGATGAGAACATCCCTTACCGCATTTATCAGCTTGCTCCAGGAGAGGCTGGTATCTCGAGGAAGCCAGAAAGGGGGGAGATGGCGAGGGCGCTTGATGTTGCCAAACGAAGCTTGAGGAACGCTGAAGCGCTCATCGATGTAAATTCGTACCGCAGCGATTGGACCTCGGTTGAAATTTGCGCTGATGAACTTTTGCCTATTTATTATGAGATAGCCAAAGGTTCGGCAGAATTTATGCCAAGCTGGAAGTATAGGTATAAAGTATTTGGAATGAATCAGGTTCTAAGGAGGGAATAACAAGGGGAGGTAGCAGTGTCCGGACTCTTATGTAATAAAATTGACATGATAAAGCCCCTGGATAAAGGGGCAATGGCTGAGGCACGCTCCAGGCAGGACCTGTTGACCAAGCCCCAGGGCAGCCTGGGCAGGCTGGAGGAGCTATCTATTAAGCTGGCTGGCATTCAGGGCAAGCCCATACCTCAAATCAGGCACAAAGTGGTTATCACTATGGCTGGCGACCATGGGGTGGTGGCTGAGGGGGTGGGTAACTGGCCTCAGGAGGTCACCGCTCAGATGGTCTACAACTTCCTCAACGGTGGGGCGGGAATAAATGTGCTGGCTGGTCAAGCTGGAGCCAGGGTGGTGGTGGTTGATATGGGGGTGGCTACTGAACTGGAAGCTGACTCCAGGCTTATATCCAAGAAGATTGCCCCTGGCACCCAAAATATGTGTCTGGGTCCAGCTATGACCGTGGAGCAGGCAGTGACAGCAATAGAGGCAGGGATTGAGGTGGTGGGGACGGAGCTAGCTAAGGGTCTTGATATAGTTGGCACCGGTGATATGGGTATCGGTAATACTACTGCCAGCAGTGCTATCTGTGCTGCTATGACCGGGAAGCCACTGGCTGAGGTGACTGGTAGGGGCACTGGCATTGACAATGGGCAGCTTGAGCATAAAATAGAGGTGATAAAAAGAGCCCTGGCAGTAAACCAGCCTGACCCACGGCAGCCTTTAGATGTATTGGCCAAGGTGGGGGGCTTTGAGATTGGCGGGCTGGTGGGGGTGATGCTGGCAGCGGCTGCTTACCGTATTCCGGTAGTTATTGATGGTTTTATCTCCGGGGCAGCCGCCCTTATTGCTACGGCGCTGGCACCGAGGCTTCGGGACTTCCTTATCGCCGCTCACGTCTCGGCAGAGGCTGGTCATAAACTGCTGCTCAGGCATCTGGGGCTTAAACCGCTATTGGATTTGGACATGCGTCTGGGTGAGGGCACCGGTGCTGCGTTGGGAATATTTCTGGCTGAGGCGGCAGCCAGGATTCTGGCTGAGATGTCTACCTTCGCCCAAGCCGGAGTATCGGAAAGGGACGAGGCAGGCAGTTGAGCTTCCTGGCGGCGTTAAGATTTTTGACCATTATCCCCTTGCCCGGCCGGCGCGAGGTCAGCCCCGAGGAAGTAGGACGCTCCATAGTCTATTTCCCTCTGGTCGGGGTTATTATCGGGCTTATTCTAGTCGGCTTGAGCTGGTTGCTGATGCTGTTCTTGCCTTCGGCGCTGGTCAATGTGCTGCTGGTGGTGGCTCTGGTGGCGATTAGCGGCGCCTTGCACCTTGACGGCTTTGTTGATACCTGTGACGGCATGGTTGGCGGTAAGACGGTGGAGGAGAGGTGGCGAGTGATGCAGGATAGCCGGGCGGGTAGCTTCGGTATTGTTGGCGTCTGCTTGCTGCTGCTGGTCAAGTATGTCTCATTGAATGCTGTGCCTGACGGCTGGTTGATGCCGACGCTGGTGCTTATGCCGGTGGTAAGTCGCTGGGCAATGGTCTATGCTGTTTTTGCCTATCCCTATGCCAAACCATCGGGTTTGGGGAAGGCGTTTAAGCAGGGGGCTAGATGGTGGAGGTTTGTAATAGCCACCGTCATAACTCTGGTTGTGGCAGTGGTCCTGGCGCAACTGGCCGGCTTTATTATAATGTTAGCTATCTGGATTATAGTAGTAGCTATGGCTGCCTATTTGAAGGGTAAGCTTGGTGGGCTTACCGGCGACACCTATGGGGCGATAAACGAGGTGGCTGAGGTTTGCCTGCTCATTCTGGTCTGTCTGCTGGCTCAGGTGGGGTGGTTGGGTGAAAATATTCTATTCGGGGTATAAAGTGAGTAAGAGGTGTGTTCTGATAATCGGCGGCGCCGGTAGTGGTAAAAGCCACTTTGCTCAGGAGCTTGCCCCCAAACTGGGTGAAGCGGTGCTTTTTGTGGCTACGGCGGTGGCTGGCGATGAGGAGATGCGCCAGCGCATTGAGCGGCATAAAAGGGCAAGGTCAGCCGCCTGGAGCACCCTTGAGGCTACCTCACATCTCGGCAGCCAGATTCTGGAGAAAATCGGTGAGGCTCAGGTGGTGATTGTGGACTGCATCACCCTTCTGGTTAACAACATTTTCAGTCAATATAGCGACCAAGCTGGTGAGCAAATCAATGCCCCCCTTATTGAGAAGGGGGTTATAGCTGAAGTTGGTGAGCTGATTGAGTGCATCGACCGGCTTGATGCCAGCTTCATTATTGTTACCAATGAGGTTGGTCTGGGCTTGGTGCCAGCCAGTAGGCTGGGCCGGTCATATCGTGACCTGCTGGCTAAAGCCAACCAGATGCTGGCACAGGTGGCTGATGATGTCTACCTGATGGTGGCTGGCTTACCGCTACTGATAAAACCGGCGCCGTAGTGGCTTCATAGTGGCCAGCCCAGCCAGTCAAAGACACCGAACATCTTTAGCTCCATATAGAACATTACCGCTTATCACGCTAGCCGTATTCAGCAAATTGCGAACGGGTCTCCTTATTGCTATAATATCCCTGACAAGAGGGGCTGTAGCTCAGCTGGGAGAGCGCCTCCTTTGCACGGAGGAGGTCAGGGGTTCGAGTCCCCTCAGCTCCACCAAAAAGCTCATCTTGGGGCAGATGAGCCTTTTTACCCGACAGTCTGCGGCTGGTCAAGGGCTTGTCTTAACCCTTTGATGAAACTGCCGACCAGCGAGGTGAAGTTATCCTCAGCCTCCATAAGCTGAATTATGCGGCTGCCCACAATCACGCCATCGGCAATCTGGGCTATCTGGCCTGCCTGCTGCGGGGTAGATATGCCGAAGCCAACACAGAGGGGCTGGTTGGCCACTTTTCTTACCCTGGCGACAAACGCCGCCAGATCCGCCGGTAGCCTGTCCCTTGCCCCGGTAACCCCGGTCACTGAGACCACGTAGATAAATCCGCGTGACCTTTTCGTCACCAGCCCGATTCTCTCCTCGGTGCTGGTCGGAGCCAGGAGATAGATAAGGTCAAGCCCCTGCTTTTGAGTAATAGCCTCCAGCTCCGAGCCTTCATCCGGGGGCAGGTCGGGGATGATTAACCCGGAAATACCCGACCCGGCGCCGGCAGCGCAGAACTTCTCCAGTCCGTAGCTGAAGACGGGATTAAAATAGGTCATAAATACCAGTGGTATATCGACCTTATCTCTTAATTGCTTGGCTAGCTCAAGGCAGAGCTGGGGGGTAACTCCGCTCTGCAGGGCATGAAAGCTGGACTTCTGTATGGTGACCCCGTCAGCCAGGGGGTCGGAGAAGGGTATTCCCAGCTCCACAATATCAGCGCCGTTTTGAGCCAGCAGCGGCACTACCTTCAGCGTGGCTTCAATACTGGGGTAACCTACGGTAATATAGGCAATAAGGGCTTTGTGACCTGGTGAGCTAAAGGCGGAAGCAATATCGCTCATAGCTCTACCCCCAGCGCTTGAGCTACGATGTCCATGTCCTTATCGCCGCGCCCGGAAAGGTTGACCACGATGATTTGCTCTTTCTCCAGCGAAGCGGCCATCTTAGCCGCATAGAATATGGCGTGAGCCGGTTCCAGAGCCGGGGCAATGCCTTCGGTCTTACATAGCAACTGAAAGCCGTCAAGGGCTTCCTCATCGGTTACCGCCACATAGGTGGCACGCCCGCTGTCCTTGAGATAGCTGTGCTCAGGACCGACGCCGGGATAGTCCAGGCCGGCAGAGATGCTGTGCGTCTCCCTAATCTGCCCGTCTTTATCCTGGAGGATATAGGATTTTGTCCCGTGGAGCACGCCGACGGTTCCCGCCATCAGTGGGGCGGCATGCTCGCCGGTGTTAAGCCCCCTCCCCGCCGCCTCCACCCCGATGAGCTTAACCTCCTTGTCAGCTAAAAAGGGATAGAAGATGCCAATGGCGTTGCTGCCGCCGCCGACGCAGGCGACGATATAGTCGGGCAGGCGTTTGGTTTGAGCCAGAATCTGCTCTCTGGTTTCCCTGCCGATTACCGACTGAAAGTCCCGTACCATCACGGGATAGGGATAGGGACCGACGACTGAGCCCAGAAGGTAATAGGTATCGGGGTTGGTCACCCAGTCCCTTATCGCCTCGTTGATGGCATCTTTGAGGGTTCGGCTGCCGCCGGAAACCGGTCTGACCTCAGCCCCCATCAGCCTCATCCGAAAAACATTGAGCGACTGGCGGCGCATGTCCTCCTCACCCATGTAGACGATACACTCCAGCCCCAGCTTGGCGCAGACGGCAGCAGCAGCTACGCCATGCTGCCCGGCACCCGTTTCAGCGATTATCCTCCGCTTTCCCATTCTGCGGGCAAGGAGACCCTGACCAAGCGCGTTGTTGATTTTATGGGCGCCGGTGTGGGCCAGGTCTTCCCTTTTAAGGAAAATGCGGGCACCACCGCAGTGCTCGGTCAGCCTTTCTGCCAGGTAGAGTGGCGTCGGTCTCCCCGAATAGTCACGAGAAAGTGCCTCAAACTCGCTCCAGAAGGCGTCATCAGCCTTTGCCTGGTTGTAGGCGGCTGCCAGCTCGTCCAGGACGGGCATCAGGGTCTCGGGGACAAACCGCCCCCCGTATTCCCCAAAATATCCTCTTTCGTCAGGTAGCATCATACGCCCTTCTCCTGTGACTTAATATAAGAATTGAAATTGCGCTTCATCTCGTCTATATGGTCGCCGCCAAACTTCTCCATCATTGCCTGCCCCAAAACCAGAGCCAGCATTGCCTCCGAGATAACCCCGGCTCTGGGGACGGCGCAGACATCCGACCTCTCTACGATGGCTGGCACCGGGCGGTGAGTGGCGATGTCTATGGTCTCTGCCGGAGCGCCGAGGGTTGAGATTGGCTTATGGTAAACACGGCAGACGATGTCCTCGCCATTGCTCATGCCGCCTTCTATCCCGCCCATATTGTTGGTCTTATGGGTGAAGCGATTACCCTTATAGGTAATCTGGTCCTGGAACTCGGAGCCGAACATAGCCGCTCCGGTGATAGCATTACCTATTTCCATTGCCTTCACTGAGGGGATGCTCATCAGGGCTTGAGCCATCCTGCCGTCAAGCCGGCGGTCATAGTGCATAACACTCCCCAGCCCGACGGGGACACCGCTGGCGATAACCTCAACTACCCCACCCAGGGTATCTTTTTTGGTACGAGCCTCAAGGATTATCTCCTTCATTTTCTCAGATGTTTCTGAGTCAAGGCACCTTATATCGGGGTCGGTTTCAAAGACCGAAGCCACCTCTTCAAAAGCGTAGCCACGGCGAGTTAGCTTCACTGAGCCTATCTGGACGGTGTGGCTGGCTATTCTGATGCCAAATTCCAGCAGCAGTTTTCTAGCCACTGCTCCCGCCATAACCCTGCCTATTGTTTCTCTGGCGCTGGCTCTCTCGGAGACATTCCTGATATCGTCCTGTCCATACTTCAAAACACCAGCCAGGTCGGCATGGCCGGGGCGGGGCCTGGTCACCTTAGCCGCTGTCTGTTTGGCCTCCTCAATTCTCATTTCATCCTGCCAGTTAGCAAAGTCCAGGTTGCTCACTATAAGCGTAATCGGGCTGCCCAGCGTCTTACCATATCTGACGCCAGAGAGGATTTCGGCTTTATCCTCTTCAATTAATTTCCTCCCACCACGACCGAAATCGGAGTGGCGGCGTTTCAGGTCCTGGTTAATGTCTTCAACGCGGACTCTAACTCCGGCGGGCATTCCTTCGATAATGGTTACACAGGCCGGGCCGTGAGATTCACCGGCGGTCAAAATGCGTAGCATGGCTCTCTCCTCCCAAAACTTGAGTTAAGGCGGACTCCATGGCTGGTAAAGGCGCCTGGCGTCCGGTAAAGAGTTCAAACTGCATGGCTGCCTGATAGAGCAGCATCTTATAACCGTAGACAATGGCACATGCCCTTTCCCTGGCTTCTATAAGCAGCCTGGTCTCCTTAGGATTATAAACGATATCAAAGACGGTGAGCCGGTTATGGAGAAGGTCTTTGGGAATGATTGTTTCGTTTGCTTCGGGCGACATTCCCACCGAGGTGGCGTTTATCAGGATATCGGCCGAAGAGATTAGCGAAAGTTTCTCCAGGCCGCCGGAGTCCTCGGCATTAACCTGCTTAGCCAGCCTTCTGGCTTTATCTTCGCTTCGGTTTAAGACCACCAGCCCAACCCCGTTCTTCTTGAGCCCGAAGGCGATAGCTGAGGCAGCACCGCCACTGCCGATAAGTACTGCCTTTTTCCCGCCAAGCGTGGTCACTTCCTCTAGTGCCTTTAGTGCGCCATCGCCATCTGTATTGTAGCCGGTTAACACTCCCCCATCGTTGACGATGGTATTGACGGCACCGATTTCCTCAGCCAGGGGGTCAATCCGGTCAATATATTTTATGGCGCTGGTCTTGTGGGGCAGGGTAATACTTGCCCCCCGAATGCTCAGCCCCCTTATGCCATCTATCGCCCGCTTAATATCTTTGACCTGGAATGAGACATAGACATAGTTGATGCCCAGGGCTTCATAGCCGGCATTGTGAATTAGCGGGGAGAGCGAGTGCTCCACCGGGTCGCCGATAAGGCAACAGATTTTGGTTAGCAATTTTATAATGGCTTCAGCTACTTCTTCCGGTGTTTTGTTTTCGGTATCAATGGCTAAATCGGCGGCTTTCTGGTAGAGCGGCTTTCGCTCGGCCAGGGTTATCTCAATATCCCCCCGCCGGCTCCTGCCGCTGACCAGTGGTGGCCTTTCGGTATCTTCACCAAGGCGCTTTAATAGGGTATCAACACTGGCCTGGAGCCAGACCACTAGCCCTGTCTCCTTGAGCTGGGAGATATTTTTCTCTCTGGTTACGACCCCACCGCCGCTGGCGTTAATGATATTATCCCGCCCGGCGACCTCGCTGGTTATCTCCTCCTCTATATCCCTGAATTTTCCCCATCCGTTCTTTGCCACAATCTCAGGAATAGTAAGCCCAGCTTTCTGGGCAATTAGCTCGTCCATCTCGACGAAATCTCTGCCCAGTTTGCCGGCTAGAATTTCACCTACTGTGGTCTTCCCCGAGCCTCTTATGCCAATAAGGACGATGTTCATGGTAGTTCCTCAACTTTTGCCCCTAATTTTGCCAGGTCGGCGAAGAATTGGGGGTAGGACTTGGTAACCGCCTCGGCGCCGTTAATTATGGAATCACCCTCGGCGAAAAGGGCGGCAATGGCCAAACTCATCGCCAGGCGGTGGTCGTTATGGGCTTCGATTTCAGCTCCCTCTGGCTTTCCGCCATAGACTACCATGGTGTTATCGCTCACATCGGCTTTTATTCCCATCTTGCCCAGTTCGGCGGCTGTGTCTTTGAGGCGGTCGCTCTCCTTAAACCTCAGATGGCCGATGTTGCTAATCTCTGTCTTGCCGCCGGCATAAGCGGCAACCACCGCCACCGTCGGCACAAGGTCAGGATAATCACCCATATCTAGGGTAACACCTTTTAGCTCATCACGGCGAGAAATTATTGCCTGTTCCTTCTGGTGTTCTGCAGAACATCCCATCTTGGAGAGAATAGGCAAAAGGTATTTATCGCCCTGAGCGGAGTCGGGCTTCAGGTTGTTTACCGTTACCGGCTGGCCGCCGATGGCGCCGGCGGCTAGGAAATAGGCGGCGGAAGAGTAGTCTCCCTCTATGCGGTAGCGCCTGGCTTGGTATTTTTGGCCGCCTCTGACCAGGAACTGCTTATAGTCACGATTTGCTGCCTCAACCCCGAAAGCTCGCATAACATCAAGGGTTATATCTATGTAGGGTCGGGAGCGGAGCCCTTCGGCAATCTTGATGCTTAAGCCATCTTCGGTATAGGGGGCAATCATGAGCAGGGCGCTGATATGCTGTGAGCTTACTACTCCCCGAATGGTAACCTCGCCCGTGCTAAATTTCCCGCCCTGGATTTCAACAGGCGGGTAGCCGTTGTTCCCCAATGAGCGGGCGCTAACCCCCAGGCTCTCCAGCGCCGAGAGCAAATCACCTATCGGGCGCTGGCGCAGTCGGCTGTCGCCATCAAGGACGACCTTCGTCCGGGCTAGAGCCGCCACTGGGGCAACCATCCGGATGGTGCTCCCTGAGTTGCCGGCAAAAATCCTTTGTTTATCGGCGACCCTGATTTGGCCGCCGGTGCCAGTAATTCTCAGCATATTGCCCTTGAGTTCAATATCGGCCCCCAGGGTGCGGCAGGCATCAATGGTATAGAGGGTGTCATCTGAAAGCAGTGGCTCCTCGATTATGCTCTCGCCCGCCGCCAGCGAGGCCAGTATCACCGCCCGGTGGGTGTAGCTCTTGGACGGCGGCGCTGAAACCTCTCCCGTCACCGACGATGGTATTATTCTTACTTTCACTTGCCTTCTCCGCCCCTGATATGCTCGGCCAGGGCTTCAAGCCCTAATAAATAACTCTGCGTTTTAAGGCCAGAAATCTGCTTGATAGCCACATCTGAAATAACCGATATCTGGCGCCACTCCTCTCGGGCATGAATATCTGACAGGTGCACCTCAACCACCGGTAGTCCGCAGTCAACCAGGGCATCATGGAGGGAGTAGCCGTAGTGGGTCAGGGCACCGGGGTTAATCAGGATGCCATCGGCTCCATTTGTTTTCTCCTGTATAAAGTCGATAATACTTCCTTCGTGGTTGGACTGGAAGAAAATAAGCTCGCAGCCCAGTGCCTTCCCTTTCTGGGCGAGTGCCTGCTCTATTGACGGCAGGGTATCGGTGCCGTAGTGCTTGGCTTCTCTTTTGCCCAGCATATTCAGATTGGGACCGTTAATCACCAGGATTCTCATCGGCATATCTCCATAAGGACTTTTCTCACCACAGCCTCATCCACCGGCTGGTTAATTACTCCCTTACCCATGCCCTTGAGTAACACCCAGCCCGTCTGACCGAGGGTTGTTTTCTTATCAAAACGGATGGCCGTAATTAAATCATCGGGGTTTACTCCCCGGCAATAGGTGGGCAAGCCGAACTTTAGCAGCAGGCTTTCAATGCTAGGAACGTCGCTTTGGTCAAGCATGCCCACCTGCTGGCTTATCCTGACGGCAGCCACCATGCCAATAGCCACTGCCTCACCGTGACTCAGTGTGTGAAACTTGGTGGCGGCTTCAAGGGCATGACCAACGGTATGACCGAAGTTAAGTATGGCTCGCTGGCCGCTCCGCTCCGTCTCGTCCACCTCTACGATGCCGGCTTTCAAACGGCAGCACCGCATAACAATATCCTTCAGTTCAGCGGTATTGAATTCCTTGCCCTCCTTCTGGTCAAGGATGCGAAATAGCTCCTCGTCCATGGCTAGACCATATTTTATTACCTCAGCCAGGCCGTTTCGCCTCTCGGCTGGTGGCAAAGATTTCAGCAGGGCAACATCGCCAATAATAGCGCTTGGTTGGTAGAAGCTGCCAACCATATTCTTCTTGCCGCTGAAGTTGACCCCCACCTTGCCCCCGATGCTGCTGTCCACCTGGGCGAGGAGGGTGGTGGGCAATTGAATGTAGTCAATCCCCCGAAGGTAGGTAGAGGCAATATAACCACCTACATCGCCGACAACCCCACCCCCCAGAGCACAGATTAGCCCTTTGCGGTCTATATTGTTCTCCAGCAGAAACCGGTAGCCCCGCTCCACTGTGCTCAATGACTTGGCTCTCTCCCCCAACGGCAGGGTAAACAGTGACACCTTCTTTCCCGTTGCTTCTAGTGCTTTCGTCACACTCTGTCCGTAGAGCCTCTTCACGCCGCTATCAGTTATCAGGACGACGGCGGAATAGCCGCTGAAGTCAAAGTAATGCTCAAGCTGATTTATGATGCCGTCACCGATAATAATGGGGCAGCTCTTGACCGTCTCTAGTTTAATAATATGGCTGCCGTATTCTGTTGAGCTTTCTTTTCTGGCCATCATGGGATTAAATTCTTTATCTCCTCCATTAGTTCGGCGAACTGCTCCGGATAGAGGGACTGCATCCCGTCGGAGAGGGCGTGCGGTGGGTCGTGGTGCACCTCTACCAGCAGACCATCGGCGCCGACGGCTATAGCTCCCTTGGACAGGGGAATGACATAGTCCCTCCGTCCGGCGGCGTGGCTGGGGTCAACGATGATGGGCAAGTGGCTGGCTTCCTTGATTGCAGGGATAGCGCTTAAGTCTAGGGTATTCCTGGTGTTGTCGGAGAAGGTGCGTATTCCTCGTTCACACAGGATGACCTGACTATTCCCTTCCGAGCTGATATATTCCGCTGACATCAGCAGCTCTTCAATAGTTGCCGCAAAACTGCGCTTGAGCAGGACTGGTTTCGAGGCTTGACCGGCCCGGCGCAGCAGGGAATAGTTCTGCATGTTCCTGGCTCCAATCTGAATAATGTCGGCGTATTTTTCCACAAGTTCAAGATTGGTGTGGTCAGTAGCCTCAGTTACGATTAGTAGACCTGTTTCCTGGCGGACCTTAGCCAGTATCTTCAGTCCTTCCTCTCCCAGCCCCTGGAAGCTATAGGGTGAGGTTCTGGGTTTGAAGGCACCGCCACGGAAGACCCGGGCACCACTCTTTTTAACCAGGTGGGCGATGGTGAGTGCCTGCTCCTCGCTTTCTACGGCGCAGGGTCCAGCCATCATCACCGGTTTACCTCCGCCAATCTTGATATCGCCAACGGCGATAACTCTTGACTCTGGATGTGTCTCTCGGCTGACCAGCTTGTATGGTTTGGTTACCCGGATGGTCTCCTTTACGCCATCCATGACCAGCAGCCGTGAGTCATCAACCGGACCCTGGTTGCCGATAATGCACACTGCAGTCCGCTGGGCACCGGGCATAGGCACGCCCCGATAACCCATGCTCTCTATTTCCTTAATGACTGCCTGCACCTCGTCTTCGGTAGCATCATTTTTCATCACCACTAACATCTGACTGTTCCTCCTTTGTATAGATAATCTATAGCCTTAATCTGCCGACCTGACGGCTCGGACAAAAGCCTTGATTTTTTCCACATCTTTGACCCCTCCGCTCTCAACCCCGCTGGAGACATCAATGCCCCAGGGTCTCAAGCTGGCTACCGCCTCTCCTACATTTGACGGGTTTAGCCCGCCGGCAATAATGACCGGGTATTTTGCCACCGCCCGTCTGGCTATCTCCCAGGCGAACGCCTGCCCGGTTCCCCCGTACCTTTGCTCAACAAAGGTGTCAAGCAGGTAGATGTGAGAACGAGAACCGAGTTGTCGTTGGCCATCTTCCAGATGGGCTAAAAGCTCCTTCTCATCCCACCTATTAGATATATGAATCACCTTTATCACCGGTTTTTCTATTTCTTGGCAGTACTCCCAGCTCTCGTCACCGCTGAGCTGCACCCAGTCCAGCCCGCAGGCTGAAGCCAGGCTATTTACCTCGTCCGCCGGCATATTGACGAATACTCCCACCACCGGCAGACCGTGTTTTTTGACCGCAGCCGCTATCTCCTGTGCTTTCTCATAAGTGACCTGCCGCGGGCTGGGGGCCAAGACCACGCCGATAAGGTCAGCCCCGGCTTCTATTGCCGCCCGGGCATAAGAGACCTCGGTAATACCGCAAATCTTAACCTTGGTCAAAGCAACTCCTTTATCTTGGCGGCGACGTCATCGGCAGTAACCAGTGCCTCGCCAATTAATACCGCATCAACCCCCCACCCCTTTAGCTTCTGGACATCGTCTCGCCCTTTTATGCCGCTTTCACTGACCACTAGTCGGTCTGGAGGTATAAGTGGGCGAAGCCTTCTGGTGACATTTATGTCCACCGCCATGGTATCAAGGTCACGATTATTAATACCGATTATTTTGGCATCGCATGCTAGAGCCCTTTTTAGCTCTTCTTGGTTATGCACCTCGACCAGGCACTGCATTCCCAAATCGTGACTTAAAGAGAGCAGTTCCTCAAGCTCGGTATCATTCAGAATGGCAGCAATCAGCAGCACAGCGTCTGCCCCCCAGGCACGCGATTCAAAGAGCTGATAGGATTTCAGGATAAAGTCCTTCCTCAGTAGGGGGGTGTCGGGAAACTGGTGCCTTATTGCTTCAAGGTCTTCCCCGCTTCCCCCAAAATACCGCCCCTCGGTGAGCACTGATATTGCCGCCGCCCCACACTGGACATAAGTTCTGGCGAGCCTAACCGGGTCTAGCTCGGGGCTTAACACCCCTTTTGAAGGCGACGCCCGCTTGACCTCGGCAATCAAACGAAGGCTATCCCCCTTAAGAGCCGCCGCCAGGTCCAGGGGCGAAGGTTTTTCCTTAATGGCTGCTTCAAGTTCAGACAGAGGGATAGTTTTCTGCCTCTGCTCCAGCTCGTCTAGCTTCTCGGCGACAATCTTATCTAAAAACATGGTTTTACTCATAACTCTGACTCAGTTTAATTAGCCTCTCCAGTTTATCCAGCGCCCGTCCGCTATCTATTGCTTCTTTAGCTATCTCGGTACCTTCCTTTAGAGCTTGAAGCCCGGCGGGGTGTTGGGTGCGGTTGCCGACGGCAATACCGGCGGCGGCGTTCATTACCACGGCGTCTCTTCTCGGCCCTTGCTCACCCTCCAGCACCGAGCGCAGCATGGCCGCATTCTCCTGGGGTGTTCCACCTTTTAGCGTCTCAACTGCGGCGGCTGCCAGCCCCAAGTCCTCAGCGGACACCTGGTAATCGGTTATCTTACCCTCACGCAGTTCCCACACCCTGGACTTGCCGGCTAATGATATTTCATCCATTCCGTCCAGGCCGTGAACTACCAGGGAGTGCTTTGAGCCCAGGCGAAGCAGCACCTGCGCCAGCTTTTCGCCCAGCTCTTCGCTGGGCACACCCAAAACCTGGGACTCAGCCAGTGCCGGGTTGGTCAGTGGGCCAAGGATGTTGAATATAGTGCGTATGCCAATCTCACGCCTGGGGGTAGCGGCGAACTTCATTGACGGGTGAAACATCGGCGCGAACATGAAGCCGATGCCAACCTTTTCTAGGCAGTCCTTCACCTGACCGGCATCAAGCTCAATCTTCATTCCCAGCGCCTCCAGGACATCAGCACTGCCGCACTGACTGGTCATGGCGCGGTTATTATGCTTGGCTACCTTTATCCCGGCACCAGCGGCAACCAAGGCGGCGGCGGTGGATATGTTGAAACTTTTTGAGTTATCACCCCCTGTGCCGACAATATCAATCACCGGCTCGAGGGTCTCCACCCGAACCGACTTAGCCCGCATCACGCTGGCCAGTCCGGCAATTTCATCGGCCGTCTCGCCTTTGATTCTCAAGGCGGTGACAAAGGCGCCAAATTGGGCTGGTGTTACCTGTCCTGTGGTCAACTCCTCCATCACCTCGGCGGCTTGCTCCATGGTAAGGGACTGCCCCGAAACCAGTAAGCTAATTGCTTCCTTAATCATAGGTGGTTCCCCCTCGACGTCGTGTTTGAGGCCTCAGCCTCTTCAATAGCCTTTAGCAAAGCCTTGGCCTTGTTTAGGGTTTCCTCATATTCACGTTCAGGCACACTTTCATAGATAATACCAGCACCAGCTTGGATGTAAGCTATTCCGTTGCTCAGGATAATAGTCCTTATGGTTATGGCGGTATCCATGTTACCGGAGAAGCTGAAGTAGCCCACACACCCGGCGTATGGTCCTCTCTTGTCCGGCTCAAGCTCGGCGATAATCTCCATGGCTCGAATTTTGGGCGCCCCGGAGACAGTGCCGGCGGGAAAACAGGCGTCGAGGGCATCCAGAGGACTCACGTCGCTACGGAGCCTACCCTCTACGTTGGTGACCAGGTGCATGACATGGGAGTAACGTTCCACCTTCATAAGCTCGCTGACCTTAACCGTGCCCGGAACGCTAATCCGGCCGATTTCAGTGCGCCCGAGGTCAACCAGCATCATGTGTTCAGCTCGGTCCTTTTCGTCATTACGTAACTCTTCCTCCAGTTTGGCATCTTCGGTCGGACTCTTCCCGCGCCGTCGTGTTCCAGCGATAGGACGGGTGGTCACCGTGCCATCCACCGCTCGCACCAGAATCTCGGGAGATGAGCCAATGAGCTGGAAGTCCTTTAGGTCCAGGAAGAACATGTAGGGCGAGGGATTGATGCGCCGCAGTGCCTGATAAATATTTAAGGGGTGGGCGTTGGTGCGCCGGCTCAGGCGCTGGGAGAGCACGATCTGGATGGCTTCGCCGGCGATGATATATTGCCTTGCCTTCTCTACATTGGCTTCAAATTCTTCCCTGGTGAAGTTGGAAGAGATTTCGGTGGGTGCTTTTGGTGTATCCGGTGTTACGTGTTGGGCAAGGGGTTGCTCCAGTCTACTGGCTAGGTTGTCTATTTTGCCCACTGCCGCCCGATAAGCGCTATCGGCGTTACCATCGGGGCGAGCGTGGCTGACAATTTTAATCTTGCGAGTAGCGTGGTCGAAGATGAGAAGGCTATCAACGAACATGAACACTGACTCGGGCAGAGCTAGGGGGTCGGATTCTGGCGATGGTAGTTCTTCCAGGCGCCGTACTGTCTCATAGGCAAGGTAGCCTACGGCGCCACCGCAAAAATCAGGCAGCCCGCTTACCGGTACCATCTTGTGTTTGCCCAGCTCCTCGGCGATGATGCTGAGGGGGTTGGTCTTATCTCCCTCCTTGGTGCTCAGCACCCGATAGGGCTCAGTGCCGATAAAGCTGTAGCGTGCCACACGCTCGTCACCTTCAACGCTCTCCAGGAGAAAGGAATAATCGCCGCCTTTCACCTTCAAGAAGGCAGAAACCGGTGTTTCTGAATCCACCTCAATCTCGCGGTAGATGGGCACCAGATTCCCCTGGTTTCTTAGCGCTCTAAATTCTTCTAATGTAGGATGGTACATAATAAAAGTTATCTCCTTCTCAGGCAAAAAAATTAACCTCTCGCCTATAGGGGCGAGAGGTCAGTCCTTCGCGGTGCCACCCTAATTGATTGCTATTTGGCAACCATCTCTTACAGGTACGGCTTCAGTATCTTGAAGCGATACCCTGGGCTCTGCTAACGGTGCCCTTCCGACAAAGCCTACTCAGGTTTCCCCTTTCGGTTTGTGGCTCCCGAGTCCATTCAACCCCTGCGCCGGCACCGGCTCACACCTTACCCGGCTCTCTGAGCCTCGCTGGGGGCATACTAGTCTCGTTCCCAGCCTTTACTTTTTATTTAATTAAGTGAAGTTTACCCGATTATCGGGTTTTTGTCAAGTGAGGGAAGTCATTGACTTTGCTCTAAATTAGTGATATATCTAGTTCAAAGTCAAAAGGGAAGCTTGAACAATGACTAAGGCAAAGGGCAAAACAAGCACAGGGCTTGAGCCAAACATTGCTGGATTACTGTGCTATGTGTTAGGTTGGGTAACCGGGGTGATATTCTTCATCCTGGAGAAAGATAACAAGTTCGTGCGCTTTCATGCTATGCAGTCAATAATTACCTTTGGCGCCATTAACATAGCCTACTTTATCCTCGCCTTCATACCAATTATTGGTTGGATATTTGGCTACCTCATCGGCGCGCTTGGCTTTGTCCTGTGGATAGTACTGATGGTTAAAGCTGCTCAGGGGGAGAAATATAAGCTCCCCCTGGCTGGTGACTTAGCTGAGCAATTGTCCAAATAAGTAAGGCAGAAGAAAGCAAATTAAAAAATCATATCATTGGTGTAGGGTTGTATTAGCCTCATTGCCTATGGTAACCCCGGCTCCACTTAAAAGCCTGCGGTAGATAGATGAGTAAGTTTATAGATAAATTGAGTCTGGTTTCACAGGCTGGGCTCAAGCCTATGGGGTTCAGGGCGGCGGGGGTGCCACCGAAGCCCAGGATGCTGCTCATTGCCAGTCTGGCTCAGGTTGGCGTTGACCGTTTGGCTGATGGTGTGGCTGGGGCTGATGCCGGGCTGTTGCCAATCTCCAAATTGAGTTCTGGGGTTAAAACCCTTAAACAAATATGCCAGGCGGTGCCTGATATTCCCTGGGGTGGCTGGCTGAAAGAAATGGGCAGGGAAGGGATGGAGCAGATGGTGGAGGCTGGCGGCGACTTTGTCGTTTTCCCGGCCGGTAGTGCTTCGCTGGCCATGCTTGAGGAGGAAAAGCTGGGCAAGATACTAGAGGTCGAGCCCGGGCTCGACCTAGGCTTATTGAAGGCAGTCGATGACTTACCGGTAGATGCAGTGCTTGTTGCCGCTGAAGGTGGGAAGGACTATTTACTTACCTGGAATCACCTCATACTCTTTCGGCGCTGTGCCAGCCTGTTGACTAAACCCTTGCTGGTCTTGGTGCCGTCGGAGTTGGCAGCCAGCGAGCTTCAGGCTCTATGGGAAGCAGGGGTGGGCGGTGTGGTGGTGGAGGCTGGAATTGAGGCTGAGGGAAGATTAGCCAAATTACGCCAGATGATTGACAAATTGACCCTGCCATCACCAGGCAAGCGCAGAAAAGCAGAACCCTTGGTTCCTTATATTCGTGGAGAGACAGTAGTAGCATCCGAAGAGGAAGAAGAGGAGGAGGAGGAGGAGTAGCCTTTAGGGGCTGGCCTGGGACATCTGCCAGGATTTTCCTTCGGTGGTAATAGCCGGGGCAATTACCATCTCAGCTTTGTGCATTTCCTGGATATTGCGTGCCCCGCAGACGCCCAGGGCAGTGCGCAGCGCCCCGACCAGGTTCTGGCTGCCATCGGTAACTGAGGTGGGACCGAAGAGAATCTGCTCCATTGTTCCCGTAGTGCCTACTTTTATCCGTGTTCCCCTGGGTAGTGCCGGGTGGGGGTGAGACATACCCCAGTGATAACCCAGCCCCGGCGCCTCCTTGGCTTGGGCCAGAATGGAGCCCAGCATTACGGCGTCAGCACCGGCGGCAAAGGCTTTGCCCAGGTCTCCACCGTTGCGAAAGCCGCCGTCGGTGATTATGGGCACATACCTTCCCGACTCGCGTTGGTATTCATCTCTGGCAAGGGCGCAATCCATGGTGGCTGTTATCTGGGGGACACCCACGCCAAGGACCTGCCGGGTGGTGCAGGCTGCCCCCGGCCCTACGCCGACCAGAACGCTGGAGATTCCGGTTCTCATAATCTCCAAGCAGGCGCTATAGCTGACACAATTGCCGACAATGATAGGCATAGGTATTAACTTGCGAAGCTTGGGAAAGATTAGCCCCTCGTAGCTTTTGGATGTGTGCTTGGCGGTGGTAACCGTGGACTGGACGACAAGGATATCAGCCTTGGCTTCAGCAGTTATGGGGGCAAAGCGTTTGGTATTAGCCGGTGTCACTGAAACGGCGCATACCGCCCCCGCCTTTTTAATCGCCTCAATTCGCTCACCGATGAGGTTTTCCTTGATTGGTTCAGAATAGACCTTTTGCAGCAGGGCGGTGACTTCGGCATTGGCAGCCCGGGCAATCTCAGCCAGGACCTCCTCGGGGTTATCATAGCGAGTTTGCACCCCCTCCAGATTGAGAACGCCCAGCCCTCCCAGCTTGCTTAATCTGGTGGCGGTGTTGACATCGACCACGGCGTCCATGGCTGACGC
>JAUWZG010000014.1 GCA_030615425.1 Dehalococcoidia bacterium
TAGCTCCGGCTTATCATGCTCATACCCCAGCAGGTGGAGCACACCGTGGATGATAAGAATGGCGAGCTCCTTTTTTACCGAGTGCTTGTGCTCCTCAGCCTGAGTTACTGCCTGGGGGTAGGAAATAATCACCTCACCCAGGTGGAGAACACCGTCAGGGGGTTGAACGAAAGGAGGTAGGTCTGCCCCGACTTCTTCTCTGGCGGAAAAGGCAAGGACATCGGTAGGCTCATTCCTCCCCCGATAGTCCCGGTTTAGCTGCTTAACCCGTTCCTCAGTGGCAATAACCAGACCCATCTCCACCTCAGCGCCAGCCCCCTGGGCTGCCAGGACTTGCCGGGCGATGCCCTGTAGCCACCCCAGCTCAAGGTCTGCCTCAAGGGGTTCATCGATTAAAACATTTATCTCCATCCGTACTCCCATGATAGCACACCATAGAATAGCCAATAAAGAGGCTTTGTATTTTCTATCACCCTCACCAGGGATTGGGGAGCAAAGCCCTTAGGGGCGGGTGGGTGGGAAGCAAGACCTAAAGTAGCTGGGGGGTGGGGGGAAAGACCTGCCCAGCAGGTTTGAGCAAGCTAAAGGGTTATGATACAATGACTATACCAAAAACAAGAGAGGAGTATTGTGCCATCAGCCTGCGGTATAGCTTGTGAAGTATGCGGAATTCGGGAAAAGGGGTTTTGCCCTTTGGGTGGTTGTGTACCCGGGACAGATCCAAAAGCTCCAGAGAAGCTGGAGGGGTTCAAAGCAGCAATGGGAAATCCCTGTTTTATCCTTGAGTGTGCTATAAAGAATAAGGTGGATCACTGCACAAGATGCGACGGATTCCCCTGCGAGGTTCATTATAAGCAAGGGGGGCCATACAGCCAGCAAACCCTTGATATGATTAAGGGCGTGCTGGGAAAGAAGTAAAGGACCTAGGCCACACTTAGTGGCTATTATTTAATTTGTAGACTTGGGAGGGATCGCATAGTGGCCTAGTGCGGGCGCCTGCTAAGCGCTTACCCTGGTAACTCGGGGTCGTGGGTTCGAATCCCACTCCCTCCGCCATAGTAGGCTAGTGTGCCCCTTAAATTAAGGGGCATTTTTTGGTATCCTTATAGAGAAAGCCATGCCCAAATATCATATCTGGACCATCGGCTGCCAGATGAATAAGGCGGAATCGGAGCGGCTGGGCAGTTACCTTGAGCACCTGGGCTATCAGGCTATAGCCACCGCCGAGGAGGCTGACCTGGTTGTGCTCAATAGCTGCGTGGTGCGCCAGAGCGCCGAGAACCGCGTGGTCAACAAGCTCAACGCCCTTAGACCATTGAAAAAGTTACGCCCCAACCTGACCCTTGCGGTTACCGGCTGCCTGGTCAATGCTGAAGTGGCCCAACTCAAGAAACGCTTCTCCCAGGTTGATTACTTCTTCAAGCCCGGAGAATATCCCCAGTGGCTGGAAAAAGCTGAACAGGGGCAAACATTACCCCGCCGTCCTGCACCCTGTACCTATGTCCCTATAATTCAGGGGTGTAATAACTTCTGCTCCTTCTGCATTGTCCCCTACCGCCGGGGCAGAGAAAAAAGCCGACCGCCGGAAGAAATCGCTAAAGAGGTCAAGGAGCTGGTAAATCGTGGCACCAGAGAGGTTACCCTGCTGGGGCAAAATGTGGACTCCTACGGGCATGACCTACCCACCCAGCCAGACCTGGCTGACCTGCTCTACGAGCTAAATGCTATAGATGGACTGTTTCGGCTCCGGTTCCTGACCAACCACCCCAAGGACATGAGCTCCAAGCTGATTGAGGCGGTAGCCTCTTTAGACAAGGTCTGTGAGCAGCTCAACCTCCCCGTTCAGTCTGGCAGCAACGAGATTCTGAAGGCAATGAGGCGGGGCTACACCGTAGAGCACTACCGCCAGCTTATCACCGAGATACGCAGTAAAATACCAGAGGTGCACTTAAGCACCGATGTCCTCGTCGGTTTCCCCTCAGAAACAGAGCAGCAGTTCCAGCAAACGGTCGACTTGCTCTCCGAGCTAAAGTTTGATACAGTCCATGTAGCTGCTTACTCACCAAGACCGGGGACAATTGCAGCCAGGAAACTGGAGGATAATATCCCGCCCGCCGAGAAAAGGAGCCGATTAAACGAGATTGAGCGGCTCCAGGAGGGCATCGCTACTGAGATTAACGGGCGGCTATGGGGCAAGACGGTTGAAGTCCTGGTAGAGGGGGAGAGAAAGGGTAAGTGGCAAAGTCGAACCAGAAGTGGTAAACTGGTATTCTTCGATGGCAGCAATGACTGCCTGGGCAAATTGATGAAAATCAGGATTGAGAAAACAAGCCCCTGGTCACTACAGGGCAGAGTTGAATATTAACCTGAGGAGGGGTAAATGAACAAGAGAAAAATATTAACTTTGGCGTTAATTGCGGGATTGCTTATCACCGTTCTAGTATTTATAGGGGGTTGCTTATACCCAACAGAGGGAGAAGAAGGAGGAGGGTTCGACTATACGATAATCATCTTCCTGGTGCTGATTGTTGCCATGTTCTATTTCCTCATGATTCGCCCCCAGCGCAAGAGACAGAAGGAACACAAGCAACTGATGGAAGAACTGAGACGGGGAGATAGGGTAATCACCGCCGGCGGCATCTACGGAACGGTTGAAAGCGTCAGCGAGGATAGTATAGTCATAAAAGTAGAATCGGGGACGACAATGAGGGTGGCTAAGGGTAGCGTAGCCCTCAAGCGAGAGCAATAGGGATTGTCTATCGCTCAACCCGCCCTCTTGTAAGCCAGGTATTCATCATAATTCTCGACACACCCAGGGTTCTGAACCGGAAACGGCAGGGATTCCACCACAGTCTTGGTTATCTCATGGGCAAAGCGTTTTCCTTTTCCAGTAGGGATACCATGCCTGATGTAGCCAGTAAGTTTTAGCAACCAAATGAAAAGTTTTATGTACGAGGGTAAATTACCGGTGTCATCAACTTTAAGGTCGTAGAGCATTCGGGCAAATTGCCGCCAGTCATTACTGGCTTTGGTCTTAGAAGCAACAAACCCCATCCTTCTATCATTTTCCATATTCTTGACATAGACGTCCAATTCGGGATTCACCACCTTCCAATCTCCATAGGTGGAAAAGGCGCTAGGTCCGAAACCAGCGTAGTCCTCAATAAGCTCATCCCTTGATGAATCATAAAGGTCATTGCCCAGGGCAAATGTCCACACCCCGCTCCTGCTGTATCCACATCTACCGGTTAGCATTTCGTCTGCTTCCTCGATAAGCTCAAACTGCTCTTGGGAAGGGCTACTTGGTATTGCCTTCAATCCCCTGATTACCATAAACGGGTAAATGGTAACCTGGTCGGGTAGAATAGTTGATATTTCCTTGATATCCTGTCTGAAGGTGTTGGCATCCTGATCGGGCAGACCCACCATCATATCCACATTCACCCATAGCCCAAGGGATTTAGCCAACTCTATTATTCGTCTGACATGGTCATGGGTGGTGATTTTTCTGCCTGCTTTATTGAGTACCTGGTCTGAGAAACTCTCTACTCCGATGCTTATCTTGGTGAAACCGATTGCCTTCAGCTCCCTCAGGTATTCATCAGTTAGCAGTGCTGGCAATAGTTCCATGCCCATGCTTTTTATTTGAACCTTACCTCCAATCCGCTCCACTATGCCAGATATGTCGGTTATGGTAAGGGTATTGGGCGTGCCACCGCCAAAATAGATCCACTTAGCTTTTCCCCGAATGTCAGCACCATCTATTTCCTTCAAAATAGCGTCCAGGTATTGCTGTTTCAGCTTTTCCGAAAAGAGCTCCTTGTAAAAAGGGCAGAAGGAGCATTTGGACAGGCAGAGGGGGACATGAATGTAGATGCCGAAATCTCCGTCAAATTCCGCCCGGGGTATTTCCCTGAACCGATAGAGCGTCTTCTCAAAGGACCTACGCATCATGCTCTTACTTTTTGAGATAATCATAGCTTAGTCTCCCAACTTGCACTTTAATGCAATTGCAACTAGATGCAATAGCTGGTCAAAAAAATTTATTTACCACATTTAACACAGCGACCAAAAATAGCCAGGTGCCTCAAATCAGCACTGAACCCATATTCCCGGAGCAAAACGTCCTTGAGTGAGGCCAGCGCTGACTCATCAAGGTCAACTATGGCTCCGCACTCCTGACAGACCAGGTGATGATGGTGCCCTTTCCCCGCAGGATGATATCTAACCCGACCTTCACCAAAGTCAGTCTCCGTCGCCAGACCGAGCCGTTTGAGTAATTCCAGGGTACGATAGACGGTTGAGATGTTGACATGGGGGTATTTAGCTATCACCTGGGCATAGATTTCCTCAGCGCTAATATGGTCATCACTATTCTCAATAGCCGAGATGGTCATCATCCGCTGCGGTGTCAGCCGATACCCCTGCTCAGTTAGCTTGCTTACTATATCTCCGGGCTGTTTCACTTAACTTTGACCTAAGTTGAGAAGGCGATGGTTATTATATCAGGATTTTTGGTTTACTGCAAGCCTTTGTAGTTGCGATTATTCTCAATAAAACGGCTTAAACTTTGTCCCCGCTATCCAGCATTATGGTTACCGGACCATCGTTGTGGATTTCAACCTGCATATACTGCTGGAAGCGCCCGGTGGCCACCTTTAGTCCGCTGGCTCTGACCTCACTAACAAACTGCTCAAATAGCTTCTCAGCCTGAGCCGGTGGGGCGGCGTCAGTAAAACTGGGACGGCGCCCCTTCCTGGTATCAGCCAGCAGGGTGAACTGGCTCACCAGCAGTAGCTCACCCCCAACATCCAGAGCCGAGAGGTTAAACCTGTCCTCCCGGTCAGAAAAAATGCGCAGATTGACGAGCTTTTGCGCCAGATACCGGGCATCTTTTTCGGTATCCCCATTGGCTACGCCGACAAAAACCACCAGTCCCCGACCTATCCTGCCTACCACCTCCCCAGCCACGCTCACTGAAGCGCCGGAGACTCGCTGCAATAGCGCCTTCACTTCTTCTCCTTCTTGCCACCGGCCAATTCCTCTCCACCCTTCCCCAGCTCGGGCATACCTTTACGACTATCGGTAGTATAAAAGCCTCTACCCTTAAAGATAATAGGATTAGAATGAAAAACACGGCTCGCCTTGCCCCGGCATTTGGGACATATAGCTACCGGCTTGGCGTCAAACCGCTGCTTCCTTTCAAAACGGTGATGACAGGAACCACACTCATACTCATACGTAGGCATTAGCTAACCTCACAAGTTTTTCCTGAATATTTTAGCGCAACCGACTGTATTAAGGCAAAAAATCTCTACCTTGTCAGGGAAAGCCTGGCTGCCTGCTCCATTGCCTCGGCTACTACGAACAGGGAACCGGCAACGCAGACCAGGTCTTTATCCCCGGCTAGAGCTAGAGCCCGGGATAGCGCCGAGGGAACATCCGTCACTAATTCGGCTTCTACTCCGTGGCGGGCAAACTCAGCCGCCAGAGGCACCGGCGCCATCGCCCGGGGGTGGCGGGAGCGAGTGACAATTACCTTATCAAAAAGGGGAAATAGCTCTGAGACTACGCTGGCTATATCCTTATCGTCCGATGCCCCGATAACTAAGATAGCCTGGTCAAAATTAAAGTACTGCTCAATAGACTGCGCTAGCCTCCGGGCTGAGTCAATATTATGGGCGCCATCAACCACCACCAGGGGGTGATGGCTGAGAATCTGGAGCCGCCCCGGCCAGCTAACCTGCTCAAAACCCTTAGTAACGCCTTCCTTGGGAATTACGAAGCCCTTATCGGCTAAAACCTCCAAGGTAGCCACCGCCGTGGCCGCATTAACCAGCTGGTGCTGACCCAGAAGTGGAATAGAAAGCTCATAAATATCTCTTCTCCCCTCCACCCGAAGTAGCTGCCGGGACAGGTCAAAACCAAGACCCTGCCAGGTGACGTCGCTGCCAACGGTTACTAGCTGTGCCCCTCGCTCCCGGCAGGTCTTCCTGATTACCTCAGCCGCCTCATCAGGCTGCGAAGAGAGCACCACGGTGCTGCCGGGCTTGATAATACCCGCCTTCTCGGCAGCGATTTCAGCCAGGGTACTACCCAACACATCCATATGGTCAAAGCCAATAGAAGTGATAATGCAAACCACAGGGTTAATCACGTTGGTGGCGTCGAACTTACCCCCCATCCCCACCTCCAGCACCTGAAAGTCCACCCCCCTTTGCCCGAAGTAAGCAAAGGCTAGCGCGGTCAGGAACTCAAAGGTGGTCAGCTTACCATAGGTGGCTCTCTGGTTCACTACCTCAACCTCAGGCTTAAGCCTTTCCACCAGCCGAGCTAACTCTTCCTCAGAGATTAACTCCCCATCAACCCGGATACGCTCTCTCCAGGTATGTAGATGGGGTGAGGTATAAAGCCCGGTGGTATAACCTGAAGTAGTAAGGGCTGAAGCCACCATCGCCGCTACACTCCCCTTGCCATTGGTGCCGGTGATGTGAACTGAGCTGGCTTTGCGGTGAGGGTCACCTAAATAGGCCAGCAGTTCATCCACACGCCTGAGGTCATAGAATGCTGGGTCGTGTGGCATGCCTATTTTTTCGTAGTCGGTATAGCTATTGATATAATCCAGGGCCTGGTGGTAATCCATGCTGGCTAATTATATCATTACCGCTAGCCGTCAACAATTCAAGGCACAGAGGACACACTTGACCTAGTCCACAGGGGCTGATATTATCAGCTTATACGGGGGTGCAAGGTGAACTTCAACGAAAAACTGACGGAGGCAATGAAAAAGAATGAGAGCTTACTCTGCATCGGGCTTGATCCTGACCCGGAGCTGATGCCGAGACGGATGGACGTTCTTAAATTCAATAAGGCGATTATTGATGCCACCTTTGACCTGGTATGCGCCTACAAACCCAACCTCGCCTTCTATGAAGCCCTTGATGATGGGATTGACGACCTGAAGCGCACTATTAAGTACATACCGGATAATATTCCGGTAATCGGCGATGCCAAACGGGGTGATATCGGCAACACCGCCAAAGCCTATGCCAAGGCTCTTTTTTCCACCTACGGCTTTGATGCCGCCACCGTGAACCCCTACCTCGGCTTCGATTCAATAGAGCCTTTTATTGAGCAGTGGGATAAGGGAATATTTATTCTCTGCCGGACGTCAAACCCCGGCGCCGCTGATTTCCAGAACCTGCGCCTTGTCTTAAGGCGCAAGCGCCTCCCCCTATTTGAGATTGTAGCCCTCAGAGCCGCTCAGTGGAATAAACTAGGCAATAATATCGGGCTGGTGGTGGGAGCTACCTATCCCAAGGAACTGAAACTGATAAGGCAGAACCACCCCAATATGCTGCTTTTGATACCCGGCATTGGCGCTCAGGGGGGAGACCTGGCTTCGGCAGTTCGCCATGGGGTCAGTACTCGGGGGCAGAAAGCGATTTTCTCCTCGTCAAGGCAAATCATATATGCCTCAAGGGGAAGGGATTTCGCCGATGCAGCGCGGCGGGTCGCCTTATCGTTAAGAGACAAGATTAACCATTATCGCTCTACCCTAAGCTCAGCTCGTTGAGACAAAAAGCATGGTTATGGAGATAAAGCTGGGCGATGTGGTCCGCCTTAAGAAGAAACACCCCTGCGGCAGCGATGAGTGGCAGGTGGTCAGGCTGGGGGCTGATATCGGGATTAAATGCCTTAAGTGCCAGCGCCGAGTTCTCATCGAGCGCAGTGTCTTCGAGCGCAGAGTTAAAGTCTTCATTTCCCGAGGTCAGTAATGGCTCGCCGCATTATGCATATTGACCTGACTCAAGTTGATAATCGGAGATACTAATTCAATAATACAGACCAGAGATTCCCTAAGGCACAAATAGGAGGCAAAAAGTGGAAATGCGTTTTCTGGGCGAAACCGGCGTCAAGGTCTCTGAGCTATGCTTGGGGACGATGACTTTTGGTGGTCGGGGCTTCTTCAAGAACATTGGTGGACTCGGACAGAAGGAAGCTAATACCCTGGTGAATATGGCCCTGGAGGCAGGGATAAACTTCTTTGACACCGCCGATGTCTATTCCGAGGGGCTATCGGAGGAGATAGTCGGCAAGGCACTGGGCAACCGACGCAAGAGCGTCATCCTGGCCACCAAAGTCCGCGGCAAAATGGGGCCGGGGCCCAACGATGTCGGACTTTCCCGCCATCATATCATCAAGGCATGCCACGCCAGCCTGAAGAGGCTGGGCACGGACTATATCGACCTCTATCAGGTCCACAACTTCGACCCCGACACACCGCTGGAGGAGACCATGCGGGCTCTCGATGACCTGGTGCGCCAGGGGAAGGTGCGCTATATCGGCTGTTCTAACTTCTCCGGCTGGCAGTTGATGAAAGCCATAGCTATCTCCGATAAGCGCGGCTGGGAAAGGTTCGTAACGCTGCAAGCCCTCTATTCGCTGATGGCGCGCGAACTGGAAAATGAGCTGGTGCCTCTATGCCTTGACCAGGGGCTAGGCATCCTGGTCTGGAGCCCTTTGAGCGGCGGCTTCCTCAGTGGCAAATATCGTCGTGGAAAGCCTCAACCCAAGGGCACCCGCCTTAGCGGGCCGCAGCCAAGATTCCTGCAATTTGATGAGGAAAAGGGATTTGATATTGTCGAGGAACTGGACCGAATCGCCAAGGCACATAATGCCACCGTTGCCCAGGCAGCGCTTATTTACCTGCTCGGCAAAGAGGGAGTATCTTCGGTCATCATCGGCGCGCGGACGCCAGAGCAACTGGCCGATAACCTCAAAACAACCGATTGGGAAATGACCGCCGAAGAAGTCAGCCGGCTCGACGAACTGAGCCAGCCACTGGCTATTTATCCCTACTGGATGCAGGCAATGGCACCGCCTGAATAACTGAACAGGCACCCCTGGCCGCTATCCTCCTCACGGTTGAATTGGTATAATAAAAGCGTATGGCTCGCCGCATTATGCATATCGACCTCGACGCCTTCTTTGTCTCCGTGGAGCAGGTGGACGACCCCAGCCTCAAGGGCAAGCCGGTCGTCGTCGGGGGGCGTCCCCAGGGGCGGGGGGTGGTTGCCTCCGCCTCATATGAAGCCCGGGCTTTTGGACTGCGTGCTGGTATGCCGCTGGTCACCGCCAGCCGTCTCTGCCCGCAGGCTATTTTTATCCAGGGCAGCTTCCCCAGGTATCGTGACGCTTCACAAAGGTTTATGACTACCTTAGCTTCCTTCTCCCCCTATCTTGAGCCGATGGGCCTTGACGAAGCCTACCTAGACGCCACCGGCTTTGAGTCCATCCACGGCTCGGCCCGTCAGATGGCGGCAAAGATAAAGCAGCGGGTCAAAGCTGAGCTGGGGCTTACCGCCTCAATCGGCATCGCCAGCGGCAAGGTTACAGCCAAGGTCGCCTCCGAGCTATCCAAGCCTGACGGGCTGCTGGAGGTGGCGGCGGGTAAAGAGCGCGCCTTCCTGTCGCCGTTACCCATCGCCAAGCTGCCGGGAATAGGCAAAAAAACAGGGCACAAATTAAAGAGCCTGAGTATTGACACTATAGGCAAACTATCCACCATGCCCTTAAAAGCCCTAAAAAGCCATTTTGGTGCGTCTGGTGAGGTTCTACAACGTTTCGCCAGCGGCATTGATGATAGGGAGGTAGAGCCCCCGGCCTCGGCCAAGTCCACCAGCCGTGAGACCACCTTCGGCCAGGATACCAGAGACCGCTCCCTGCTCAAGGCAACCCTGCGCTACCTGGGGGAGAGGGTGGGTGCCGACCTGCGCCAGAAGGGCAAGCGGGCGAGGTGCATAACCCTGAAGCTGAGATATGCCGACTTTACCACCTTCACCCGCCGCCAGACTTTGAGCCAGACCACCGATAGCGACCAGACCATCTTTGACACCGGGCTGAAGCTGCTAAACCGGGCGCTATCTGAGGAAAAGCAAGCGGTGCGCCTTATTGGCATCGGGGTATCAGAGCTGGTGGAAGCGGGCCGGCAGCTGGAGATGCTGGACACCTCCGCTCAGAGGCAGGAGCAGCTGGATAAAGCCATCGACCGCATCCGCAAAAAATACGGTTTCACCGCCATACAGACGGGCAGGACACTGAAGCTAAAGGATATCTTCCCCGAGGGTGGGGAGGGCTACACGCTGCAGACGCCGAGCTTATCAAGGTAGGGGTTACCCCTCATCCAGCAGTCTCTTCTCACCCTCTATCTTCTGCAGGTCGGTTATGTCCTGGGTTACCTCCAACACACCGATGTACTTGCCAGCTTTATCCTTGACGGCAAAATACCTGATATATACCCTGCGCCCTTTTAGCTCAATCCAGAATTCGGCTACATCGCTCCTGCCTGATTTTAAGTCGCTTACTACCTGCTCTACCTTATGTACGCTTTGCTGCGGATGGCACTGCTGCACCTTCTTGCCGATGACCGCCGGAGTCCTTCTGAATATCCTCTCCTCACCCCGGCTGTAATACCTGACGGTATCGGTCTCGTCAACGAAGGTTAAATCTACTGGCAGTGTGTCAAAGATAGCCTCAAGCGTCTCGGTTGACAGTGTTTCCAGCATAGCTCACCCCCAATCCCGTGTTACCTAATATATACCACTTAGCCCGACTTGAGTCCAGCCTTCTCATAAAGCCATACTGTGGTATAATATATCAAGTTGTTCTGAGGAGGCGGTCGCTATGTGGGACTGGTTCATGGATAACGGGATATGGATACTAATCGCCGTCGTTTCGGCGTTCATTCTGTTCTTTCTGTTCAAGCACTGGATTCCCCGGGCTATAGAAAAGTTAGTGCCCCTGCAGTGGCGGGAGCAACTGAGAGGCATCCAGAGGGTGGTAGTCTGGGTCATTATCGGTATCGGCGGGGTTATACTGGCTCTTGCCGTAGCTGCAGTTATCCTCTCCCGCTACGGCATGGATATCTCTCCGGCTCTGGACGCAGTACGTGGCTGGCTACTGGAACACGGCATTCTTATTTTAGTCATCCTTCTGCTATCCTATCTGGTTTATAAGGTATCCAAGGTATTAACGCCCAGAATAATGGAGAGGTTTATTACGACAAGAGGCAAAGGGCGTCGTGCCCGGTCGGAGCATGCCAAAAGGTCAGAGACATTAAGCAGCGCCATCACCCAAGTTATCGCGCTAATTCTAATTGTAATTGCCCTATTCATGATTCTTTCCGAGGTAGGGCTGGATATTACCCCCCTCCTAGCCGGGGCTGGAGTCGCCGGCATTGCCATAGGCTTTGCCGCCCAGAGCTTCATAAAGGACTTGATTGCCGGCTTCCTCATCATCTCCGAGAATCAGTTTGATGTAGGCGATGTCATCAAGATTGCCGATGCAGTTGGCATAGTGGAAGGGGTTAACCTCAGGCGGACCCAGCTCCGAGACCTGGATGGCATTCTTCATATTGTCCCAAACGGCGAAATCAGGGTAGCCAGCAACTATACCATGTCATGGTCCCGGGCACACCTGAATATCAGTGTCGCCTACAAAGAAGACCTTGACCGGGTAATGGCAATAATCAGGAGAGTATGGGAAGAAATGGCTTCGGAGCCAGATTGGGAACCGAAACTAATCGCCAAAACACCCTGGCTGCTCCGGGTAAATAAATTTGGAGATTCAGGAATTGAAATCAAGGCAGTAGGTGAAACCCGACCGATGAAGCAGTGGGAGGTTATGGGGGAACTGAGGAGAAGAATCAAGAGGGTCTTTGATGAGGAAGGAATAGAAATCCCCTGGCCTCACGTCAAGCTTTACATGGGTGAAAGCGAAGCAAGCGGCGGGCTAACCTGTAAGGCTTGCTCACAGGTCAACCCTCCCGGCAGTAAATTCTGCTCCCATTGTGGTGCCAAGTTTTAGCCCGCAAAGTTAATTGGAGAGGGAAGAGATTATTAGAGAGGGGGCAAAGCCCCCTCTCTTACTTTACCTACTTGTCTTATTTCCAAGTGATGAGTTATAATGAACGCTATCTAACAAGGAGAGAATTAAATGCCGTCTTACGCCTATTTTAATAAGCAATTTGTCCCTCTATCCCAAGCCAAGATAGGGGTTATGACCAATTCCCTCCACTACGGCACCGCCGTCTTTGAGGGCATCAGGGGCAACTGGAACAGCCAGCAAAAGCAGATTTACCTCTTCCGTCTCCGGGAGCATTACGAGCGGATGCACGACGGCTGCCAGGTGTTATATATTGACCTGCCTTACACCATAGATGAGCTATGCCAGATAACCACTGAGCTGGTGGCAAGGTGCCGCTTTAAGGAAGATTTATACGTCCGCCCCCTGGCTTACAAGAGCTCAGAGTCCTTAGGCGTCCGCCTCCATGACCTGGAATGTGATTTCCTGGTCTTCGCCTTCCCCTGGGGGCCCTATCTGGATAAGGATAGAGTGAGGTGCAGCGTCTCTTCATGGCGGCGCCCTGATTATAACGTAATCCCGCCCAGCGCCAAGATTACCGGGCTCTATGTCAATAACGCCTTTGCCAGATCAGAGGCCGCCGAGAAGGGCTTTGATGAAGCCATCATGCTTACCCCCAATGGCTATGTTGCCGAAGGCAGCGGCGAGAACATCTTTCTGGTGACGAAAGGTAAACTGGTTACGCCCGCCATCGACAACCATATCCTGAAGGGCATTACCCGGGATACGGCGATAAAGCTGGCGCAGCAGGAACTGGGTATAGAGACCATCGAGAGGCCGATTGAGCTCGGCGAACTTTTTAGTGCCGAAGAGTGTTTCCTGACCGGCACCGCCGCCCACATAACCCCGATAGCTGAAATAGACCACCGCCAGATAGGCAACGGCGAAATTGGCGAAATAACCAAGAAGTTACAGCATCTCTATTCTGAGATAATACGAGGCAATAACCCCAAATACCTCGATTGGTGCACCCCTGTCTACAAAAGATAGCTACTTCTTGGGGACGTTTTTGGGCACACCTACCTGCAGCGACTTCAATAGGCAGATTACCTGGCAGCCCTCCTCCAAAGTGGCGGTGTAATTATGGGCTTCCTCCAGAAGTTGACCAACGGCAAAGCTGCCATGACCATGAACCATGATAATCCGGTGTTGCTTTAATGCCTGGGCAATTATATCAGCCAGACCCCCAGGTTTCACCTTCATGTGCCAACCCAGGACAGGAACCCGCCCCACTATAGACAGACCTTCAGCATCAATGGGTACAATCTCGGTTTCAGTTAGCGACAGGGCAACGGCATGAGAGGGATGGGCATGAACAATAGCCGATGCCGGTGTTTGCCGGTAAATAGCACGATGGACAGCTAATTCTATTGACGCCAGTGGCGTATTGCGGTCATTTTTGTTTATCCCGGTCTCGATCAGGTCGTGCTCCTCTAAACAGCCTAGCCCGCTGGTGCGGCGAGTAATGATGACCTTCTCTCCCAGCCTGATACTCAGATTCCCGCTATGGGAGGAGACCAGCCCCTTGGTAAACAGGTCATGCCCTACAGTCTGAAACTGAGATAAAATCATGGCTTCCCTTTCATGACATCCTTCGGAGCATAAACCTCTTTACCCTCCTGAGTCAAGTTCTTCCGGGGAGGGTTGTTCAGCCGCTTGCGGCTCGGTCTTAGCCGGAGCCGAGGCCTGGGCTTCACTTAGCTTCTTCATCAATCGTGATTTGCGGCGGGCGGCATTATTGGGGTGGATAACCCCCTTTTCCGCTGCTTTATCTAAAGAACTGATGGCAACCACCACCGCTTCCCGAGCCGCCTCAAGCTCGCCCAGGAAAATAAGCCTCTCCGCCTTAGTTATATTGCTCTTACACAGACTACGAATAGGTTTATTTCTGAGCTTCTTTCTTTCAGTTACACGTACCCGTTTTTGAGCCGATTTACTAACTGGCAATATCTACCTCCTTAGGTTGAGGGTTTTGGTTTTGTAGTGGCTTCGTCTCCAACCCTGGAAACACCTATCACCCCTCGAATGCCATCGATTTTTGCCATGAGCCGACTTAGCTGAGCTAGGTCCTTGGTTTGCAAGGTAAAATGCTCAGCAACAGTATGGTCATCATGGTGAACTGAGCTTACCTCAGCAATGTTAACTCCCTCCTCAGCCACAATAGTGGTAATGTCACGGATGAGCCCCACCCTGTCCCAGGCGTCAACCTGAATGCTAACCGGATACAGGGAATCGGTCTGCCCCCACTCCACCGCAATCAATCGCTCCTTCTCATCCTCATGAACCACATTGTAGCAGTCCTGACGGTGAATAGTCACCCCCCGACTGCGAGTAACATAGCCAATAATTCTGTCCCCGGGCACAGGGCGGCAACACCGGGCTAAATGGGTGACTAAATCCCCCATCCCCAGCACCCGGATAGCTGATTCTGGTGGCTCGGGTTGAGCCACTTCCGCCTTTACCGGGGGTTGCTCCTCCTGGGCGGATAGCTTCAAGGCAATCTGATGAGTGGAAATGCCACCATAGCCAATAGCTGCCAGAAAATCATCCAGACTATCATATTTGAACAGCTTAGCTAGCTCCTCCCGCTCGCTGGATCTTATCCCCAGATGCCTCATCTCCTTTTCCAGAAGCTCCCGACCCCGCTCAATATTATCTGCCCGTTCCTGCCTCTTAAACCACTGCCGTATCTTTTCCCTGGCATGAGATGTTTGGGTATAGCCCAGGTGGGGGTTCAGCCAATCTCGGCTCGGTGCTTTAGCCCTCTTAGATGACACAATCTCTACTACATCGCCGTTACTTAGCTGATAATTGAGTGGCACCAGCTTGCCGTTCACCTTAGCTCCTATGCAGCGGTGTCCCAACTCAGTGTGAACCCGATAAGCAAAATCAAGGGGGGTAGAACCCTTGGGCAAATCCTTTATCTCACCTTTAGGGGTGTAAACAAAAACCTGGTCAATGAATATATCTGTTTTAACTGATTCCAGGAATTCTTCAGCCCCGCTGAGCTCCCGGTGCCAGTCAATTAATTGGCGCAGCCAAGCAATCCTCTCCTCGAAGTGCATATCCTTCTTCTCGCCCTCTTTATAGCGCCAGTGAGCGGCGACACCATATTCATCAATATGATGCATTTCACGGGTGCGAATCTGAACCTCCAGAGGGATTGTGCCCAGACACATTACAGCAGTATGTAATGATTGATAACCATTTGGCTTGGGATTAGCAATAAAGTCGTCAAACTCCCCGGGCAAAGGGCGCCACAAACTGTGGATAACGCCTAGAGCATTATAACAATCAGGCACAGTACCGACCAATATCCGAAGGGCGAGAAGGTCGTGTATGTCATCAAAGTGCTTGTCCTGGGCAGAATACTTCTCCATTTTCTGGTATATGCTGTAGATATGCTTGGGTCTACCTGACATCTCACCTCTTAGACCAACCCTCTCAAACTCCCCCTTTAAAATCTGGATTACCTGAGCTATAAAGTTCTCCCGCTGAGCACGGCGGGCAGCAATCAAGTTAGCAACCTGGTGATATTTTTCTGTCTCCAGGTAACGGAAGGATAAATCCTCTAGCTGCCACTTTAGCTCCCATATCCCCAGACGATGAGCTAAGGGGGCATATATCTCTAGTGTCTCCTGAGAAATGCTGTGCTGCATTTCCGGCGTTAGAGCGTCTAAGGTGCGCATATTATGCAGCCTGTCAGCCAGCTTGATAAACACCACCCGGAGGTCCTCAGCCATAGCTACCAGCATCTTCCTCAGGCTCTCCGCCTGCGATTCTCTAGTCGCCGCACTGGGAGCATGCAAGGAGAGCTTGCCCAACTTAGTGGTGCCATCGACCAGCTTGCTTACCTCAGAGCCAAACTTGGCTTCGAGCTCAGAAATAGGTATGCCACAGTTCTCGGGAACATCGTGAAGTAAGGCTGCCGCCAGAGTGCTGGCATCAAACTGAAGCTCTGCTAAGGTCAAAGCAACCTGTAGCGGGTGCTCTATATAGGGGTCGCCTGACTTGCGCACCTGCCCCTGATGCGCCTTGGAGGCAAATTTGTATGCATCTTCCACCAAAGGTATCCTCTCTGGCGGAAGATACTTTTGAGCCGTGTCTATGAGTTCACTAAAACTCATATTTCCAGTATAACGCAACATAGTTGACTTGTGCAAAATTTAATAATGTTTATCTACCTCACCCCCTTAGATATTTACCTAGCAACCCTCTCCCCTTATCCCCCTCCCTTACAAGGGAGGGGGAAGTAATTGTAAAAGAGGGACTTCGTCCCTCTAAAACTCCCTATTTTATTTTGGGGCTAGCGCCCCTCTTAAACGCCCCTTAAAACAGGGATTTAAGGGCAAAGCCCCTATAGGGTAGGCTGGGTGGGAGAAAGAGATTACTAAATAACCTCGCCTCACTTTACAAATCCGAGGTTAATGCTGTATTCTAGCTCGGAGAGAAACTATGTTGTATCGGGCACCGCGCGGAACCTCAGACATTCTACCCCAGGAGCAAGCCTACTGGCGCTATATGGAGCAAAAAGTAGCCCATATCGGTCAGCTCTATGGCTATGAGCGCATCGATGACCCAGCCTTTGAGGATACCAGGCTCTTTGCCCGCAGTGTAGGGGAAGACACGGACATTGTCAAAAAGGAAATGTATACCTTTGAAGACAGGGGAGGTAGCCTGCTCACCCTGAGACCGGAGGGCACAGCGCCAGTATGCCGAGCCTATCTGGAACACGGGCTACATAACCTGCCACAGCCGGTAAAGTTGTATTATATTGCTTCTATCTTTAGATATGAAAGGCCTCAGGCAGGAAGATACCGGCAACACTATCAGTTTGGCTATGAGGCTATCGGCGATGATGACCCTGCCCTTGATGCCGAAGTCATTGATATGGCATGGCAATTCTTTTTGTCGGTGAACCTTCGCCACCTATCACTCCAGCTAAATAGCATCGGTTGTAAAAAGTGCCGACCAGGGTATATAGCTGCCTTGAAGGATTACTATGCCAACCACACCCACGAGCTATGCTCCGACTGCAAGACCAGGCTGAAGAGAAACCCACTTCGCCTGCTTGATTGTAAGAAGCCATCATGCCAGCAAATAGCCGATTCTGCCCCCAGAAGTATTGACTACCTTTGCCCTGAGTGTGAAGAGCACTTCAGCCGGCTAAATAGGTACCTGGAACTACTTGACCTTCCCTTTGTAGTAAATCATCACCTGGTTCGGGGATTAGACTACTACACCAGGACCGTATTTGAAATTCAGCCCGAGGAAGGGGGCGCCCAGAGCACCCTTGTCGGTGGTGGACGGTATGATGACCTGATTGAGGAACTGGGTGGTAAGCCCACCCCGGCTATTGGCTTCGCTGCTGGCATAGAGCGAATAATACTCAATCTAAAGAAGCAGAATGTTGCTATCCCACCCATACCCAAGCCCCAGGTTTTCATCGCCTATCTCGGTGATGAAGCGAGGGATGAGGCAATAAAGCTGGCGTCCACCCTGAGGCGGGCTGGCATTGGCATAATAGAAGCTGTCGGTGATAAGAGCCTGAAGGCTCAATTGAGGCAGGCTAACACCCTTGGCGTTGGTTATGCGGTGATTATCGGCGAGCAAGAGGTAAAGACTGACACGGTGATACTGCGGGATATGACCAGCGCCGAGCAAAAAGCGATACCGGTAAATGAACTAGGGAGGCGCCTAGATTCCCTACGAGACACAGCTTCACCTCATAGCTAAATTGTGCTATAATAATATAAATGGCTGCCTTGTTATCATTTGAAATTGCCTCTAAGGGGGTAGCCTCTTCTTCTACGGTCGGAAGCTACTTCGGTTTCGCCATCTCCACTCAGCAGCCCATGCCGCTTTCTTTCTTCCATCACAGCCAAAAAGGGGGTAAAGAATAGATGACACAGGACACGCCTTCCACGCCTGAGCAACCCAATAATGAGTATACGGCAGAGGATATCCAGGTCCTGGAGGGGCGAGAGGCAATACGCCTGCGCCCAGGTATGTATATTGGCAGCACTGACCAGCGAGGATTACACCATCTGGTATATGAAATCACCTACAATAGCATTGAT
>JAUWZG010000029.1 GCA_030615425.1 Dehalococcoidia bacterium
TGTCTTTCTTCCCACCCAGCCCACCCTATAGGGGCTTCGCCTCTCTTTAACTCTCCTTCAACCTCCCCCTCCTTAAGGGTGGTGGGTGGGAAAAGATATAAAAGGGATAGGGGAGAGGGGCTGTACTTCATCTTTATTTATCTTCTATCTTCCCCTTATACTCACACTTAGTGCACTTAGCCAGGTTGTGGCGGTATACGGTGAGAAGTCCGCCGCACTGGGGGCAGGGTTGGGGGAGGGGTTTAAGATTGGTGGCAAACTGGCAATCGGGGTAATTGCTACAACCGTAGAAAGTACGCTTCTTTTTGCTTTTCCTCTCCACCAGCTCACTGCCGCACTGCGGGCACTTGACGCCGATTTTGATCAGGAAGGGCTTTGTATACTTGCACTCGGGGTAGCCGCTACAGGCTAAGAATTTCCCGTAGCGCCCGAATTTGATTACTATGGGTTTGCCGCACTGGGGGCAAATTTCGTCGGTTGCTTCTTCTAATTTCACCCTTTCCATAAGCTCGGCGGCACTTTGCAGGCTCTGCTCAAAGGGGATATAGAAATCCTGAACCACCATCACCCAGTCCTTATTTTCGTTGGCTACCTTGTCCAGTTCTTCTTCCATGTGGGCGGTAAATTCAATGTCAACGATGTCGGGGAAGTGTTTAGCCAGCAGGTCGTTGACGACAAAGCCTAGCTTGGTGGGCTGAAACCTGCCCTCAGCTTTTTCGACATACTCCCGCTCCTGGATGGTGGAGAGGATGGGGGCATAGGTGCTGGGGCGCCCGATACCCCATTGTTCTAACATCTTGATCAGTGTGGCTTCGGTGAAGCGGGGTGGGGGCTTGGTGAAGTGCTGTTCGGGGGAAAGGTCTATCAGCTTCAATTTATCGCCTTTCTCTAGCGGGGGGAGGGTGGCACTGGGTTTTTCTTCGGCTTCATCCTTCCCCTCAATATAGAGAATGATAAACCCGTCAAAGGTGTTGACTGAGCTGGAGGCTCTTAACAGATAGTTGGCTTTGGGACGGGGGCATTGGGCTTGAATATCAACCGTGGTATTATCAAAGGTCGCCGCTGCCATCTGGCTGGCGACCATTCGTTTCCAGATAAGCTGGTAAAGCTTGAACTGGGCGTCGCTAAGGTGGGGTTTAAGTAGGGAAGGCTCCCGCCAAATCTTGGTAGGACGAATAGCTTCGTGAGCCTCTTGCGCCCCCTTGACTCTGGTGGCGAAGGAACGGGCATGCGGTGGAACATACTGAGAGCCATACTTACCGGTAATGAATTCCCTGGTTTCAGCAATGGCGGAGTGGGCAACTCTTATGGAGTCGGTGCGCATATAGGTGATAAGCCCGACGCTACCCTCGTCGCCGATAGGCAAACCTTCGTAAAGCTCTTGAGCAACATTCATAGTCAGCTTGGCTGGGAAGCGGAGCTTACGCCATGCCTCTTGTTGCAGGGTGCTGGTGATAAAAGGTGGGGCAGGGTGGCGGGTCGCCTTCTTGACGCCTACCTTGCTCACCTTATAGCTGGCTCGTTTCAGCCTCTGCTCTAGTTCAGTCGCTTCCGGCTCGTTATGAATCTCCAGCTTGGTGCCGTCGGCGAGGCCAACGAGCATCGCCCTGAAGGTGGCTGCCTCAGTAGCCTTGGCTAGCTCAGCCTCAATAGTCCAGTACTCTACAGGGACAAACTGCTCAATCTCACGCTCGCGGTCAACAATAATCCTCAGTGCCACCGACTGGACTCTGCCTGCTGATAGACCCCTTCTTACCTTCTGCCAGAGCAGGGGGCTAATCTTATAGCCGACCAATCTATCCAGGATGCGCCTCGCCTGCTGGGCATTGACCAGTTGCATATCTATGGAGCGGGGGTGGCTGAAGGCACGCTCGATGGCTTCCTTGGTTATCTCGTGGAAGACGACACGACGGTAGGGTTTGCGGTTTGTTTTCGTTACCTTTTGCAGATGCCAGGAGATAGCTTCCCCCTCGCGGTCTGGGTCGGTGGCAAGATATACGGCGGAGGCAGTTTTAGCCGCCTGCTTAAGCTCGTTTACAATCTTACTTTTCGCTCTGGGCACCACATATTTGGGGGAAAAGCCCTTTTCCAGGTTTACCCCTAGTTGGCTTTTGGGCAGGTCTCGGACGTGCCCCATTGAGGCTTTAAGGCTATAGTTACCACCCAAGAGCTTGCTTAGCGTTCTGGCTTTGGCTGGCGACTCCACTATGACCAACTTCTTCTTCATCGTCCTAATCTACCTTTACCCGGTATGCCTCTCTTGCTTCCCGGGACAGAACATAGTTCATAGTGCCTACCTGCTTTACCAGGCCCTTGAGTTCCATCATAGCTAGAGTGCTGCTGACTACTGATATCGGCAGACCGCTGCCGCGGCAGACCTCATCAATATGGGTAGGCTCAACACCCAGTTGCCCCAGTAACAGCGACTCAGTATCGGAGGCGGGTATGACCTCTTTAATCTCCATCTGGTGAGCTACAGCCGTCAAATTCAGTTCCTCTAAAATATCGGTGTAGTCACGGACTAGCTTAGCCCCTTCCTGGATAAGGTGGTTGGTCCCTCGGCTGGTTGGTGATAGAATACTGCCCGGAACGGCGAACACCTCTCTATTCTGCTCTGTGGCTAGATGAGCGGTAATCATCGCCCCGCTGGTCTCATCAGCCTCAACTACCAGCACGCCGAGGCTCAGCCCGCTCATAATTCGATTGCGACGGGGGAAGTTATCCGCCTTAGGTCTGGTGCCCAATGGATATTCGCTTATTATGGTTCCTTGCTGAATAATATTGCGAGCTAGAGTGGCATTCTCCGCGGGGTAAACGATATCAAGCCCGGAGGCAAATACGGCAATAGTCCTGCCCCCTGCCTCCAGAGCGCTATGGTGGGCTATGGAGTCAATTCCTTTAGCCAAGCCGCTGACAATGGTGATTTTATTTCGAGCCAGGTCAGCCACTATCTCCTCGGCAGCCTGTCGGCCATAAACAGTAGCCCGCCGGGTACCCACCACTGCCAGACACCACTCATCCTCAGGTAGCAGGGAACCCCTGACATAAAGTATTGGGGGGTAATCGTATATCTCCTTGAGCCGGGATGGATAATCCGGGTCGTGAAAGGTAAAAACCCTTACCCCGTAGCGGTCTAGCTTTTCCATCTCCGCTTCCAGAGAAATCCTGGGTCGCCAGTGGGCGATGGCATTTATTGAGCCGCTATCCAGCCTCGAGCGCTTTAGTTCAGCGGAGGTAGCCTGCCACGCCTGCTCCAGGCTGTCAAAATAGCTTTCCAGCAGGGAGAGTTTGACCCGCCCGATGCGGGGTATCATGCTAAAGCCTATCCAATATTTGATGTCTCTTTTAGTCATTGCTAAGGCACTGCTATTCTAACACAGGGGTTGGGTCAAGACAATCAGACTGTGTCCTTCCTGCACTGAGTTAGGGCGCCTTTGTTGGGTGGGAAAATTGGTCAGAAATGAAGATAGGCCGGCAAGAAGCGGTCAGTCCCGCCTTCCTCGCAGGAATACTGAGCAGATGAGAGCCACCCCCAGCAATGCACCCCCCATAATAGTGAAGCTGGTGTCGAAGCTGAAGCGGTCGGAGAGGTAGCCCACTACTGGTATGATTAGGCCGGCACCTCCCCGGCTGGCAAAGTAGTAGATGCCGAGTACTGTGGAGCGGCGACGCTCCGGGGCGTGGGTGATGATGTGAGCTTCCGTGACCGGCATGGCGATATACATGCAGATGCCGATGATGAGCAATACTAACCAGATGCTCCAGCCCAGAGAGGCCAGGCTGAGCAGGTATAGGGCGGGACCGGCGATGATACTCACCGTCAGCATTACCGGCACTGTACCCAGCCGGTCGGAAAGATAACCGCCGACAGGTCCTGCCCACAGCCCGGCAAAGTGGAAGAGGGCGAAGAGGAAAGCGCCGGTTTCCGCACTGGCTTTGAGGTCGTCAACGGCAAAGAGTGGGATATAGGAGGTTGCCGAGAATATTATCGCCTGAAGCACCACTCCTAGAATGATGAAGGGTATCAGCCGGCGCAGATTGCCGGAGGTTTCCCCTGGTTCAGCCTGGCGGCTAGCGGGCATTTCGGGGGCTTTTTGAGCGTAGCCGCGCTTTCCCAGGAGCACGAAGAGCACAATGCCGATGATAAAGGCGGGGATGGACATGGTAATGACGGAGCCCCGCCAGGTCAGAGCGCTAGCAATGGCAACGGCAATCAGCGGGGTCAGGAAGAAGCTGGCAGTGCCGCCTATCTGGTGCAGCCCCAGCGCCCGCCCTTGCCTCTTTTTGTCCACAGATGCCGCGACCAGGGGTACGGCGGCGGGGTGATAGCCACCCCCCATCACCCCGAGCAGGACCACGAAAATGACCATGGTGAGGTAGGTCGGAGCCACCCCGACGAGTATGGCAAACAGTGCCACCCCGGAAATACCTATGGTAATCATTAGGCGGGGATCGAGCCGGTCGGAAAGCCAGCCGGCGGGTAGGTGGCTGATGCCGTAGGCAAGGGTGAAAGCGGACATAATCCAGCCCACTTGTGTGTAGTCAAGATTGAAATCATCGCGGATGAAAGGCATGAGGGGTTGGAAGAGGGCAGCGGTGAAGTGGTGGCTAAAGTGTGCCAGGACAAAGAGTGGCACCAGCCCCGACATAAAGGCGAGAAACTTTGGCTTCTTGATGGCAAGTTTCCTTCTAGTTATTTATTTAGAAAATCGGCAAAGGGTATGGCGGAGAGGGTGGGATTCGAACCCACGGTAGCCAAAGGCTACACGCGCTCTCCAGGCGCGCCTGATAGGCCACTCCAGCACCTCTCCATGGTATATCTGGCGGAGAGGGTGGGATTCGAACCCACGCTCCGGTATAACCGGAGACCGCTTTTCGAGAGCGGCACCATAAACCACTCGGACACCTCTCCTGGCTTCAAATTCTACCTTAAAAACTCCCTGGAGGCAAGATTGTAGTATTGACACTGGCTGAGGCAAGTGCTACCTTTTGTTTGAGGTTTAGAAATAAAATGTTTGTCGGCACTATAAAACGGTTAGCATTGCTAATAGCCGCCATTGTGCTGTTCGTCCAAATCGGCTTCTATAGTCCAGCACAGCCAGCGCTGGCAGCCCCGGCTCAGGTCAAGGAGTTAAACTTCGTTTTTCTTCATGGTGGTGGGAGCGGTGTCTGTTCTATGCAGCTTTTGGCTGATACCATTCTGGAGCAGCTATCGCCATATATCCTTGACTATGAACAAGCCAATCCTGGCACTGAGATTCAGGTTGATACATTGCAAAGGTGCTATCCTGACGATGTAGATGTTAAAACTTGGGCTAATAACCTCGCTGTCAGCATCGAGAGGCACTTCCATGATAAGGAGAATCTAATCTTAATTGGGCACAGTGCGGGAGGAAAAACAGCCCTTTATGCCGTAGCCCATAATGTAGGTGGTCTAACTGATAAGGTAGCATTGGTGGTAACTATCAATAGCCCTATTAAGAGTCTGGACAGGTATTATGTTACTGGTGGCGGCTCCGTAATGGATTATTGTCGAGCCCGATGGTTACTGGCTGACCGAGGGATTTGTAGTTCTATAGCCTACTACGATAGCTCTCAGGATGGGAGCTGGGTGGGTAACAATAAACACTGGCTAGCTTTCATATCAGGTGAATTTGCACCGTCTAGTGTGCAATTTGATCTTGGTGGAATTGACGCTTGGCCCAGAAATATGGATGACAGCGCTATACCAATCTCAGCTCAATATTCTGATGGGGCTGATGTAATCTACTATGGAGAGCATGCTCATAGCGATTTTACAGCCTCAGACGAGGTAGCTGGATTCATGGCGGAGCAAATCCTCCGTTATATTTTTGGAGGAGCTATAGAATGCTCTGTCTTTGTTAGGAGCGGTACCTTTGAACATAAAGCTAATTGGCTACCGGGAACAGATTATTGGGAGGACATTGCCGGTGGGGTTCTGGTCGCTAGCGGCCGGCTTGAGCATAAGAATGAGTCCTATTTTAGGTGGCAGGAGTGGGAGGATGTGGTTGGGGAGTGTCTTGCTGAGGGCGAGCGGAGCAATTACCAGGTTAGTCATGTGAATCCCTTCCTGTTTTTTACCAGCGTTCTGGAGTCGTACTGGTTCAGTCCTGGCAATCCTGAAGATTGTCAGCTATACATACGAACCAGGGCTGCCCCCAGAAATCGTGTACAGGTAGATTGGGGTATTTATCGGCAGGGATTATTGCCTGTAGGGATTGAGCGCGACCATTATGAAGTTGAAATAGTCACTGGCACACCCCTTACCAGCATTAAACACGTATTATGGGTAACTACTGACCCCCGTGACTTGAGGGTGCGGATATGGTCGCAGGCAGAAAGCCCCTTCCGCTGGTTCAAAGCTGAATGGAGAGTCTACTCTACGGAAATCCGACAAAGGAAAATTATTGACGAACTTACTGCTGAGCCTTGGTCATAATTAAGCTGGAGTTGGTTACATCCCAAGCTCGGCTCGGCTCTGAGCCAAGCGAATTAAGCTATCCCGAGCTACAATGCCAATTACTTTATCTTCCTCTAGCACTGGCATGTGGTCAACTCCCTGCTCGTCCATCTGGCCAAGCAGACTGGCTGCTGATTTTTGAGGGTGGGCGGTCTTAAGCTCGCTAGCCGGTGTCATAATTTTATCTATATGAGCGCCGCGGTGCTTTTTGGGTACTCGTTTTATATCATTTACCGTCACTATCCCCTCCAATTTATCACCATCGCCTACGAGGCAGTAGCGCTGCCCGGTAACCAGAATGTAATCGCGGATTAATTGACTGATGGTGGACTGCGGGCTGATAAGAGAGCATTCTCTGGTCATTATATCCTGAGCCTTAATTTTTTTAAGCGCTTCACACAGTACCGCCTGACGACGGCTCTGTGCGGCTGCGGTCTGTAAAACCCATCCCAGGCCAGCCAGCATTAGCCCGTCAAACCATTGACGTTCGGCAATCATTAACAGAATCCCACCGGCGATGCAGAGTAAGCCAATAACCCATCCACTCCAGCTAGTAATAAGCGTTGCCCGCTCGTAATTGCCAGTCACTTGCCAAAGCACTGCCCGCAAGATTCTGCCTCCATCCAGGGGAAAACCGGGAATGAAGTGGAATAAAAACAGCATGAAATAAATAAAAGCTAACCATTGGATGAGTCCAGCAATCATAACGCTGCCGGTGTCCACCAGTCCAGAATAAATCCAGTAAAACACTCCGGCTATTAGCAGGCTGGACAAGAGCCCAGCCGCAGCTATTAGCAGCTCAAGAACGGGGCGGGTGGACTCTTTACTTATCTGAGAGATTCCGCCGAAGACAAATAGAGTAGTCCTCTTCAGCGGGATGCCTCTACTGATGGCCGTAAGACTGATGACAAATTCACGAATACTTACAGACATGAAAAAGAGCAAGCTGGTAACTATTCCAAGACTTATCCTTTGCCATAGGGGATAAGCCGAGGGGAACTGAGTCACCATGATTGCTGTTATCAGGATAAGGGCTAAAGCCCAGGTATAATGTAATTGTATGCTAACCCCGAAAATCCGACCCAGATTAGGGAAGCCTTTCATTTTCCCTCCAGAGTAATAAAATTAGAGTTTAGCGCTGCCAAGTTGGCTAACGCTCAATCTGCACAAGCTGATAGCGCAGCTTGCCCACCGGTGCTGTTATCTCCACTATCTCTCCCTGGGCTCGACCGATAATGGCTTTACCTATGGGCGAATTGCTGGAAATCTTGCCCTTGGTCGGGTCTACCTCCCTGGGACCGACTATCGTATAGCGCAGTTCCTCGCCTGAAACCTGGTCACGCAGGACAATGCTATCACCCATACTTACCTTAGGTGCAACCCTTTGTGTTTCACCAATTATAGTTGCTGATTTCAGAGCCTCTTCCAGCTCTCTAATCCGCCCCTCCAGGTGTCCCCTTTCCTCCCTGGCTGCCTCCAGGGGCGCATTTTCACGGAAGTCCTTATCTGCTGCCGCCCGTTGCATCTCATCGATAGCCTGAGGCCGCCGGCTCTTAAGGTCGGCGAGCTCAGCTTTCAGCTCAGCATATCCTTGCTGAGTTAAAGAGGTAGCCGGTGGCAAATTCTGTTTTGCTGAGGAGGGTATTCTAGCTTTCGCCTTCTTGGGCTTGAGGTGAGCAGCCAGGTTGGTCTTGCTCCAGCCTTGCTTCTTGGCATAGACCAAAAAGGCTCGTATTAGCTCAAGATTGGTTGCATAGTTGGCCTGTGATAGTGATAGTTGCTCGGCATAGTTAGCTACCTCGTGAGCGGTGAGTCCAGCGAAGAGGTGCTCCCAACCGTACCAGCGAACAAATCCATATACTGCCTGCTGGCTTATTTTCCCTTCCTTGGGTGGTAGGCTGGCCAGAAAACTACTGGCAGCTTCACCTAGGCTTGGGTTCTGGCTGCTACTATTCATCGCTGAAAGGTTATCACCTTTCAGCGCTTGGTGTAAAGTATCAGCCTCAGATGAAGCTCGGGGCATTGCATCATGCAATTTCACCATCTACATCCCCAGCTCGGAGCGGGCGCGGAGAAACCTTATCAGGTTATCACGGGAAATCAGCCCGATAATCCTGCCCTCACTTACCACCGGCATCTGGTTTATCTCATTCTCGTCCATCTCTTCCACTATGCTCAGGGCATCCTGTTCAGGACGGGCTGCCTTTAGCTGGTCAAGGGGGAGCATTATCTTCTTTACTTGAGTCATGTCCCAGCTTGACTGGGGAACGGACTTAATATTATGCAGGCTCAAAATCCCTTTAACCCCGCCTTCACTGGTTACTATGAAGAAGCTATGCCCCCTGGGCAAGACATACCCCTTAACCAGTTCGCCTATGGTAACGTTTGATGGAACTTCCATGTAGTCGGAGGTCATTACCTGTGAGGCGGTGAGCCCACGGAGGGCTTGGCGCCATTGAGTCTGGCGATAGCTGGCTGAGGCGGCATTTTGCAGGAACCAGCCGATAAAGGCTATCCATAGACCGGCTAACCACTCCTGGAGGAGGAACATCATCAAAATTCCACCCAGAATAAAGCTATAGGCTACGCCTTGCCCAACTCGGGTGGCAATTCGGGTCGAACGCTGGTAGTTGCCGCTAAAACGCCACAGTAAGGAGCGGAAGACGCGCCCACCGTCCAGTGGGAAGCCTGGAATCAGGTTGAACGCAGCTAGAATCACATTTATCTGAGCCAGATAAAAGGCCATAGCCGACAGCGGTTCAATTACGTCTTGGGTTAAGAACCAGACCAGGGCAAACACCCCGCCAATTGCCAGACTGCAGGCGGGACCAGCGGCAGCCATTTTGAATTCAGCGCTGGCTTTGGTTGCTTCCCTGGTCATCTGAGCCATGCCTCCAAAGATAAACAGGGTTATACTTTTTATCGGGATGCCGTTGGCTCTGCCCACCAGGCTGTGGGCTAGCTCATGGGCTAATACCGAGGCGAAGAATAGCAGGCTGGTAGTTATGCCAATAGCCCAGTAAAGAAACTGGCTCCAGCCTGGATAGAAAGCAGGGAAGACCTGCCACGAAAGCGAGAAGGTTATTAAGAAGAATATTATGAACCAGGTATAGTGCAGCCGGAACTGGATGCCAAAGATTTTGCCCAGATTAAAACCACTACCCATTTCTATCGCTTTTGCACAATTTCTATGGCGACCTCAGCCGCTCGTTTTCCGGAGAGAAGCATACCGCCGAAGGTAGGCCCCATGCGGGGTAGCCCGAAAACACTGGCTACCGCCATGCCAGTGACAATTAGTCCGGGATAGACCTCACTGGTGCGCTCGACCACCGCCTCCTCCGATTTGTCAATCCACAACGCCCCTTCTCCCACCATCTTGAGCATACCCCGCTGCACCAGTTTCTTAGCCACACTGGCATCATGACCGGTGGCATCAATCACCACCTTTGTTTCCAGAGGTATTGGGTCTAAGGCTGAAACCTCGTTGGGGAGATGGATAATGGGGCTCCAGTTAACCACTACCCCGGCTACCCGGTTATCGTCACGAACTACGATGTCTTCGACCATGGTCAGGCTAAAGACCTTAACCCCCACGTCGCAGGCGGCAGCAATGAGCTTGGAGCAGGCGTGGGGGGCATCAGCCACATATAGACCTTGGCTAGCCGGGGAGTAGGGCACCCCCAGCTCGTCAAGCAGTTCTTGGGCTGGTGCCCTGAGGGTAACCTTGTTCATAAAATAGCCACCGATCCAGAAGCCGCCCCCCAGATAGTTATTCCGCTCTATAATCAAAGTTTTGAGCCTAGCCTTAGCCAGTTCTCTTCCCGCCACCAGCCCACTGGGACCAGCGCCAACAATAATGACATCGCTCTCAACATACTCCTCGACCTGGTGGAGGAAGCTGCTGACAATAGCCTTGGTCACTTCCCTTTCTCTAACCGGGTGAAATAGTGGCATTTTACTCCTCCTTTTAGCTAGCACTTGGTTGCCGAGATACCCAAGTACTTTTCCACCAACTCCATGGCGCAGAACTTCCCGCACATACTGCAAGCCTTGCCCGTGGAGGCGTGCTTGCTATGAACCTGGCGAGCTAGCTCAGGGTCTAAGGAAAGCTTGGCTTGCTCCTCCCAGTCCAGCTTCTTCCTTGCCACTGCCATCTTCCTGTCCCACTCTGAGGCGCCCTTTATTCCTTTAACGATATCGGCGGCATGGGCGGCAATGCGCGAGGCAATAACCCCCTGCCTTACATCCTTGGGGTCGGGCAGGGAGAGGTGCTCGGCCGGGGTTACATAGCACAGGAAATCAGTACCGGCAGCGCCGGCAATAGCCCCGCCGATGGCTCCGGTGATATGGTCGTAGCCGGCAGCGACATCGGTTACCAGCGGGCCTAAGACATAGAATGGTGCTCCTTTGCAGATAGCCTTCTCCAGTTGAACGTTAGCCTCAATCTGATTTAGGGGCAGGTGCCCCGGACCCTCAACCATCGCCTGGACACCGGTTGCCCTAGCCCGATTTACCAGCTCACCAATAACCAGCAGTTCCTCAACCTGAGCCTGGTCGGTGGCATCAGCCAAGCAACCGGGACGCATGCCGTCACCAAGGCTGAGGGTGACATCAAACTCTCTGGCTATATCCAGTAGGCGGTCGTAGTATTCATAAAGGGGATTTTGGCACGCGTTATGGAGCATCCAACCGATGAGAAAAGCTCCGCCCCGGGATACCACATCAGCCACCCTTCCCTGCTCTCTGAGCCGGTCAACGGCTGACTGGGTGACACCACAGTGCACGGTTAGGAAATCAATGCCATCGCGGGCATGCTCTTCTATGGTAGAAAACAGGTCGTCAACAGTCATTTTGATTATAGCTCCGTGTTTGGCTATGGCTTCAATCCCTGCCTGGTAGATGGGCACCGTTCCTATCGGCACGGAACTTGAGGCAATAATAGCCCGCCGAATGGCTGATATATCGCCGCCGGTGGATAAGTCCATAACGGTGTCGGTGCCGCAGATGGTAGCCACCCGCAGCTTTTCCAGCTCGGTATCTATATCGCCAAAGTCGGAGGAGGTTCCAATATTGGCGTTGACCTTGGTCCTGAGCCCCTGACCAATGCCGCAAGGAACGAGGTTGGTATGGTTAGTATTAGCTGGGATGACTATTATCCCATCAGCCACACCCTGGCGAATAAACTCCGCCTCTACCCCCTCGTTTTCTGCCACCAGGCTCATCTGTGATGAAATAGTTCCTTTTCTTGCCAGTTCCAGTTGAGTCATAGCTTGCCTCCAAAAATTAAGACCAAGGGCTTCGGCAGTTATACTAAACCCTTGGTCTGAATCACTGCTGCTTCCCTCCGCTCGCATTATCGAGATCAGGTTCCAAGGGTTGGCGCCAAACCGCCTCTCAGCCTTTTGAGCACCCCTAGCTTTTATATTTAATTTAGCTCTAATATAAATATAACATAAGCCGGGCTAAAATGCAAAAGTGCTTTGTAATTTATCTACCTCACCCCCTTAATCCCCCTCTCCTTTGAAGGAGAGGGGGAAGAATATTAAAAAGAGGGACGAAGCCCCTCTTAAACTCCTCAGGGGATGGGGTTGATAAGCAATTTCGGTTATAATAATAGCCGGATGACCATTATGGAAAGGTTTTCTCTCGGGGCTAAAAAGTTAGGGCTGGAGCTTGAGCCAAACCAGCTTGAGCAGTTTGATACCTACTATCAGGAGCTGGTGGACTGGAATAAGCGAATAAACCTCACCGCCATAACCGACTATGAGGGGGTGCAGATAAAGCACTTCCTCGATTCTCTCACCGTAACTCTAGCCTGGCAGCAAGCCATAAGTAATACAAACTTCCGCCTTATTGATGTCGGCACCGGTGCCGGCATACCGGGAATCCCGCTTAAAATTGCTTTCCCCGATATAAAACTGGTATTGCTTGAGGCAACAGCTAAGAAAGCCGCCTTCCTGCACTATATTAAACAAAAACTGGGGCTGGATGATGTTGAAATTTTAGTCGGTCGGGCTGAGGATGTTGCCCATGAGGCTCAATATCGTGAGAGGTTTGAGCTGGTGCTTTCCCGGGCGGTTGCCCCTCTCCCCACTCTGGTGGAGTTAACCTTACCCTTTTGTGCCCTTGGTGGCAGCTTTATCGCCCAGAAAAAGGGAGATACTAGCGAGGAGATAAGTCGGGCGACTAAGGCAATAGACCTCCTTGGTGGCAACCTGCGTGAAGTAAAAAGGATTGAACTGGAGGAGTTTGCCGATGAGCGCTGGTTAGTGGTAATTGATAAGGTATCGCCAACACCAGCGCAGTATCCCCGCCGCCCCGGGATACCGGCAAAAAGACCGCTCTAGATTGCTAAATAAGCCAAACAATAGTAAAATACAGTTATGAAAAGTCGTGGCTTGAGACGAAGTAGGGAGAGTAATATGGAAACCGGCACATGGAAGGTTAAGACCGGGCTAGCTCAGATGTTAAAGGGTGGGGTGATTATGGATGTGGTCAACGCCGAGCACGCCAAGATTGCTCAGGAGGCG
>JAUWZG010000018.1 GCA_030615425.1 Dehalococcoidia bacterium
AGCGGATGCACTTACATTCAATTGCCCTCTGCTTCATTCGCTGCTTAATCACCCCACGCAGCGAATCCTTGCAACCGGCGGTGATGAACTTGGCCGGGATATCACGCAGCACCCGCGATATCCTGACATACCTGGGCACAATGGACTTAATATCAATCATCAGGTTGACCATAGTGTTGACATCGTATGGCTGGTAGCGATTTTCCTGATACCATCTCTCTAGCTCAGTCCCCTCAACCACCATTGTGGGATATAGCTTCAAGCCGTCTGGTTTAAAGCGAGCATCATCAAACAGCTCTCTGGATAGCTCTAAATCCTGCTCTGGGGTTGAGCCAGGCAATCCTGGCATCCAGTGGTAGTGCACCTTAAAGCCGTGCTCCCGGAGCAAGGTAGTAGCCTTGACTACATCTTCAACCTTATGCCCTCTTCTTACCAGCCGATAGATTTCATCATCTAAGGTCTGAACCCCCAGTTCCACCCTGGTGGTGCCAAACTCAAGCATCCTGTCTATTTCCTCCTGCCCACACCAATCTGGTCTGGTCTCTATGCAGAGCCCGGTACAGCGATGGTTTGCCGTTTCGTTAACTCGTTTTGCCTCTTCCAGGGTGGCGGACTCCTCACCGTTTAGGGCATCAAGGCAGTCCTTGATAAACTGGTATTGATAATCCTTGTGATAAGCCAGGAAGGTGCCCCCCATCACTATCAGCTCAACCTTATCTGTGGGGTGCCCCATTTCGGACAGAACTCTTAGCCTTAACTTAATCTGCTTCTTGGCATCAAAGCCGCACTTTTTGGCTCGCAGCACTGCTGGTGACTCCGGGGTATAGCTCTGGGGTATAGTCTGGTAGGTAGGACAATATATGCACTGCCCCGGGCATTTCAAAGGCAGGGTCATCACCGCCACCGGGGTAACCCCGGATATAGTCCTTGCAAATTTCTTCATCTTATGCCATAAACAGTTTAGCAGATTTAAGTTGCAAACAGAAACATGGTATTGGGTGGCGAAGCCCCTCCACCCACACCTTTGGTATCTTTTCCCACCCGCCGCTCTTAAGGAGGGGGATAGAGGGGGATGGGGTGAATTGAATAAAGATATTTTCGACCAGATAGCCCCAAGCTGGTATAACTTTAGGCACTGGTCTATATTCCGCAGTGAACTGGAGGCGCTGGCTCGTCGCTGGCAAAAGGGCAAGCTGCTGAACGTTGGCTGTGCCCATGGGCCGGACTTTTTGCCCTTTAAGGACGGCTTTGAGCTATATGGGGTGGACTTCTCGGCGGAGATGTTAAAGTTCGCCGAAAAATACTCTCAGAAATTCGGTTTTGCCGTCGAGCTGACGCTGGCTGATGTTCGCCGCCTTCCCTATCCCGACCAGACCTTTGACTGGGCAATCTCGGTGGCTACCTATCACCATATAAGGGGGGAGGGGCAGCAGGCAGCACTAAAGGAACTAAAGCGGGTGTTAAAGCCGGGCGGTGAAGCCTTTATTACGGTATGGAACCGGTGGCAACCCAGATTCTGGTTCAAGCCAAAGGAAGTAGCTATTCCTTGGCGGAAGAGGGGCAAGACCCTCTATCGCTACTACTACCTGTTTTCTTACCCCGAACTGGAAAGGCTGGCAAAGAGGGCAGGCTTTGAGGTAATAAAATCATTCCCCGAAAGCGCCTACCGCTTCCCGATGAAGCTCTTTTCCCGCAATATATGTCTTTTGGTAAAGAAGGGGGATTAGAGCCGTCTTATCCCATCTTCTTCCTGAGCATCATAATCACTACTGCCAAAATGGCATAAAAGCCGGCAACGGCAAAAATTGCGGGGTATGACATTGGTGTTACCTCAGCACCGTATAGGTCTCCATTGACAATGCCCGTAATAAAGGCACTGAACCCCATTACCATTCCGCAAATAAACAGGACCCAAGCAGTTATTGTGGCTAGAGCTTTGAAAATATCCGGCATTTCTCCCTCCTGTTGGTCTTATTATTTGCCCCTATTATAGCACGGGGCGTCAAGCGTGCTTTTGGGATTCCCTAACCTTCAGAGGTTCTGGTGTAAATGGTAAGCTCGCTGCGGCGGAAGCCCAGGCTCTGGAAATAGTTCTGCAGTTCCCAATGACGCTCATCAATGACGGCGCGCACCGTCTTAACCCCTCTAGCGTGGCAGCGCTCGGCTAGGGCGTTGATTAATTTGCCGGCAATACCCTGCTTCTGGTAGTCGGGGTCAACAATCAACATGTGGATGATGCCCACTTCATCAACCGGTATGCCGGCGAAGGCTAACCTGCCCCAGATAAAGCCAACCACCTTACCATTAACTTCAGCGACACAGCTCAGGTCGAGCGGACCTCCGGGGTTGGTCGAGGCTACCTCTTCAAAGGTCATGGCGCCCCGGTAGCTAAGGCGGCTCCGCTTAACGCCGGGTATCTTTTCCTCCCTGATTTTGCTGTAGACCGCTAAAATGGCATCAATATCTCTCCACTCCATAGGTCTAATCTTTACCTCTTTCTCTGCACTGGCCATAATAATCACTCCCCTTACCTTTGTTGGAATAGACTTCATTATAGCACACCGCTTCTTTGCTTTTGTCAAATATTACTCTTGATTTCCTTTATAGACATGACGGCAGGTTTATGGTTTAATTTAACCTTGGAGTTTGAGAGAGGGAGAGACCTGTGGATTTTGACTGGGAAGAAATAGGCAAAATTTTCTCCTACCTGATACCGGTAGTTGTCTTCATATTGTTCAATATTTTCTTCCGCAAGCAGCAGGAACAAAAGAGGCGGCTAACCGTGGTTAGAAGCCTGCTATCTGAGATAAACTATAACCAGAAGCTTATGGAAGCCTTCCTCTTTAAGTGGCAAGCCAAGAAGTTTAAGACAGGTAGATGGAAGAGAAATAGGGATAAAATGGATTATATAGACCAGGGCTTGCACACTACTCTGGCTGGTGCCTATGAAATTGCTGAAGAGTTCAATAAGGAGATAGATGTGGCTAAGAAGCATAAATCGGCGAGCTACCTAGCAAGTATTCAGGTGGATAGATTAAGAGAGCCACTGGCTAAGAGTAAGCAGGGGCTCGAGGAATGGCTTGAGCTAAATAAGGGGAGGAAAAAGCTAGCCGAAGAGGAAGAGGGCAGTGATTCGGCTTCATAAGGTCTTGGTGTAGTCTATAAGCTGTCCCCGGCGGAAGCCCATATGTGCGAACAAGCCCTGTAGCTGGCTATCACGTTCTTTAACCATTATCCGCACTGCGTTAAGCTTCTTGGACTGGCAGTTATCTAATAATGCAGTGACCAGTTTGCTGGCAATACCCTGGTGCCAGTAGTCAGGGTCAACGCCCAGAATTTGAATCAATCCCACTTCACTAACCGGTTCCCCAACATACGCTCGCCGAGCCAAGATAAAGCCTGCCACCTGACCATCGACTTCGGCGACAAAACTGAGGTCAAGCACCCCTCCCAGGTCTCCGGTAATCAGATCGGTATAGGTAACAGCCCTCCGCACCCCGCTGATTTTCCTATCAATAGCTAAAACACTGTCAATATCCTCGGGTTCCATGGGTCGGATTCTTATCTTCCTTTCCTTTCTTTCTATAGCCGGCATGTGAGCGCCTCCTTCCTCAAATTACGGGGTGCGTTTTTTACGTATGCATCGTATTATCCGCTTTTTTTTACTTTTGTCAATAGGCTATTTAATGATTGGCCTATTTTTCAGGTCAAGTTATTACCACCAGAAGGCTTTGTGAGCAGTACGGGCTATAGCTACATATACTATACCCAGGATTATTGATTGTCTGGCTGAGTTGGGGAGGTTCTAGCGGCTATCGGGCAAGCCGCTAGTCGGTTATTTCCCATTTTTTGAGAGTGAGCCTGCTTCAGCCGCTGAAGGTTTGCCTGAACCGGGGCTGAGGTGATGTCTTTCAGGGACATCAATACCCCATCCTCTCTATTATCAGTGTAGTAGCCACGGCGCACACCTGCCTCAGTGAAGCCATACTTAGAATAGAGACTCTGGGCAGCGGTGTTGGAGGCACGTACCTCCAGGGTAATAAAACGGGCGTTTAACTCTGTGGCTAGGTCTATAAGGGATATGAGCAGCGATTCTCCTATCCCCTGGCGGCGATGCTTCTCCCATACGGCAATGTTGGTTATGTGAGCTTCCCCAGCCATCATCCACAAACCAGCGAAACCGAAAATGTATTGCCTTGCAGGTGGGGGAGGTTCATTGCCCAAGAACCACCTCAGCCTGGATAACAAGCCGGAGGAGCCTTTCTGGGGGATGGCTTTCATCTCAGGCTCCTCAACTCTTTCCTCCTCATCGCAGGCTACAATATAATGGGCTAACCGGTTTTCTAGCTCACGCTGATAATTAATCGGTGGCCATAGGGTGAGGAAGGCTTCACGGTCAATCTCAGTGACCTGATGGATGTCCTCTTTACGCATCAAGCGCAGATACACGCCAAATTCTCATCCCTGAAGAAGTTTTAATATCAGAATTATTGTAACATATTCCATCGGTCAACATATACTCCTCTTTAATCCGGATTTAAAACTATCTTTTCACTGCTTCCCTCGTTATACTATATGCACAGGATAACGCCATAATTGCCGTAAAGCGGCAGGGAGTTGTCAGGTGCAAGGTGAAGAGAGCCTGGTTCGGCGGGCGCAGAATCGTGACCAGGAGGCTTTTGCTCAGCTATATGAAGAGCATTTTGACAGAATTTATCGCTATCTAGCTCTCAGGATAGGAAATGAGACGGAGGCGGAGGATATGGCTCAGCAGGTCTTTCTAAACGCACTTCAGTCCATCTCTTCCTTTAGGTGGAAGGGTATACCCTTCTCAGCTTGGCTATATCGCATTGCCCACAATCAGGCGGTTGATTACTTGAGGAGGAAGAAGCGCACCACTGTGCCCCTGAATGAATCGCTGGCAAGCAACGATAATACCCTACAGTCAGCAGTCGAGCGTAAGCTGGATATTGAGCAGCTGCTTTTGGCTACCAAGCAGCTAACCGAGGCACAGCGTGAGGTGGTTTCCCTGCGTTTTACTAGCGGGCTATCAATTGCTCAGGTAGCCAAGGTTATGGACAAGAGCCAGGGAGCGGTAAAGGCATTGCAGCATAGTGCTATCATCGCCCTGCGCAAGGTGCTATTGGTGACGGAAAATGAAAACAAATAAAGAATTTGACAATATCTTAGATGAATGCCTGGAGCGGCTGCTGGTGGGGGGCAAGACTATAGAGCAGTGTCTTCAGAGCTATCCTGAGCAGGCAGCGCAGCTCAAGCCATTGCTGGAGACGGCTCTAGCTGTCAAGAAGGCGTCAGCTATTCAGCCCCGAGCCGAGTTTAAAGCCAGAGCCAGATACCAGTTTCACTCGGCGCTCCAGGAGGTAGCCTCCCGGAGAAGTCGCCCCTTCTTTGGCTGGCTGCCACGATGGGCAACGGTGTTAACTATAGTTCTGGTCCTACTGCTGGCTGGGGGAGGCACAGTAGCTGCCGCCGCTGGCAGTATGCCCGATAGCCCTCTCTACCCGGTGAAGCTGGCAACAGAGGAAGTGCAGTTAGTACTAACCCTGTCTCAGATAGATAAGGCAAGGCTGTGTGCTGAATTCGCCGATAGGAGAGTGGAGGAAATAATCTATATGGCTGACAAAGGCGACGCCCATCAGGTAGAGGTAATCACCGAGCGCCTGGATAATCGTCTGGCCATGCTGGCAGTTCTAGCCTCAGCCCTTGAAGCGGAGGAGGCACCGATGGTGTTGGCACCAGAGTCTACTGAGGAGGCCGGGGGTGACAGGGGTGTCCACGCTGGGGCTAATAACCGGGCTCAACTCAGGGTGACGGTGGCGGGTAATGCCGCCAATAATCAAGCGGCGCTACGTGCTGTGCTGGAAGAACTGGAAGAAGTGCCGGAGTCGGTGAAGGCTGCCATGCTCCGGGCAATTGCCGTATCGGAAGCCGGCTATCAGAACGCCCTTGAGGCTTTGGATTAGCCAAAAAACTTCCTCTAAACTAACCTCAAGTCGCCACTAACCAATTGGCGACTTTTTCGTTATATATTAGTGGAAGCAATTTTCGAAAGGAGGTGAATAATGAAACGGAATTTGCTAGTGGCTATAGGTCTAGCCTTGGTGTTATCTGTGGTTGGCTTGTGCGGCTGCACTGCCGGTCCTACCACCATAGGCACGGTAGACTTAAATAGCCAGCAGGAAGGGATTTGGGTCAGCGGTGAGGGAAAGGTCGCTGTTACCCCTGACATCGCCACCCTGTGGTTAGGCATTGAGGCTCAGGCTGAAACTGTGGCTGAGGCTCAATCTCAGGCGGCTGAAGCCATGAATAGCGTAATGGCCGCCCTGACTGACAATGGCGTGGATGAGGATGATATTCAGACCCAGTATTTCAGCATTGACCAGGTAACCAGGTGGGATGATGAAACGAACGAAGAGATTGTGGTCGGCTACCGGGTGACCAATATGGTGACGGCCAAGATAAGGGAGATAGATGAAATCGGAGCTATTATTGATGCCGTCGCTGTTGCTGGCGGAGACTTCACCCGCATCAACAACATAGCTTTCTCCGTGGACGACCCCACCGCCTATTATGAAGAGGCACGAGAAGAGGCAATGGCTGATGCTGAAGCCAAAGCCGAACAGCTGGCTGACCTGGCTGGAGTGGAACTGGGTGAGCCGACCTATATCTCTGAAGGCGCCATATACCCTCCCGTAATATATAGAGACGCGGGGATGGAAGCAGCACCACCCTCAACCTCAATCAGCCCCGGGGAGATAGAGCTCACTCTTACCGTTCAGGTGGCTTATGCCATCCTGGACTAGAGGAAAAATCTTTAAACAGGAGGTCGGAGATGAAGAAGTTGTTAGCCATTATCTGGCTGATTCTAACCGGCGAAATGGAACCTGAATTACAGGAGGTCAGGGTAGAATGCCGAAGGTTCTGAATGCCTGATACTAGAGGGAGCCTCGTTACGAGGCTCCTCTTATTTTGCCCACATCCCCCTGCCTTCCTCTCTGGCTTCTGTCTCTAATTGCTCCAAGTCTTCCTGGCGTTTAATATCAGGAGGATAGGCTTTAGCCTCGGCTAGCCCCAGCCTTACCAGCTCGGCGTTGACAAAGATGCCGTCCACATAGACATAGCGCAGCAGCCGACCGTTATCGGTCTGGGAGACATCCCGCTCTAAGCGGACTATTTTGCCCTCTACCAGCTGGCAGTTTGCCTCTAGCGCCGCTTGAGCAAATGGTTCCACCCCGTCGCGAATTTCTGGGGTATCAATGCCGATGTATCTTACCCGATAGCCCCCTTCAATAACGATGGTATCGCCGTCAATTACCTGGATAACCAGTGCCGTATCGGGTGGCGAGGTGCAACCGGATATCAGCAGGAGCAGAAAAAGGGTGATAGCCAGTAACTTAACTCTTGGCATAGCGTTCCCACTCACTGTAGACGCAGCCGCAGTATTGCTGGTGGTGGAGACCCATAGGCTTGGTCATACGGCGGCTATCTGAGTAGCGCTTCCTGAGGTCGGCATACAGGAAATCTATACCCCTTTCCTCAGCCAGGTCATTGCCAATCTCCTGGAGCAGGTCATGCTTCTGGTGGGGGCTGATGAGCAGGGTGGTGGTGAAAGCGTCAAAGCCCGTCTGCTGGGCGGTTTCTGCCGTTTTTGACAGGCGGAGCCGGAAACAGTGCTGGCAGCGCTGGGACTCATGCCCCACTACCTGGCGGAAGTAATCAATGATGTCATAGCCGCTAGTCACTATCAGGGGCAGGTTCATTGTTAAAGCCAGCGTCTGCATTGCCTCCAGCCGGTGCTGGTGCTCGGTATAGGGGTGGATATTGGGGTTATACCACAGGGCGCTGACCTCATACCCTTGCTGCCGCCAGTGGCTGGCGGTATAGGCGGCGCAGTGGGCACAGCAGCTATGAACCAGAACCGATTTCACTTTATAATCTTAGCTTTATCAGGGGTTATTTATCAAGGGGTTATTTGAAACTTATCCCCCTAACCCCCGCTCCCCCGTTGTTTTAAAAATCTCTTTTTTCCCACCCACCCGCCCTCGGGGGCTTTGCTCACGGGCTTCTGTGGGTGGGTGGGTGGTAAGTAAGAGCTAAAGGAGAGTCAAAGAGAGGCGAAATCACCTCTTTTCTGTTACCCTCTCCTGTGGCAAGGGATTAAGAGGGGCGCTAGCCCCTATAGGGTGGGAGGGTGGGTGGGAACAGTAGGCATCAGTAAATTATCTCTACAACAGGGTCGGCTGAGGAGGTTTTTCTTTGTTATAGGGCAGACCGAGGTGCTCATAGGCAAGCGGGGTGGCTAATCGTCCACGGGGGGTGCGCTCCAGGAAGCCGAGTTGAAGCAGGTAGGGCTCATAGACATCCATGATGGTATCTGCCTCCTCGCTGATAGAGGCAGCAATGGTATCCAGTCCCACCGGTCCCCCATTAAACTTGTCAATGATGGTATGTAGCACCTTATGGTCTATCTCATCCAGACCGATGTGGTCTACTTCAAGCTTGGATAGCGCCTCAACGGCTACCGGTTGGGTGGCTACACCCTTTGCCTTCACCTGAGCGTAGTCTCTGACTCGCTTGAGCAGCCGGTTAGCCACGCGAGGTGTACCCCTAGCCCGGCGGGCTATCTCCTTTAGCCCTCCCTCCTCCGCTTTTACCTGGAGAATGCCTGCTGAGCGATTGAGGATTTTTTCTATAGCTTGTTGGTCGTAGAAATCTAGGCGGTAAACAGCGCCGAATCGGTCTCTCAAGGGCGGGCTGAGCAGGGCAAAGCGGGTGGTGGCACCAATCAGGGTAAAGGCAGGCAGGTTTAGCCTGAGGCTGCGGGCACCGGGGCCCTTGCCGATAATGATATCCAGAGCGAAGTCCTCCATAGCCGGGTATAGCACCTCTTCTACTGCCCTACTTAAGCGGTGGATTTCATCAATAAACAGTATATCGAGGTTGCGCAAATTTGTTAGGATAGCTGCCAGGTCTCCGGTGCGCTCCACCGCTGGACCTGAGGTAATCCTGATGTTAACCCCCATCTCAGCGGCAATGATATAAGCCAGGGTGGTTTTCCCCAGGCCGGGGGGACCGTAAAGCAGAACGTGGTCCAGCGCCTCGTCCCTGCCTTTAGCTGCAGTGATAGCTATCTTCAGGTTTTCCTTAATCTTGTCCTGCCCGATAAAGTCGTCAAAGCGTCGGGGTCGGAGGCTAGTGTCAAGGGTTGCATCCTCGGCTCCGGGCTTACCTGAAATAATGCGCTCTATTTCACTCCCCCCTTGCTGGTCACCCTATTATAGCATATCTGAGGCGGGATAAAATGGAGAGCCGCCCGTCTGGTTTGGGCGGCTCAGGTTGCTAAATCAAATCAGCTGTGGCGCCATACTTAGCTGGTTGTCTCTTTTTCCTCTTTATTCTCTTCAGCGGCGGTCAAACTTGGCGTCTCCTCGGCTACCAGACTGGGAGTCTCTTCGGCTGCCAGAGTTGGCGCTTCTTCCCCGGCTTCCAGGCTTGGTGGTTCCTCGGAGACCGGGTAGTAGGCTGGAATCAGCTTACCGATGATTACATTTTCCTTAAGCCCGACCAGCCGGTCAATCTCGCCCTTGATCGCAGCCTCGGTGAGTACCCTGGTGGTCTCCTGGAAGGAAGCGGCGGCTAACCAGCTATCAGTATTCAGCGAGGCTCGGGTTATACCCATGAGTACCGAGTGGGCGGTGGCTGGCTCACCCCCTTCAGCCAGTACCTTGGCGTTGATATCCTCATAGCGGAAGATGTCTATCAGCTCGCCGGGCACCAGCTCGGTGTCGCCTGAAAAGTCAATGCGGACCTTGGACAGCATGCGGTGGACGATAACTTCAATGTGTTTATCGTTGATATTCACTCCCTGGGAGCGGTATACCTTCTGCACCTCATCCACCATGTATTGCTGGGCTGCCTCCTTGCCCAAGATATGCAGGATATCCTGCGGGTTGATAGAACCCTCGGTAAGTTGCTGCCCCGCCTTTATCTGGTCTCCACTTTGAACCCGAATATGGGCGCTAGCCGGGACATCATACTCCTGCTGCTGCTCTTCTAGGTATTTGATAACTAGCTGGTCATCTTTAATGGTTACCTCCCCGGCGACACGTGCCAGGATAGGTTTAGTTTCGGTAGTTATGGCTTTTGACTTTTTTGATGAAGCTTTAGCCTTAGGTGGTGGGCTGGCTAACTCGGCGCCTATATCCACCCATTGGCCATTCTTGACCATGACCTGCCACCGGGGCGGCAGCGGATACTCATCATGGTAGACCTCGGAGCTAGCGACCTTTATCACCTTCCCCTCCTCATCCTCAACCACCTCAGCCACCCCGTCTATTTCTGAGATAATGGCCTGACCCTTGGGTGGTCTGGCCTCAAAGAGCTCTTCCACTCTGGGCAGACCGCTGGTGATATCAAGTCCAACCACGCCGCCAGTGTGGAAGGTACGTAGAGTGAGCTGGGTACCTGGCTCACCGATGCTCTGGGCGGCAATTATGCCTACCGCCGTGTTGAGGTCAACCAGACGCCCCCGGGCAAGGTCCCGCCCGTAGCACTGCTGGCAAGCACCGTGCCTGGAGCGGCAGCTAAGGGGAGACCGGACATGAACCTTGGTTAACCCGGCAGCAATAATTTCATCTGCCTTCTGCTCGTCAATCTCCTCATTGCGGGCAACAATGGTTTTCCTAGTTTTGGGTTTAACTATTTTACTGGCTGCCAACCGACCGATTATTCGCTCAGCAAGTGGTGGTAGTAGTTCCCCTTCTTGTGGTTTAGATATCCATATGCCATCGGTTGTGCCGCAGTCCTCTTCGCGAGTGATAACATCCTGGGCAACATCAATGAGGCGTCGGGTGAGATAGCCGCTATCCGAAGTTCTTAGGGCGGTATCAGCCAATCCCTTTCTGGCACCATGGGTAGAGATGAAGTATTCCAGAACGCTCAAGCCCTCACGGAGCCCTGACTTGATAGGGAAGTCGATTATTTTACCCGAGGGGTCAGTCATCAACCCCCGCATCCCTGCCATCTGTCTGATCTGGGAAATATTCCCCTTTGCCCCTGATGTTGCCATCATGTAAATGCCACCATAGCGGTCAAGAGTTTGGGAGATGATATCAGTAATCTTGTCAGTAGTTTCCATCCATACCCCTATGGTGTTGTTATACTTTTCGTCCTCGGTGATTAGCCCGCGATTATACTGGTTTTCAATAATGGCAACCCTCTCTCCAGCCTCTTCTAGTAGCTTGGGCTTACTCTGAGGAACTTGAATATCGCTCATAGCAATGGTAGTTCCCGATTTAGTGGCATAGTGGAAGCCCAGCTGTTTGATGCTGTCCACCACTTCGGCGGTATCCTCGTTGCTTAGCAGCTTATAGCAAACGGTTACTATTTGCTTTAGGCTTGACTTATCAATTGCTTTATTGTAGAAGCCTAACTCGGGGGGCAAAACATCGTTAAAGATGATACGCCCCACGCTGGTTTTAATCTTCTGCCCGTTTTCTTGTTGCTTTCTGACCTCAATCTCGGCTCTGAGGTCAATATGTCCCAGTTCATAGGTGAGCTTTGCCTCTTCAAAACTACCGAAGAGTGTGCCCTCACCCTTGGCTCCGGGTATGATAGTAGTCAGGTAATAACAGCCAAGGACCATGTCTAGGGTTGGTGTTATTATTGGCTCACCAGAGCTTGGCAGCAGCATATTGTGGGTGCTGAGCATGATTTCCCTGGCTCCCTTAACCGCCGCTTTAGAAAGGGGAACATGAACTGCCATCTGGTCACCATCAAAATCAGCATTGAAAGCGGCACATACCAGGGGATGTATCTGAATGGCACTACCATCAATGAGCACTGGCTCAAAGGCTTGGATGCTAAGTCGGTGCAGGGTGGGAGCCCGGTTGAGCAGCACCGGCTGCTCCTTGACCACCTCCTCAAGTATGTCATATACCTCGGGCTTGTTTCTCTCCACCAGGCGGCGGGCACTCTTGATGTTGTGGGTAAGCCCCTGCTCCATCAGGCGGCGCATAATAAAGGGCTTAAATAGCTCCACTGCCATTCGCCTTGGTAGCCCACATTGGTGAAGCTTGAGCTCGGGACCAACAACAATAACCGAGCGTCCGCTATAGTCAACCCGCTTGCCCAGTAGATTCTGGCGAAAGCGCCCCTGTTTGCCCCGCAGCATGTCTGAGAGTGACTTCAGTTTATGATTACCGCTAACCGAGATAGCTCGTCCTCTCCTTCCATTATCAATAAGGGAATCGACCGCTTCCTGGAGCATTCTTTTCTCGTTGCGGATGATAACCCCTGGCGCCTCTATTTCCAGCAGGTGACGCAGCCGATTATTGCGGTTGATGACTCGCCGATAGAGGTCATTAAGGTCGCTGGTGGCGAATCTGCCTCCGTCCAGCTGAACCATAGGTCGCAAGTCGGGGGGCAGGACGGGGAGCACGGTTAGAACCATCCACTCCGGCTTATTGCCACTGCGGCGGAAAGCCTCCACCACCTGCAATTGCTTGGCTGCCTTTCGGCGGCGTTGCCCCGAAGCGGAGCGGGTTTCCTGCAGCAGCTCATTGCGCATCTCATTGAGGTTGACGTCCTTGAGTAGCTGCAGAATAGCCTCAGCTCCCATCTCGGCGCTGAAAACCTGACCGTATTTTTGTTTCAGCTCATGATATTGACTCTCGGTGAGCAGGGCACATTTGCGCAGGTCCTTTAGCTGATCCACATCGGTAGAGAGCTTCTCCTCAAGCTGCGTTTTTTCCTCGGAGAAGCTTTGCCGCATCTGGTTTATCTCCTCTACTTTTGCTTCCTCCTGCTTCTTCTCGGTAACTTTAGTCTCCAGGGCACTTTGGCGCTCATCTATTTGCTGTAAGCAGTTCTCCGTCAGTTGCTTGATTGCTTCCTGGCGTGCCTCCTCGTCTATGGAGGTGATGATGTAATGAGAGAAGTAGAGGACACGCTCCAGGCTCCGCGGTGATAGGTCAAGTAGTAATCCCAATCGGCTGGGTATCCCCTTGGCAAACCATATATGACTCACTGGGCAGGCCAGTTCAATATGCCCCATGCGCTCTCTTCTCACCTTAGCTCGGGCTACCTCGACACCACACTTATCGCAGATAACCCCCTTGTAGCGTATCCTTTTATACTTACCACAATAGCATTCAAAGTCCTTGGTGGGACCAAAGATTCTCTCACAGAAAAGCCCATCTCTTTCTGGCTTCAGGGTGCGGTAGTTAACCGTCTCTGGCTTGGTTACCTCGCCGTAGGACCAGCTCCTAATCTGCTCCGGTGAAGCCAGTGAGATGCGAATAGCATCAAAATCGTTAACTTCAAGCATTTTCCTCTTCTACCTCTTGCTTAGTTTGACTCTTGGCAGCCTCAGGTTCCGCCTCTAGTTTAGGGGTTTCAGCCGTTTCCTCGGCAGCCTCAGGTTCCGCCTCTAGTTTGGGAGTTTTAGTAGTTTCCTCGGCAGCCTCAGGTTCCGCCTCTAGTTTGGGAGTTTCAGCCGTTTCCTCGGCAGCCTCAGGCTCTGCCTCTAGTTTAGGGGTTTCAGCCGTTTCCTCGGCAGCTTCAGGCTCTGCCTCTAGTTTAGCGGTTTCAGCCGTTTCCTCGGCAGCTTCAAGCTCTGCCTCTAGTTTAGGGGCTTCTTTAGCCTCCTCGGCGGTTGCCCTTTCTTCTTCGTTAATTACCTCAATAGCCAGCCCCAGGCTCTGCAGTTCCTTAACCAGAACCTTGAATGATTCCGGCACCCCGGGTTGGAGAATATCCTCATTCTTAACTATAGCCTCATAGGTTTTGGCCCTGCCGGTCACATCGTCTGACTTAATGGTCAGGATTTCCTGAAGGTTATGGGCAGCGCCGTAGGCTTCCAGTGCCCATACCTCCATCTCACCAAAGCGCTGACCGCCGAATTGAGCCTTACCGCCTAGGGGCTGCTGAGTAATCAGGGAGTAGGGTCCGGTGGAGCGGGCGTGCACCTTATCCTCAACCAGGTGGATTAGCTTCATCATATAGATGTTCCCCACCGTTACCGGCTGGTCAAAGGGCAGGGCAGTTCGTCCGTCGCGGAGCACAACCTTGCCTATGATGGGTGGGGGGAGGTTCCGTTCCGTTTTTACCCTCTCCACGGCTTGCTCTAGTTGCTGTTGGTCAAGGTCTCGGCTGGCTATGCCCAGGTCTTCAAGCCACAAGCGCAGGCAAACATCCTTCGCCTCTCCCGGGCTGTCATCACTGAACACCCTATTCCCATCATAGCCCTGGCTTTCAAGCCACTCCTTAGCCTGCTCCAATTGCAGGGTGGGATGCTCGTTACTGGGGCTAAGGTCAACGGCGCCACTTCTCTGGGCTATCCAGGCTCTGGCTAGAGCATCCTCAATGGCAGCATCGCTGGCACCGTCAAAAACCGGGGTGAGCACTTTGAACCCCAGCATCTGGGCAGCCCATCCTAGGTGGGTTTCCAGAACTTGACCCAGATTCATCCGTGATGGGACACCTATGGGGTTGATGATAATATCTACTGGTGTGCCATCGGGGAGGAAGGGCATATCCTCAGCCGGCGCTATCAGGGAGATGACCCCCTTATTGCCGTGACGGCCGGCTAGCTTATCCCCTACCGAAACTCTTCGCTTCTGGGCAATCCAGACCTGCACCCATTGGTTAACCCCGGCCGGCAGGTCATCACCTTGGTCACGAGAGAAGACCCTCACATTAATCACCTTGCCCCACTCACCATGAGGCACGCGTAGGGAGGTGTCCTTCACCTCTCGGGCTTTCTCACCGAAGATAGCCCTAAGCAGTTTCTCCTCGGCAGATAGCTCGGTCTCCCCCTTGGGGGTAATCTTGCCCACTAATATATCGTCAGGGCCCACCTTGGCACCAATCCGAACAATGCCGGTCTCATCAAGCTCGCGTAGGCTTTCCTCACCGACATTGGGTATATCCCGGGTAATCTCTTCCGGTCCCAGCTTGGTATCCCTGGCTTCTACCTCGTGTTTTTCAATGTGAATGGAGGCGAACTTATCCTGCTCCACCAGGCGGTTACTAATGATAATAGCATCCTCAAAGTTATAGCCTTCCCAGCTCATAAAGGCACAGGTCACATTCTGTCCCAGAGCCAGCTCCCCATATTCGGTAGATGAGCTATCGGCTAGAACCTGCCCCGCCTCCACCCGGTTGCCCTTGCTTACTATAGGCTGCTGGCTGATGCACGTCCCCTGATTGGTGCGCACAAATTTCAGCAGTGGGTATACGTCCTTATCGCCGTTATCCCTGGTGACCACAATCTGTGAGCTGGTAACCGAGGTGACTACCCCGGCATTTTGGGCGAAGATGACCTGCCCGCTGTGCTTGGCGACTTCTATTTCCATGCCAGTAGCCACCACCGGTGCCTCAGGGCGGAGCAGGGGGACTGCTTGCCGTTGCATATTAGAACCCATCAGGGCACGATTGGCATCATTATGCTCAAGGAAGGGTATCAGTGCTGTGGCAACACTAACTATCTGCTTGGGTGATACGTCAATGAATTCTATCCTCTCACGCGCTTCCAGTAGATAGCGGTCGCCCAATCTGGCCTCAACCCTTTCTTCCACAAATTGGTTCTTCTTGTCGAGGCGGGCATTAGCCTGGGCAATAATATATTCATCCTCTTTATCTGCTGTCATATAGATGACCTCATCAGAGACAAAGGGCGCCACCTTTATCCTTCTGGGCGGTAGCTGAGATAGCTTGGTGGCAAGCTTGGGGGTAATGGTAGCCTTGGCTTTTACTATGGTTTTGCCCGCATCGTCAACTACTGCCTTCTGGGTTGTCCTGCCCTCCAGCTCGTCAGAGGTATTGGCCACCTCAGTAATAACCTTGCGGTATGGTGTCTCAATGAAGCCGTATTGGTTAATCTGTCCATAGGTAGCTAGAGAGCCAATAAGACCAATGTTAGGTCCCTCTGGTGTCTCAATGGGGCAGATTCTACCGTAGTGGGAGAAGTGGACATCGCGGACCTCAAACCCAGCTCGCTCACGAGATAGACCTCCTGGTCCCATTGCCGACAAGCGGCGCTTATGGGTTAGTTCAGCCAATGGATTGGTTTGATCCATAAATTGTGATAGCTGTGAGCTACCGAAGAACTCTCTGATAGCCGCCACTATGGGGCGAATGTTGACTAGAGCGCTGGGAGTGACTGCCTCGGTGCTGATAATGCTCATACGCTCCCTAACTACCCGCTGCAAGCGCAATAAACCGATGCGAAACTGGTTTTGAATCAGCTCACCAACAGTGCACACTCGCCGATTCCCCAGATGGTCAATATCGTCAGGGGTA
>JAUWZG010000072.1 GCA_030615425.1 Dehalococcoidia bacterium
GTTCCACCGATTGAGTTTAGCTGTTGTCGATGAGCAGCACCGATTCGGGGTCGCCCAGCGTTCTGCATTACGGCAGAAGGGGTTTAACCCCCATGTGCTGGTAATGACGGCTACGCCAATCCCCCGAACCTTAGCCTTAACTCTGTATGGCGACCTTGACCTATCGGTCATAGACCAGCTTCCTCCAGGCAGACAGGTGATAAAGACCAAATGGCTTAAACCAGCCCAGAGGGATAGCGCATATGCCTTTCTCCGTCGTCAGACGGCTGAAGGTCGTCAAGCATTTATTATCTGTCCCCTGGTTGAGGAATCAGAGGCGATTGAGGCAAAGGCGGCGGTGGCGGAATATCAGCGGCTATCCCGGGAGGTCTTTTCTGACCTGAAGCTGGGCTTGATTCACGGGCGGATGTCGGCGGTGGAAAAGGATGAGGTAATGCATCGCTTTCGCTCTGGCGAGCTGGATGTCCTGGTGTCAACCCCGGTAGTAGAGGTTGGCATAGATGTGCCCAATGCTACTGTGATGCTGGTGGAGAGCGCCGACCGCTTTGGTCTATCACAACTGCACCAGTTTCGTGGTCGGGTAGGAAGAGGGCAGGAGCAGAGTTACTGCATGCTGTTAGCCGAGAATCCTTCAGAGATAGGTAGGGAGCGCCTGGATTTAATTGAGAAGATTCAGGACGGCTTTCAACTGGCTGAGGAAGACTTAAGGCTGCGGGGTCCGGGGGAGTTCTTTGGCACCCGGCAGAGCGGCTTACCTGACCTCCGTATGGCTAAGCTCTCCGATGTAGCGCTGCTGGAGCTGGCTCGCAGTGAGGCAATAAGGCTCTTTGAAACAGACCCGAATCTGGAGATGCCCGAGCATCACCTCCTGGCCAAGGAACTAGCCCAGGTGTGGCAGAAGGGTGGGGAGTGGAGCTAGGTAACCTGTAGTTCGAATTATATGACGAGGAGGGAGAAATGAAAGCTTCTGATGCTGCTGAAATAATTGATGCGATGGCAAGGTCAATTCGAGAGAACCCGAGTCAATTCCATTTTGAAATCAACGTTATAGGGACACAAGCAACCGCAATCGGCGGAGGGACTGGACTTTCTGTTCAAGCCCGCGGCGGTGGACCTGGTTCAACAACAATTGGCTATCAATCAACCATAAGCGGGGCAAATATAGAAATAGGCCAGAAAGCTGCTAATGCCGCAATTCGACAAGAAATGTCAGCATTGGTGCAAACCCTAAATAATCTAGCCTCTGAGCTACGCTTGGCAAGCCCTGACAAGAAACGCATTAATGTAATTTTGGATTCCCTTAAGCAAAGCTGGATACCCAATGTGATTGCTTCGGTTATAGGAGGCATCGTTGCAAAAATAGCACTTGGCTAGATGGGCGTAACTGCTTGCGGGCTACAGTTACAAAGAACCATACCTCCACAAAAGTTCGGTTTTACCCTGATACGAGGAGTTTAAGAGGGGCGAAGCCCCTCTTTTTAATTCCCTCCCCCCTCTCCTTTGAAGGAGAGGGGGATAAAGGGGTCGACAGAGTCGCCTCTGGCGAGGTGAGGTTCAATGGAAAGCGCCAAAGGTTTTCCTTCACAGTTAGCTTTGTGCTATAATTTGGGCATAGATGATTAAGCAAAGGATTATTGAGCTACTAACACAGGCAGCAAGCCAGGCACAGGAGTCGGGTAAGCTACCTTCAGTCGCCTTGCCTGAGATTACCGTAGAGCACCCTCAGAACCCGGAATATGGCGATTATGCCTCAAGTTTTCCCCTGAAATTAGCCCGGGCGACCGGCGTCAGCCCATTAACCATTGCTCAAGACATAGTAGGGCTTATACCCCCCAACCCCGAGATTGATGCTATTGCTGTGGCGCCACCGGGGTTCATCAATTTCACCCTCAACAGTGATTGGTTGACCAGCCAGGTAGATTCAATCCTGGTCGCTGGTGATTCCTATGGCAATATTGACCTGGGGCAGGGCAGCCGAGTGCAATTGGAGTTTGTTAGCGTCAATCCCACCGGGCCCCTCCATGTGGGGCATGGTCGTGGTGCTATCCTGGGTAGCACCTTGGCTGATGTTCTTGCCGCTGCTGGCTATAGGGTGGAGAAGGAGTATTATGTTAATGATGCTGGCAGCCAGATAGACGCCTTTTATCGCTCCCTCTATGCCCGATATCAGCAGTGTTTGAACGTTGATGCTGAGATGCCATCTGATGGTTACCTTGGCAGCTATATGATTGACTTGGCTGAGGAGATTATCGCCGAGCAGGGAGACCGGTTTCTCTCCCTTGCGCCCAAAGAGGCACTATCTCAACTGGGGCATATAGGCTTGCTTAAGCTCATAGAGCTAATCAAGAGTGACCTGGAGTTATTAGGGGTGAGCTTTGATGTCTGGTTCAGTGAGCAGAGCTTGTTTGATAACGGGCAATATGATAGGGCAATGTCGCTGCTGCGTGACGGCGGCTATATCGGGGAGAAGGAAGGCGCCACCTGGTTTGTATCTACTGCCCTGGGTGAGGATAAGGACAATGTAGTGGTGCGTAGCGACGGTTCTCCCACCTATTTTGCCTCAGATATTGCTTATCACTATAACAAGTTCTTAGAGCGCAAGTTTGATAAGGTGCTCAATATCTGGGGGGCTGACCATCAGGGGCATATATCTCGCATGAAGGCGGTGGTGGCTGCCCTGGGCATCGCCCCTGAGAGGCTGGAGGTGATAATCTCTCAGATGGTTACCCTGCGTCGCGGTGATGAGTTGGTCAGGATTTCCAAGCGCAGCGGTGATATTATTACCCTGCGTGAGGTGGTAGATGAGGTGGGAGCTGATGCCTGCCGCTTCTTCTTTGCCTCTCGCTCCGCCGATAGTCAAATGGACTTTGATTTGGAATTAGCCAAGAAACAGTCAGCCGATAACCCTGTCTACTATGTTCAGTACGCTCATGCTCGTATTGCCAGCATCCTTCGCCTGGCTCAGCAGAGGGGGATTGATTATGCTGATGGGGATGTTTCTTTGCTGACCACCGAGCCTGAGTTGACTTTAATCCGGAAGATGCTGCTTTTACCCGAGATGGTTGAGGTGGTAGCCCACACCCTGGAACCTCACCACCTCGCCTATTATGCCCAGGATTTGGCTACCGTGTTTCATAGCTTTTATAAGCAGTGCCGCGTCGTTTCTCAGAACGAGGCATTGACCAAGGCTCGGCTCAAACTGGTGGAAGCCGCCAAGATTGTTCTGGCTAGAACTCTCCACCTTATGGGGATGACTGCCCCGGAGAGAATGTAAAGCCTTCAGTAGCTAAAGCCCTTGCTCCTTATATTGCTTGACTAACTCAGCATAGATTTGCGGTGCTTTCTCTACCCACCATAATTGCTCGGCTGATATCTTCCCCTTGATTTTTCCGGGAACACCAACAACAAACGACTTATCCGGTATTTGCATCCCCTGGCTAACTAAACAGCCAGCCCCAATTATGCAGGAATCCCCGATTTCAGCGTCGTGCAGTATTGTGGAATTCATGCCGATGAGAACATTGTTTCCGATTCTGCGGCAATTAATAACAGCGCCATGCCCAATTTGCACTTCATCTCCAATAGTGACATCCCCAATGTGAGCGGAAGGCGTCCCTGAATGAATAACGCAGTTATCTTCTATAGCGGTATTGTTGCCAATTCTTATATTGCCAAAGTCTCCCCTGATTACTGCCCCCGGCCACACGCTTGAGTTCTCCCCAATTTCTACATTACCAATAACATAGGCTGCTTCACTGACAAAGGCTGACTCGGCTATCTTTGGCTTTTTATTCCCCAGGCCTCTAATCATTTTTTACCCCCTAAATTACTTCTGTTATTATAAGCCCGCCATCTTGAGAGTCAACTTTACTGCTTTCGTTCACTTAGATAGGTGACACTTCAAAGTGTGATGTATGTTCGGCTTTAAGTTCGGGTCAAGCCTTAACAGTTTTTTGTGTCATTGCGGTGAGCCCTTCCTATTGTCTTTGCGAGGAGCCTCAGCGACGAAGCAATCTCCAGACAATTGTGAGAGATTGCCACGCCTTCGCTCGCAATGACATAGGGGGTGTCTAAGAGGGGCGTTAGCCCCTTTTTTATAATTAATTCCCCTTCCCCTTTGAAGGGAAGGGGACAAAGCGGGTTCTAAGGAAAATCGAAGATTTTTCTGGGTGCTTAAAGGGGATAGGGTAGATAAGCCATTATTACCTTGTCGGCGTCTCTTCTTTTGTGCTACACTTTGCCTTTGAGGAGGCTTAAATGAAGCGTCGTATTTTCTCTGGAGCTCGTCCCACCGGCAGGCAGCACCTGGGAAATTATCTGGGAGCCCTGCAAAATTGGGTGAGCCTTCAGGACGAGTATGATTGCATCTATTGCAGCGTTGATGTCCACGCTCTCACCACATTGGAAGATACCAGTAGCTTGCAAACAGATATATATGAGATGATGCTTGACTGGCTGGCGGCTGGGCTTGACCCTCAGAAAAGCATCCTTTTTGTCCAGTCCCATGTCCCTGAGGTAATGCAGCTACACACACTACTCAGCATGGTTACCCCCTTGA
>JAUWZG010000071.1 GCA_030615425.1 Dehalococcoidia bacterium
AGGCAGGGTGGAGAGCGATATCAGAACTAGGAGATTTGGTATTTATTTGCGCACCTATCAAAGTGAGCTGTGGATGATAACCAATCATTATTATGAATTTATGGAGCAGTTTTACGAGGTGGCGCAGAGTGTTGAAATTCCACAGGAAACTATAGACCAGTATAATAGGCTGGTGATGGAATACAATTCCTTTGTTCAGAATTTCAGGGATAATATCGCCGAGCTGAGGAGGGTGGCCAGAACCGAGATTGAGCCTCCCAGCGTCAAGTTCGCTAAAGAGTTACCGGGGAGGCAGGCTACCCAGCAGGAGGGAGAAGAAACCGAGCCTTCTCCGCCGCCCCACGAAAGGGGACATATCTTATAACCGGCTTCTGGAGGTGGCGGTGAGCAAACCTATTGTGGCTATTGTTGGCCGACAGAATGTGGGTAAATCCACCCTGTTAAATCGCTTGGCGGGCAAGCGGATAGCTATTGTTGGCAATATGCCCGGCACAACCCGCGACCGCATATTTGCTGATGTTTCCTGGCAGGGGGCTAGCTTTACCCTGGTTGATACCGGTGGTCTGGAGATTAGACCCCGCTCTTCTATCGCTCGGGGAGTCAAGGGGCAGGTAGAAGTGGCTATCGCCGAGGCTGATGTTATTATTTTCTTGGTTGACACCGGGGGTGGGGTGGTGCCCTCTGACCTGGAGATTGCCCAGATGCTTCGTGGTTCAAGCAAGCCCATAGTATTAGTGGCTAATAAGGCGGATAATGCCAGGCTTGAGAGTGAGGCGGTGGAATTTTATCAGTTGGGGCTTGGTGAGCCATTGGCTATTTCAGCCTATCATGGGCGGGGCACTGCTGAGCTACTGGATAAGGTTATCTCCCTGCTGCCGGTCCCTTCAGTTGTTGACACTGAGGCGGAAATTATGAAGCTGGCCATTGTCGGAAGGCCTAACGTGGGTAAATCAACACTACTGAATGCCCTTTTGGGTGAGGAGCGGGCGATTGTTGATGAAGTTCCCGGCACTACCCACGATGCCATAAATACGCTACTTGACTTTGGTGGTCAAAATGTGATACTTATTGATACCGCCGGAATCAGGCGGCGGGGCCGGTGGGGGAAGGGAGTAGAACGGTATAGCGTAATCCGTGCCCTGCGGGCTATTGATGAGGCTGATGTCGTCCTGCTGGTTCTAGACACCACTGAGCTGCTTACCTCTCAGGATGAGCATATTGCCGGTTATATTCAGCAGGCGGCTAAGGGGATTGTACTGGTAGTCAATAAGTGGGACCTGGCGGTAAATAAGAATATGGTTGAATGTAATAAGTATATCAGGAGCCGGCTTAAGTTTATGTCCTATGCGCCGGTGCTTTATACTTCGGCTAAGTTTGGAGAAGGGGCGGATAGGGTGATGCCTCAGGCGTTTCAGGTATATCAGGAGAGGCTCAAAAGGCTACCGACCACTGAGGTTAATAGTGTGATTCAGCAGGCGGTAGCGGCTCATACTCTGCCGCGGAAGGGTAGCAAGCAGCTAAAGATTTTGTATGCTACCCAGGCCGAGGTTAACCCACCAACCTTCGTCTTTTTTGTCAACGATGCTAAGTTAATACATTTTTCCTACCAGCACTACCTGGAGAACAAGTTGCGCCAGTCATTCGGCTTCGCTGGCACTCCGTTTCGTTTAGTCTTTAAGACCAGAGGTGAGCCATGACAGTCGAGCTGCTGGATATTTTCAAGTTTGTCGGTGTAGTGATACTGGGTTACCTTTTGGGCTCTATTCCCTTTGGTTACCTTTTGAGCCGGCGGCAGGCTAAGGTGGATGTTAGACGGCATGGAAGTGGCAGGACAGGGGCAACTAATGTGCTCCGAACCGCTGGCCGCAAGTGGGCCCTTATTGTGGCTGTCTTGGATGTGTCAAAGGGAGTGCTGGCGGTGGTATTTGCCGGGTTGATAGTGGGCCAAGGCTACCTGGTGGTGGGCGGCTTTGGTTTAGGCGCGCTGGTTGCCCAAGTTCTGGCGGCTCTGGGTGCAGTAGTTGGACATATCTGGCCGGTATTTCTTAAATTTCGGGGGGGTAGAGGCGTTGCCCCCTTCTTCGGCGGGCTAGTAGCTTTGTGCCCAGTAGCAGCGTTATTTGGTGGCGAGATTATAATTATTGGCGCTGGCTTAACCAAATATGTCTCGTTGGGCTCCATTGCCGGGGCAGTAGGTAGTTATGCCATATTGGTCCCGCTTACCATTTTAAACGGCTTCCCCATAGAGTACCTGTTTTATGCTCTGGTGGGGGCAATATTAATCTTTGTTATGCACCGGGATAACATCCGTCGCTTGATAGCGGGTAAAGAGCGCAAGCTCGGTGAGAAGGCTGAGGAGAGTGTTTCGCCTTCCTCCGACCACACAGGGGGGACAGGGTAAGGTATGTCCAGGGTTGCCATTATTGGCACCACTACCTGGGGGGTAACCCTGGGGGTGGTACTAGCACGTAATGGGGTGGATGTCAGGCTGTGGGCACGGACAGAGAAAGAGGCCACTGAACTAAGGAATGCCCGATATCACTCCGATGCGCTTTCTGGTATTATCTTGCCTCCTCAGCTATCAATTACCACCTCATTAAGTGAAGCCTTAGCCGGTGCCAAGGCAGTAATCCTGGCTGTGCCCTCCCAGAGTATGCGGCAGAATATAAAATCAGTGGCTGCCTACCTTGACGGTTCAATGTTGATAGTGAGTGCCGCCAAGGGCCTGGAGATTGATAGTAACAAGCGGATGTCCCAGGTCATTGCCGATGAGATAAGCCCTGGTTTTTGGCCTAATATTTGTGTTCATTCCGGCCCTAATTTGGCAGCGGAGATTCTCCACGACCTATCTGCGGTGGCAGTGGTGGCTGCCTGGAATGAGGTTGTAGCCAGAAAGGCTCAGAAGCTGTTAAATACCCCCAGCCTCTGTCTATATACCAATACCGATGTCATCGGGGTGGAGCTGGGGGGAGCCTTGAAGAATATCATCGCCCTGGGCGCTGGTATAGCTGACGGGCTGGGCTATGGCGATAATACTAAGGCGGCGTTAATTACCCGGGGCTTAACCGAGATAACGGCTCTGGGAGTTGCCCTGGGGGCAAATCCACTCACCTTTTCTGGGTTAACCGGTTTGGGCGACCTGATTGCTACCTGCTCTAGCCCGTTAAGTCGTAATCACTATGTGGGGGTGGAGCTAACTAAGGGGCGCTCGCTAGTGGAGATACTCAAATCAATGGATAATGTGGCTGAGGGGGTAGGCACCACCGTTGTTGCCCATAATCTAGCCCGTCAGTTTGAACTGGAGATGCCCATTACTGAGAAGATTTATCGGGTACTTTACCAGGGGCTTGACCCTCGTCAAGCAGCTTTGGAGCTGATGGAGGCTGAAGCCAGGCATGAGCTGGTGGGTCGAAGGTGGCAATTGTTCTCCCTGTTTAGGCGCTGAGGCTGTCTGATTACTCAAGAATCAGGATTTTTAAAGACCTGCTTTAGAAAATCCCCTCCATTTTTTTGGATTTGGCGTATTGGCTGGACCTAGGCTCTCGCCCAGCTCCCGGAGCAGCTGGCGCTGTTTTTCAGTCAGTTTATCAGGGGTAGCCACAAATAACGTAACCAGCTGGTCGCCGTGCCCACCTCTATGCAAATGGGCAATTCCCCGCCCTTTAAGCCTGAAGACTTGCCCCGTTTGACTGCCAGCCGGGATCTTGAGCTTGGTTTTGCCGTCCAGGGTAGGTACCTCTACCTCAGTGCCCAGAGCCGCTTGAGCAAAGTTGATTGGCAGCTCGTAGAGGAGGTCGTCATTATATCGGGTGAATAATTCATGCTCTTTGACTGATAGGATGATATAAAGATTGCCTGGTGAGCCACCCCTCGTCCCCGCCTCTCCCTCGCCTCTGAGGCGTATTTGAGAGCTATTCTCCACCCCAGCCGGGATTTTAACCGAAATATTACGCTTGTGCTTCTCTTTACCTGTGCCCCGGCAGCGGGGGCAGGGCTCGGTAATAATTCTGCCTGCACCGTGGCACTGATCGCAGGTGGCGGTGTGGGCGAAACGACCGAAGAGGCTCTGGTGGACCCGTCGCACCTGTCCAGTGCCCTTACAGTTGGGACATCGGACGGGCTGGCTACCTGGCTTGCAGCCAACACCCTGGCACAATGAGCAGTTCTCGGTGCGCGATATGGTTACCTCTTTTTCACAGCCCAGGGCTGCTTCCTCAAAGGTGATGGCAATTGCGTAGCTGAGGTCGGCGCCACGCCGTGGTGCTCGGCGGGTAGCAGTGGCTGTCCCGCCGAAGAAAGCGTCAAAGATATCCCCAAAGCCGCCAAAGTCGAAGCCCTCAAAGCCTCGCCCGAACAATCCCTCGGCACCGCCGTGCCCAAAGCGGTCATAGGCAGCACGCTTATCCGGGTCGGAGAGCACCTCATAGGCTTCGTTTACCTCTTTGAATCTCTCCCCCGCCTTATCAGCATGATTGTGGTCAGGGTGATACTTAAAGGCTAGCTTACGAAATGCCTTCCTTATTTCCTCATCAGTGGCAGCTCTGTCTATGCCGAGGACTTCATAGTAATCCCGCTTTGTTGGCATGTTTTTAAAAACCCTATCCCTTTTATGTAATAGAGGCGCCGCCTCTGTTTAACCCTTTAATGATTTAATAGCCGAGCAAAGGTTTTCCGGCATTCGGGACGAGATGACGAAGGTCTTCTCAGGAGTTTCCAATTTTA
>JAUWZG010000003.1 GCA_030615425.1 Dehalococcoidia bacterium
AAACCATCTAAAGTCTTAATTATCGGCTCGGGCCCAATCATAATCGGGCAGGCAGCGGAGTTTGACTACGCCGGTACTCAGGCGTGCAAGGCAATGCGGGAAGAAGGCGTAACCTCGGTGCTGGTCAATTCCAACCCGGCAACTATTATGACCGATGAAGGCATCGCCGATATCATCTATATTGAGCCGCTCACCGTGGAGATGGTCGGTCGCATCATCGAGCGGGAGCGCCCCGATGGACTGCTGCCCACCCTCGGCGGTCAGACCGGACTTAACCTGGCCGTAGACCTGGCTGACGCCGGCATTCTGGATAAATTTAACGTAAAGTCTCTGGGCACACCTATACAGACGATAAGAAACGCCGAAGACCGGGAGCTATTCAAGCAGCTAATGTCTGAGATTAGCGAGCCGACCCCCCAGAGCGCCACCGTTAACACCCTGGAAGAAGCCAGGAAGGTAGCCAAGAAGATAGGTCTGCCGGTGGTAATCCGCCCCGCCTACACCCTGGGCGGGACGGGGGGTGGCATGGCATATACCTGGGAGGAACTGGACAGGGCGGCAACCGTTGGGCTAGCCGCCAGCCCTATTAATCAGGTGCTGGTGGAGAAATCGGTGGTGGGGTGGAAAGAGATAGAGTATGAGGTAATGCGAGACGCCGCCGATAACTGCATCACCGTGTGCAACATGGAAAACATCGACCCCATGGGCGTGCACACCGGCGATAGCATTGTCGTCGCTCCCAGCCAGACCCTGACCAACAAAGAGTATCAGATGCTGCGCACGGCCAGCCTCAAGATTATCCGAGCCCTGGGCGTTGAAGGCGGCTGCAACATACAGTTTGCCCTTGACCCCTATAGCCAAAACTACTATGTAATTGAGGTCAACCCCCGCGTCAGCCGCAGTTCGGCTTTAGCCAGCAAGGCGACCGGCTATCCCATTGCCCGTGTGGCGGCCAAGATAGCCGTGGGCAAGAGGCTGGATGAAATCCCCAACCAAGTAACCGGCAAGACCATGGCTTCCTTTGAGCCGGCGCTGGACTATCTGGTGGTCAAGATTCCTCGCTGGCCCTTTGATAAGTTTGCCTCCGGCGACAGGATTATCGGCACTCAGATGAAAGCCACCGGCGAGGTAATGGCTATTGACCGGTGCTTTGAAGCCGCCCTGCAGAAGGCGATACGCTCCCTGGAATTCAGCAAAAGGTCTCTGCTCTGGGAAGACCCGGGCTGGGAGCTGGGGAAAAATCTTGGCTCCTACCCTCTACACCCCAATGACCTCAGATTGTGGGCACTAATGGCCGCCTTGAGGCGGGGGATAACCCCTGAAGCGCTCTCCGAGCATACCAAGATCGACCTCTGGTTTACCACCAAGCTTCAGAACATCGTGGATATGGAAAAGGAGCTTCTATCCCAGCCGTTGACCCCGGAGCTTATGTGGCAGGCAAAGCGATTCGGCTTTTCCGATGAGCAGATTGGAACTCTGGCTGACCGACTTCCTGAGCAGGTAAGAGGGCTGCGCCACGAATGGAATATCCGCCCTGTCTACAAGATGGTGGATACCTGTGCCGCCGAGTTTGACGCCGCCACCCCTTATTTCTATAGCACCTACGAGCAGGAGAACGAGGCTGAACCTTCCCAGGTGAATAAGGCAGTGGTTATCGGCAGCGGTCCCATCCGCATTGGCCAGGGGATTGAATTTGACTACTGCAGTGTCCATTCCGCCTGGGCATTGCAGGAATCTGGCTACCAGGCCATTATGGTAAACTCAAACCCGGAAACGGTATCCACCGATTTTGACACCAGCGACCGCCTCTACTTCGAAGCCCTGGATGAGGAGAGCCTGCGTGATATTCTGGAAAACGAAGGTTACAACAGCCAGTCGCCAGCCTCAATAGTCCAGTTTGGCGGTCAGACGGCGATAAACCTGGCTGAACCCCTATTTCGTAGCGGAATGCCTCTACTCGGCTCCAGTGCCGAAGCCATCGACCTGGCTGAGGACAGGCGCCGCTTTGAGAACTTCCTCAGCGAGTTAGGCATCCCCCAGCCGCCAGGAGCCGGCGTAACCTCTGTCGACGAAGCGCTCAGCGTAGCCAAACTTATCGGCTATCCGGTGCTGATCCGCCCCAGCTATGTCCTCGGCGGCAGAGCTATGGAAATAGTCCATGACGACAGCGAGCTTAGCCGTTACATGAAACTGGCCATGGAACTGGATACCAAGCACCCTGTCCTTATCGATAAGTATCTAGAGGGTAAAGAGGTGGAGGTTGACGCCGTAGGCGATGGGGAAGATATCCTCATTCCGGGAATAATGGAGCATATTGAACGGGCCGGAGTCCATAGCGGAGATTCAATGGCTCTCTACCCCGGGATAAACCTGACTGAAGCCGAGGTGGAAACCCTTGTTGACTATGCTATCAAGATAGGGCTGGCACTTAAAATCAAGGGCCTGATGAACGTCCAGTTCGTCATTATGCCCGGTAGCGATACTCAAGGTTCATCAGTTTATGTATTGGAGGTAAACCCTCGTGCTAGCCGCACTATCCCGTTTATCTCCAAGGTTACCGGTGTGCCCATGGTAAATGTGGCCACCAAGGTCATGCTGGGTAAGACCCTTAGAGAGCAGGGTTACCACACCGGACTGTGGCCAAGGCAGAAGCTGGTGGGCATTAAAGCGCCGGTTTTTTCCATGTCAAAGCTGGCTGGCGTTGATACCTACCTTGGACCTGAGATGAAGTCCACCGGGGAGGTAATGGGGATTGACTATACCTTTGATGCCGCTTTAGCCAAAGCACTGCAAGCCGCCGGACTAATGCTCCTGCCCCAAGGAGCTATGCTCTTCAGCATCGCCGACAGGGATAAGCCGGAAGCACTACCCATGATTAAGAAGTTCTCCCAGATAGGCTATAAGCTATATGCTACTGAAGGCACGGCCAACATGATTGAGGGAGAAGGGCTGCCGGTAACCATGATAAGCAAGAAGCTGAGCGAAGGGCATCCCAACGTTATTGACATTATCAACGATAAGACAGTGAGCGGCATCGTCAATACCATTACCGGGGGTCGTATCCCACTGAGGGACGGCTTCCAAATCCGCCGTGCTGCCACCGAGAAGCGCATCCCCTGCTTTACTTCCCTTGATACCGCTCAAGCTGCCTTGGAGGTGCTCCTCAGCGGGAGCCATATTTACAGCGCTCAGCCTCTGCCAGACTATCGGAGAAAGGGACCCACTTGAGGCAAGCTGAAGCTACCGTTATTTCCAATAATGAAATAATGCCCGGCGTCTATCTTATGTGGCTGGAACCTCCTCAGATAGCTTCCCCAGCCCAGCCGGGGCAATTTGTCATGGTTCGTTGCGGGGAGGAATTGGAATTCCAGCTACGCCGTCCGCTCAGCATCCACCAGTTAGACGAGAAGAGGCTTGCCTTGCTATTCAACGTGGTGGGAAAGGGGACTCAGCGGCTATCTCAGTGCCAGGCTGGTGATAACCTAGACCTGCTCGGACCGCTAGGTAACGGCTTTACTATTCATCCTGGTTCACAGAACCTGCTGCTGGTGGCTGGCGGCATTGGCATTGCCCCCCTAGTCTTCCTGGCTCAGCAAGCCTTAAGTCAAGGATATTCAGTAACCCTGCTATTGGGGGCACCAACCGCCCCCCAGCTTTACCCCCAACACCTCCTCCCCCCCGAAGTCAGCCTCATCACCGCCACTGAAGATGAGACAGCGGGCAAAAAGGGCATGATAACCGACCTCCTGCCCGATTTTACTAGCCGGGCAGACCAGGTCTTTGTCTGCGGGCCTACCTCAATGTATCAGACCATGGCCACCCAAAAGCTACAGAAAACAAAGCCGGTCCAAATTTCCTTAGAGGTGCGGATGGGGTGTGGGCTGGGCATCTGCTACGGCTGCACGGTAAAGACCAAAAGCGAACTAAAACAGGTATGCAAGGACGGACCGGTATTTGATTTGGACGATATTTTGTGGGAGGAACTAGCTAACGGGGGTGTTTAAGAGGGACGAAATCCCTCCCCCGTTTTATATCTATTCCCACCCACCACCCTTAAGAGGAAGGGGAAGTAAGGGAGGCTTCGCCCACCACCCTTAAGGGGTGAGAGGGAGCGAAATATAGAGAGTCTTAGAGGAGCGAAGCCCCTGAGGGTGGGAGGGTGGGAAGAAAAACCTAAATTAAGAGCGGGGAGGAAGTGGGAGGGAAGATATAAATCAAAAAGCAGCGGGGGGTGCACCATGGTAGTCACCAAGAAAATCAGCCTTCAAAGTAAAGGGCACGGCGACATCGTTGATATTACGCCCGAGGTACAAAAGCAGCTGGCTGAGACGGGTATAAGCGACGGAACGGTTACCCTGTTTGTTACCGGTTCCACCGCCGGGATTTCCACCATTGAGTTTGAATCGGGGCTGCTTTCTGACTTCCAGAGTATGTGGGAGCGAAATGTCCCCACCGACATCCCTTACCAGCACGACCGCGCCTGGGGTGAAGGCAACGGATACTCCCATGTCCGAGCCTCGCTACTGGGCGCCTCTTTAGTAATTCCGTTTAGCGACAAGAGGCTAGCTCTGGGAACCTGGCAGCAGGTAGTGCTGATAGACTTCGACAACAGACCAAGGTCAAGGCAAATCGTAGTGCAGATTATGGGCGAATAATTTGACTTTGACAGCAGCTCAAGCCAGAGCTTATAATATAGCGGTTTTTATAGAGCAAACCAAGTTGTAGAAAGGCAGCTTTTAGATGGCAAATCAGATAGGCAAGAGGTATCGCTGTACTAAGTGTGGCGCTGAGTTCATTGTTACCCGGGCGGGCGATGGCACCATCCACTGCTGTGGTCAACCCATGGAGCTAAAGAAATAGGTTAAGTCTATAGGAGTATTATCCAAATGCCGAGTCAATTAGGTAAAAGATATCGCTGTGCTAAGTGTGGCACTGAAATACTATGCACTAAAGCCGGTGAAGGCACGCCTACCTGCTGCGGTCAGGAAATGGAACTCCAGGAGCCAAGACCAATCCCATCTTCAGATTAACCCGGCTGCTTACCCTGCAGCAGAGAGAAAAATTCAGCCCTGGTCTCCGCTTTGCTGCGAAAGGTTCCTCTCAGGGCTGAAGTAATTATAGCGCTTCCCGGCTTCTTAATACCCCGCATAATCATGCACAGGTGCTCAGCCTGGACGATTACCCCCACCCCATCAGGTTTAAGCCCATTCACGATGGCATCAGCAATCTGGGTGGTCATTCTCTCCTGAATCTGGGGGCGTTTAGCAAAGATTTCCACCACCCGAGCCATCTTGCTTCCACCGACAACACGCCCGGTAGCATTAGGAATATAACCTATATGCACCACACCGTAAAAGGGCAAAAGGTGATGCTCACACATGGAATAAAAGGGAATATCCCTGAGAATTACCATTTCGCGGTGACCTTCCTCAAAGCCTACCGTTAGCTCTTGCTGCGGGTTCATATCAAGTCCCATAAAAAGCTCGGTATACATCTCAGCCACCCGCTCCGGGGTGCCTACCAGTCCCTCCCTTTCCGGGTCTTCCCCGATAGCCCTGATAATGGAAGTTACTGCCCTCTTGATTCCGCTCTCATCAATCACTCCAACCCTCCTTTAATGCCTACCATTGTTTGCTAAAACAATTCCTATCTAATTAGCTACGAAATATGCGACTTATTTTTTAGGGAAACAATTCCTATCTGATTAGCTTTGATAATTGTTCAATTGTTATGTCAAGTTATTTTAAGCCAAGCCCAAAGCCCGCTCCACAGCGGCTAAATCAGCCGGCAGCTCGAGGAAGGGCTCGGTGTCTTTTACTGCGGTTTCGGTATCCTTGAGTCCGGTGCCGGTTACGATACAGACCACCCTGCTTTTTGAGAAATCCATTCCCTCCCGAGAAAGCTTGGCAAGCCCGGCTAGAGATGCCGCTGACGCTGGCTCGCCAAAGACGCCCCCCTTAGTTGCCATAAGCCTTTGGGCAGCCAGAATCTCGTCATCGCTGACAATATCAATAGCGCCGCCGGACTCATCCCGAGCCGCCATCGCCTTCTTCCAGCTAGCCGGGTTGCCTATTCTTATTGCCGAGGCAACAGTCTCCGGCTGCTCGATAACATAGCCCCGAACAATGGGAGCAGCACCCTCCGCCTGAAAGCCCATCATCCTAGGTTTTATCTTCGCCCTACCCGCTTGATGGTATTCTTTAAAACCCTTCCAGTAGGCGGTGATATTGCCGGCATTACCCACCGGGATAAAAAGGTAGTCCGGGGCTTCGCCCAAGCTATCAATAATCTCAAAGGCGGCAGTCTTTTGTCCTTCTATACGATGGGGGTTAAGCGAGTTCACCAGGGCAATGGGATACTTCTGGGTCAGGCTTCGCACTATGGTCAGCGCCTGGTCAAAATTTCCTTCAATAGCCAATATCCTCGCCCGATAGACAATAGCCTGAGCCATCTTACCCAGAGCAATCTTACCTTTAGGCACAACGATAATAGCGCCAACGCCACAATAGGCGGCATAGGCAGCAGCTGAGGCGCTGGTATTGCCGGTGGAGGCACACATGAGAGCCTTGCTTCCAGCTTCCAGCGCTTTGGCTACCGCCACCACCATGCCCCTGTCCTTAAAGGAGCCGGTGGGATTACACCCCTCCAGCTTAAGGTATAGCTCACCGCAGCCAAGCTCCTTTTCAAGCTGAGTGCACCTGACCAGAGGGGTATCCCCCTCGCCTAAAGAGAAGAGGGGCGTTTTGGGCGTGACGGGAAGGAAGTCTTTATATCTAGCTAAAACTCCGTATTTCATAGCTCTTTTTCACCAAACCCCCTTAAAAATTTACGGTAAGTATACCTTGAGTGCAAGTATTGGCTAGGGTGCTAATCCCGATTACGGTCTCGGTGGCTCAAGGTTGTTCCTATAATTCTGGGGTACCGCTGACCAAGCCTCTGTAGCCTCTTTGTGTGTCTTATGTAGGTCTAGGATTGCGTTGGTGATTCTTTCAGCGTCAGGCCATTTCTTTGGTTCAAAAGAATATGTCCCCCTACCAAAGCCAGCTTCTGCGGACATTTCTATTCCAGAAATCCGAAATGCGTAATAATTCACCAGTGCATCAGATACTTTCTTAATATGAGCCTGCATCTCCTGAATTTCAGCCTGTGTTTTCTTGTAACGGTTTTGAGCGTCAAGATATTTGGTAACTGCATCTTCGGCCACAGCACACCTCCCTTATAGCGTGGATTATAGCACTAAAGTAAGGGGTATCAAAGTAAGGGGCGGTGTCAAGTTAGAAATTGGAGAATAAGGAAGCAAGTTGGTAGAAAATATGCGAAAACGGGAGCTACTATGATAGAATTCAGCTTGCAACAAGAACCCCTTGTCAATCGGGCTTGACAATTGTCAAGATGGTGTTTACACTATGGCATATTGTAATATATAATGATAATAGTAGAGAAAGGAGGGAAAAAGGCAGCCGATGACTAGTGTTGTTTTATCTAAGCCAGAGCAAATGTTCAAAGCTAGTGAACTAGTGGCAAGTTTACGAAGCGACCCTAAGATTATGGAGGCGATTGAGCAGGGTATGAAGGCTCGCCTTGAAGGTAGAGTTAAACCTTGGAGTAAGGTGAAAGAAGAACTTGAAATCTGATAAAATCCACATCCCCAACCCCGTGGCCGAAGCAATACAAGGATTTGACCCCAGCGACCGTAGGCTAATCGCCGGGGTCTTTGCACTTTTAGAGGATGATTACTGGCGAGATACTCAGAAAGTTGATTTCGGCACAATTCAAGGTGAACAAACATGGGCTATAGCAGCAAGTCGTGTAACCGTTGTTTTTGTTGAAGAAAGCGATGGGACTATTACAGTAATCTTTGTTAATATGCGTTCACGATTTCATCCATCTTGGCTTTGAGGGAGAGTCAATTTTGAATAATAAAGACTTTAAAAGCACAGTAGAGGCTATACTAGCAAAACACAATATTGCTTCATTATATAAAGCGTGGGAGCAAGCCATTTCTCTTGAACCCAAAGCCAATATAATAGCTTATTGGATTCGTGATTCGGATGATGTAATAAATATAGTTTGGCTTACCCCTTTGGGTATATATGATATAAGTCAGTTTACTGAACCAGAACAATCAGCGTTTAATTATGTACCTCTTCAAAGTATTCTGTCATTTGAAGTAAGAAGACTGAAAAATGTAGCACATTACTTTGGCCATACAGCAAAAGGGGATATGCTAATAACTGCTTACTGCCAAACAAATTCACCGAATCTACTATGGGTTGCTGATACACAAAAGCAAACAAAGGAATTAGAGAGTTTCTTTCTTCATGTTTTTGCTAGCTATTACAACATTATTGGTAAGCGTTAGTACACAACCTTAATCAACTAGCCTCACAATCTCTTCAATATAAAGATAAAGACACCAGCATTTCAAATTGACCCACTACCTACTTCTCCGCATTGGACATAATTACTTCTTTCCCCTATTTCGTTACCCCTACCCCTCAAGGGCGGGGAGTTAACCCCTTCCACTTAAGGGCGGAGGGCGGGAATAGATATAAAACGGGTGGGGCGTCCCCTTAAGCTTCCACCCTTATAAAATTGGCTATTTCCTTAACCGGAGCCATACGCTCCAGTTCAGCTAATGCCTGCTGCATTTCCGCTTCCTTGGCGGGGTGGGTCATGATGACAATCTCCGCCGTCTGCGCCACACTATCAGCCGCCTGCTGAATAACCGAGGAAATGCTAATCAGGTGGTCGCCCAAGACCCTGGACACCTGAGCCAGGACGCCGGGCTGGTCATCAACGTTTAGCCTCAGGTAATATCGGGTCTCAAGGTCAGCCATAGGTTTAATGCTTTTACCCGGCTCTAATCTCCACCTTGCCCGGCTACCCCCACCAGCGACAACATCCTGAGCGGCTGATACCACATCAGCTATGACTGCGCTGCTGGTAGGCAATGCCCCTGCTCCCTCACCATAGAAAAGCACCTTGCCCACCAGGTCGCCTTCCACCAGAATAGCATTATAGACACCATCCACCTTAGCCAGCAGGGACTCCTCAGGGATAAAAACGGGATGGACGCGCACCTCAATCAGGTTATCACTCTGTTTACCTATAGCCAGCAGCTTTATGGCAAAGCCCAGCTCCCGAGCGTATTTGAAGTCACGATTATCCAGCCGAGAAATGCCTTCGCAATGGATATCCTGAGGTTGAACCTGGCAATGAAAGGCTAAAGAGGCAAGAATAGCCAGTTTATAGGTAGCATCTATCCCGTCTATATCATTCTTCGGGTCAGCCTCGGCATAGCCTAATTTCTGAGCGTTTCCGAGCGCTGAAGGGAAATCTGTGCCCTCTCTTGCCATCCGAGTAAGAATATAATTAGTGGTTCCGTTTATTATGGCATAAATACCACTTATCTTATTGGCCACAAGGTCCTGCTGAAAGGGGGCGATTAAAGGAATGCCACCTCCAACACTAGCTTCATAGCGCAGTCCTACCCCATACTGCTGAGCCAAAGCAAATAGTTCCACCCCATGCTTAGCGATAACCTCCTTGTTGGAGGTAACCACATGTTTACCGCCGGAGAGCGCCCGCTTCAAATAATCCAGGGCTGGGTTCTCACCCCCTATAGCCTCAACCACTATATCTATATCAGCTTCGGCAAAAAACTCATCGGCGTCGGTGGTAAAAAGCTTTAACCCAAGCTCTTTCGCCTGCGGCTTGGCTAAATCCGACTCTAAAACCTTCACCCTTCTCAGGACAAGAGGGCAACCAATCTGCTCAGCCAAGACCTTGGCTCTATCGGTCAGGACCCTGGCTACCTCTCCACCAACCACCCCCAGCCCCACTAACCCTATCCCAATGCTCTCTTTCTTCACTGTTTTAGCCCTCCAAAACGCGTGAAATTGCCCACCGCTTCTTCTCGTCATCCAGATAGCTCACGATATTGTTATCCGGGTCATCCCATAATGCCTCAACCCACTTGCTCAAAGCATCAGCCTTGAACACATCCCTATTCTCCTCCTCAAGCTGCCGGTTATCATCTATATCCACAACCTCAATCAGCCAGTAGCCACCAGTGGTACCAACCTCATCGTCCCGAATTGGCTGGCTCAATGTCCCCAGCTCAACCTCGGGGTCAAAGACAAACTCGTCAAAAGCGGAACTCACCATACCTTTAGACGTCACCTCAAACTCCCCGCCATTTCCCTTAGACGCATAATGCTGAGAATACTCGCTAGCCAGTTCGGCAAAGTCCTCGCCCGCTTCCAGCCTGGCTCTAACGTCGTTAGCCTCCTGCTCACTAACCAGCAGCATTACCTTGACCTGAGCCTGCTCCGCCTCCTCATCTCGCTCCACCACCTCAATCAACCAGTAGCCCACCATCTTGGCTTTGGTCTCCTCATATATTGGCTCACTTAACACTCCAACCTCACAGCCAAAGGCATTCTCCTCAAGCATGAAACTTTCTATCAGAAAAGGCAAGACACCTTCAGGTCGCCAACCGAGGTCACCCTCTTTTTCTTTACAGGTGGCATCCAGGGAAAGCTCTCCAGCCAAGGTGGCAAAATCCTCGCCCGCTTCCAGCCTGGCTTTAACATCGTTTGCCTGGCTCTCGCTCTCCAGGAACATCGCCATTATATGCCTCTGCTCGGCAAACATTGGCACCTGCTGGTCAAGATACTCATCACGCACTCTTACCAACAGCATCTGTGTTCTAACTAAATCTCTTCCCACATCCCGATACTCCTCACTTAGCGACAAGTTCTGGCTATTAAGCTCCTCGTCAACCTCGTCATCGCTGACACTGATGCCCAATTCCATAGCCGCTTGCCGTATAAGCTCAATTTCCTCAATTACTTTGACCACATCATCAGCTATAAATTCCACATATTCGACAGGTATGCCCTGTGCCTGACAGGAATACTCAAGCATCTTTATGTAATAATCCATATCAAACTTGGTATCGTTCACCTCAATTACAGTTTCATGCAGTGGTTCATACTCAGCCTGATACCAGCCTTTATAAACCCCAACGCCAACGATGCTCAAGACAGCAACGATAATCAAAATCGCCAAGCTAAATACAATGCGCTGTCTCCTCTTCTGCTGTTGCCACCGGGAAAGCTGGCGCCTGGTAACCTCACGCCGGGGTTTCTCTACCTTCTTTTTAGCCAAATCTGAGCCTCTGAATGTTTAATACACTATATTTATAACCTAAAAGCGTAATCTTTTCAATGAGGCTTTATTGTCCCAAGCAACAAATTATGCTAATATGTTGAAATAAGTCGGGGTGTAGCGCAGCCTGGTAGCGCACCTGAATGGGGTTCAGGTGGTCGCCGGTTCAAATCCGGCCACCCCGACCATAGATAGGAGAAGCAGGCTCTAGACAACCTGAACCGGGTGGGCTCCCCAAAAGTTATGGTTCAGAATGGTTCATGGCATACATATTCCGTGCTCAAGTATTCCGAATGTATCAAAGGAGGCGGAAATGCGGAATGACATCTATGAGGAGCTGGGGCTACAGTTCGTCAGCGATGGAAAAGGTGACCTCAAAGAGACCTTTGGGCCGGAGGATGTCTTCAACTACGCTTATGCTGTCTTCCATTCGCCCACCTACCGCAGCCGGTATGCGGAGTTTCTCAGGATAGACTTCCCACGCCTGCCACTCACTTCGGACAAAGATATACTCAAGGCGTAAGTCCTTGCCTCAGAGTCATCGGGTAACAACTAGCCACATTGTGACCTTTGGGCACTACCGAGCGATAGGACTCCCTATGCTCACAGTCGTGATTTCCTTCATATCTTGCCTGGTTCAGGTAGCCCCTACCTCTTGGCACTCTTCCCTAACAGGGCAGCTAGAGCATCTTCTACGCTTGCAAAATTCCAAGTTTAATCTCACCAAAGCAGACTCCACAGCAGGGGGTTCCAGCTCCTCCTCGCCAAGTCCAAGCCTGAAGGCAACTTCCCTGGCCAGAGGGGAAAGCTGGGGTCTCGCCTTTTCCCAGACCGCTTTTAGCTCCCTTAGAAAAATGTTCACCGTAGTTGGACCCACGCCCTTGAATTCAAGTAGCCTCTTCTCCAGGTCCTTGCTATCCTTTGACTGAGTGTATAAGCCCTCCAATGAGCCGTATTTCTCCTTTAAGCTGGATGCTATTTCAAGCAGGTTTGATGCAGTGGAGAAGTCGTAGCGAACATAGCCACCGGAGTCCAATACCTCCACCAGTTTATCCCAGCCAGCCTCTATAATGCTCTCGGGTGTTACAATCCCCACTTTTTCAAACTCCCTGTAAGTCCTTTTGGCTACTTCAGAGGAAATCCTCTTTGCAAAGAGGATCGAAGCCAGAAACCACTTGAATCTGTCCTCTTCTGTTTTTAAGTCTAGGCCTAGCTCCTGAGAATAGGTTATCAACCTCAAGACCTTTTCTGTCACATCCCTCATCGCTTTGCTCCTCTACGCCACCAATAGACTATCCCCCCTCTATGAGCTCCTTCAGCCTATCAACTGCTGGAGGCAATACCTCTCCTGTTCTTTCCTCAAACCGCAGGTGAGCAAGTCGGTCGAAAGGGGTTTCACCCTTATTAATTATGACCAGCCGGGCTCCAGATTTAAGAGCCACTTTGGGCATATCAGCAGCCGGTGTAACAACCAGACTGGAGCCGGCAACTATGAAAAGGTCGCAATGTTGCGAATGCCAATAAGAATCAGCTAGCTCCTTCCGCGGCAGTGATTGACCAAAGTTAACTACACTAGACACGAGTTTTCCCCCACAAAGAGGGCAGGCAATTTGGTCATCAAGGTTATCCAGAAGAAATTCGCAGTGGCTGCACCGCAGCTTGGTAACATTGCCATGCAGCTCCGCCAGTAAATCCGGGCGGATTCCTGACCGCAAGTGGAGATTGTCTACATTTTGTGAGATGAGAAAGCTTAACTTGCCAAGTTCCTGTAGCTGGACAATAGCCAGGTGCCCAGCATTAGGCTCCACTGATGAGAAATCTCGCGGTTTGGTGGGCAGTCCTTTTGCCTGGCGTGTCCAGATGCCGTCTGGTCCTCGGAAATCAGGAAGTCCTGATTCTGTACTGATGCCAGCACCGGTGAACACCACCAGGTGTTTTGACTCAAACATCCATTGAGCTAGGGTGTTAATTCGCTTATCCAAGTCCGATAACACTATGGCCCCCAGTAAATTGGGGATAGCTCCCGGCAATAATTCTTACCAATCTGTCGTCTCCATTTTACGACGGTGACTCCCTCATGGCAACGCGTAAGGCGGCATTGTAGCAAAGCGGGCACACTAAACATTACATCGTTTTGTTTACTCTCAGCGTTGATGGTATTGTTCTGCCCCACTTTCTGTGAGTCATACCTATACGGTTAGTCTACGCCTCATTGTAACCAGCGATATGGAGAAAAAGAGGGCAGTTAGACCAATTATAAGAGCCAGCGCCCAGAGAAGGTCGATGTGAAATTCTCCATTAATTAGCGCCCGGGTAAGATGCACCACCGGTGTTAACGGCACTACCCAGCTCAGATTCTGCACTATCTCAGGAAAAGAGGAGAGGGGGAAGAACACTCCGCTGAAAAAGAACATGGGAGTGATAAATAGGGTGAAAAAGTAATTAAAGCTGTAGATGGCGGGGGCAAGAGAGGTGAAGAGTATAGCAATGGAAGCAAACATTAGACCTTCCAGGAAGGCAAGTACCGGTATGAGCAGTGCCCAGGGTGAAGGTACCAACTGGAAAATAGCGGCAATGGTGAGGATGATAGTGCCCGTCAGGAGCGAGCGTGTCGCTCCCCAGAAGATTTCACCAGCGATGACATCTTCCGCGCTCAGCGGAGTGGCAATGATGGCGTCATAGGTTTTCTGATACTCCATGCGCACGAAACTCCCGTAGGTACACTCAAAGCTGGCACTGAACATAGCATAGCTGGCGATAATACCCGGGGCAATAAACTCAATGTACTTCTGCCCATCAACCAGGCCAACATATGCGCCGAGGCCCAAGCCCATAGCCAGCAGAATAATAATCGGTTCCGCTATAGAACCGGGCGCTTCTGAGTGCCATAGCCTGAAGAAGACATCCCGGTTGCGCTGCCACACCCTAATAGAACGCCAGGAAAAGGGTTTCACTCGATTAAAGACCTCCCTGTAAGCCGGAAGAAGACATCCTCCAAGGTGGCTGGTCTCCGCCTTAGTCTCTCCGGAGCATTTACCAATCCCCTGGTCATCTCGCTGGCCTCTACGTGGAAGGCCTGTATCTTATTTCCCACCACCTCAAAGTCAACCCCATGACTTCGTAAATCCTTGATGGCTTTATCCCTTTCCCCGGCGTCTACCTCAATCTCCCATACCTCACTGCCGACATATCGGGAAATGAGACCCTGGGGAGCACCAAGGCTCAGGATTTTACCTTGATGCATTATTGCCACCCGGTCACAAAGCACAGTCGCCTCTTCCATATTCTGGGTGCATAGAAGCTGGGTAACGCCCTGGGATTTTAATTCAGTGAGCTTGTCCCAGACTAGATATTTGCCCTGCGGGTCAAGCCCCATTGTCGGCTCATCAAGAACCAATATTTGGGGTAGGTTAATTAAGCCCCTGGCTATCAGCAGGCGCCGCTTCATCCCCCCTGATAGCTCCTTTATGTGGCTATTACGCTTGTTTTCAAGCTCAAACAGGCTTAAGACTTCCATGCTGCGCCGGTGTGCCTCATTCTTAGGTATGTCGAAGTATCGAGCAAAGGTCATCAGATTCTGAAGCACTGTCAAATCGGGGTCGAGGTTATCCAGCTGGGGGACTACCCCTAAGATAGCCTTCGCTTGGCGGGAATGAGTCTTCAGGTCATTACCTAGCACCTGTATGTCACCTCTGGTGGGAGGTGATACCGCAGTTATCATCTTGATGAGAGAGGTCTTCCCTGCCCCATTAGGTCCCAATAAACCAAAGCATTCACCCTTTTTCACCTCTAAATTTATATCATCTACCGCCAACAGGTCTTTAAATTTCTTGGTTAAGTTACGAGTCTTAATGGCAAACATTAAAAATCAGCTTCGTCAGATTAGGTTCTGGCAAATTATATCAGCTTCAAGCTGCGCCAACAAATGCCCAGAGATTTTGACTGCCTAATTTAACTTTTGAGGACTAGACTCAAGCCACAACACGTGGAAAGATCTTAGAAGAATACGTTGGTTTAGAGGATGAGGCGATGAGAGAAGGGCACTGGAACCCCCGACTATCTGGCTGTTATCCTGATGGCGGCCGAGTATTCGGGGGTTGCGGGTTCTTCATGCCAAACCGGGAATATGGGTTTCTAATACCGGTTATCGTCCTTTCCGCTGGCGATACATCCGAATTCTAGGCGGCTAGATTTGATGGACTTCCCCGGTGACCTTGTTCTTCCAGTATCCTCTTTGTTGCAGCGGCCAGTTGAATGTGATAGCCCCGGGACGGGGACAATCATTAACACAGCAGCCGCCATACCAGCACTCATCAGGATGCAATATGATAGGTGGTTTGCCTTTCTCTGGATTGGGTATGAACACGTCTATCTGGCAGACTTCTACACAAATGTTGCAGCCGTTGCAGATATCAGGATTAAAAATCACCGGAGCATTCGGTGTAACAACATTGGGCATGGCACTTACTTTTTCCTTAGACATCTTTTCCTCCAAAAACCAGCTCGTTTAAAAGGTATAGTTTCGATTTTAAAACTATCATTTTTCCTTATATACGCCGGTATAGTCTTTATTATGGGCTTCATACTGATTTTTCATGTTACCCCAAAAGGCCAGCGGCAATTCCCCGGTTTTGACCTTGCCGTTTTCCAGTTTAAGCGTAAGATACTTCCTCCACTCCGGCGGGTCCAGAGTCGGGTAGTCTATCCTCTGGAAATTCAGCGGGATACTACTGGCCTTGCGCGCCAGCGAAGCGTGGATGATGATTTGAGCGTAAGTTAAAAGACTGAGGTCTTCCAGACTGCGCATCAGCTTATGCGGGTCCAGAGCAAACAGTAAAGGCACCGATTCCTCTTCGATTTTTCGCAGGGTACCTAGACCCATATTCAGAAGACTCTCGGTTTTAAATTCACTGCAATAATATTGCATGGCTCTCGCAATACCGGCATGTAGCTCCTTCCACTCCATGCCGCTGCTGCGCTTAACCGGGGCATAAACCCGGGCTTTCTCAAGGACGACCTGTTCACGTGATATTTTGGATTCACCGACCTGCCGTGCATAGGCTGCGGCTTTTCGGCCAGCATACCTGCCGGTAGCTGCCGCATAACTATGGTCCTCGGGAGCAAACATCTGCATTCCGGCGGCATACAGCCCCTCTAGAGTGGTTTTCAAATCCCAGTCGACTAACAGACCACCACCGTAACTGGCCTCCCGCCATTGCGGTAAACTGCTGCCCTCGATAAACCTATAACTCTGGAGTAAGTCCCGGCTCGGGTCATAGCCAGCATCGTTGAAAGTTTTGATAATAATTTTCGTGGTAGATTCTTCTCCCAGCATCAGCTTCCAGGTAACATTTCTTTCTACCTCCGGCATGGACGGGAAATCACCGTAGAACGGTAGCGCGTATTCACCTTTAAGTACCCCGTCCCGGACAGCTTGCTCAACTCCGGGGAACGGGACCATGGCTCCCCAATCAACCCAGCCCTGTATCGGATACGGCAGCACTTTGCCGTTGGCATCTACGATTGGGACATTCTCATAACTGGCATCACCTGCCCCGGTATACCACTTATGCTTATAGCCTGTAGCAATACGCAAGATTCCGGTACTTTCCATCGTGGTCAGTTCAGCCCCGGCTTTCCAGGCCATGGCGGTGCCGTCGCCTGTAATGGTTCGGGGCATCATGTTGGAATACCCACCTAATTCAGTACTTATCAGCCACATCGACCCGGATCCGGCGGTGGCGAGGATAGCTGATTTAGATTTAAAAATCATGAATTCACCGGTACGGCTGTTGAGGCCAGTGGCCCCGACTACCCGGGCGCCCTGGACTCCGTTCTCGGTCAGCAGGCTGGTCATCATCACACGATCAAAGATTTTGACCCCTAAGCGCTTACATTCCTTTTTTAATGCGGGTTTAAAAGTGGACCCCCAGACCCGTATTACCACGTTGCTCAGTTTATGTTCTGATTTTTTGAATTTGGCTTTCTCGGCTTCTGTCTCATTCACAGGGAAATAGCTATGTATTCGAGTATAGCGCGGAGAAATCATGAATTTGGTCTTCTCATCCCAGCCTTGAGCGCCCACATATTCATCACCGGTGTCTCTGATTTTACCGCCCAACTGTTCCAGTTCGAGCAGGGTGTCATAGTCCTCGCGGCACTGGATCTGGATGCCGATGCCGTTGCAGTACGGGCGGTCGGCCATGCCCTGCGCCCACTCATCCGGGTCTACATTGGATACAGGATTCGCGGGGACATTACACCAGTGATCGCATCCCGGTCCTCCGGCACCACTCCTGATAGTATCACCCTTTTCCACCAGAACCACATTTAATCCTTGTCTGGCAGCACTGATGGCCGCCCAGCAACCGGCGATACCGCCTCCAATCACCAGGATATCGGCATCGATTTTTTGCTCCTGGTCGAAGCGGATAGGATACGGCCAATCTGGTGCGTGACCTTGTTCCTTAAAATAATCATGCCATGTACTCATTTGTGTATCCTCCTTATTAAAAATTCAGGTTAATTAGCCTCAGTCTATAACCGGTTGGTCACTTTTTTTAAATGTACTTTAAACCCTGATACAGGCTACCTGGTGGCCACCACCGACATCGCGGAGCGGTGGTATCACCTGGCTACACTCCGGTACGGCCATGAAGCAGCGAGGATGGAAACTACAGCCGGACGGTGGGTTCAACGGGGTGGGTACCTCTCCCTTCAGGATAATGCGCTCACGCTTTTCCTCCACAAAGGGGTCAGCTATGGGCACTGCGGAAAGCAGCGCTTTAGTGTACGGATGCAGGGGGTTCTCATACAGCTCTCTTGACTTGGTAATTTCCACTATGTGGCCAAGATACATCACCGCCACCCGATCGCTTATATGTCTCACCACCGAAAGGTCATGGGCGATAAAAAGATAGGTCAGCCCCTTTATCCCTTCCTGTAATTCCTCTAGCAGGTTGATTATCTGGGCTTGTATGGAAACATCCAAAGCTGAAATGGGCTCGTCGCAGATTATTAGAGAAGGTTCGCTAGACAGGGCACGGGCGACACCAATACGTTGTCTTTGACCACCACTAAACTCATGGGGGAAGCGGTCTATCATGCTGGGGTCCAGGCCAACCAGGCGAAACAGCTGCTCCACCCTATCGTTGTATTCAGAGCGGCTGCCAACCCACTGGTGGTGAATCTTTAGCGGTTCGCCGACGATACTGCCAGCGCTCTGGCGGGGGTCTAACGAACTGTAGGGGTCTTGAAAGATGAGCGCCATATTGCTGCGGATGTGTCTTATCTTTGACTCCGGTAACGATGAAATATCCTCCCCTTCAAACAAAATCTGTCCCGCGGTGGGTTGATACAGTCGGAGAACACAGCGACCAATGGTGGTTTTGCCACAGCCGCTCTCTCCTACCAAGCCTAGCGTTTCACCTCTCCTGAGTTTAAAAGTGACGCCATCAACGGCTTTGACATCAGCCACTTTTCTCCTTAAGATGCCCCTGGTAACCGGGAAGTACATTTTCAGGTCTTTGACGTCCAAAATAGCGTCATCTTGCTGCGGGCTCACTTGTCATCTCCTCGGTATTAGCATAGCAACTGATGTAGTGTCGGTCATGCAGATGTTTGAGCGGAGGCCAGGGCTCTTGAAAACACCTTCCGACCTTGTAAGAGCACCTGGGTAGAAAGGCGCAGGTGGGTGGCATGTTAATCAGATTAGGCGGTAGGCCCTCAATAGGGACCAGTTTCCTCCCCTCCTCCTCATCCAGCCTGGGTATGCATTTGAGCAATCCTATAGTATATGGATGGCGCGGCTTGCCGAATATATCCTTGGTCGTGCCTTCCTCCACGATGCGCCCGGCATACATAATATATATCCTCTGCGCATACCGAGCCACGACGCCCAGGTTGTGGGTCACGATAACCAGCGAGGCCTGAAATCGCTCAACCATATTTTCCATCAGCTCTAATAACTGTGCCTGGGTGGTGACATCCACAGCTGTAGTTGGCTCATCGGCGATGAGTATCTTTGGGCTGCAAGAAAGCGCCATGGCAATCATCACCCTCTGCCGCATGCCGCCACTGAACTGGTGGGGATAATCATCAATGCGGCTTTTCGCATCGGGGATACCCACCAAGCCGAGCAGCTCGATTGCCCTTTCCCTCGCCGCCTTCTTGCTCATCTTCAGGTGCAGCTCCAGCATTTCTGTTAGCTGCTGGTTAATGGTCAATACCGGGTTGAGCGAGGTCATCGGCTCCTGGAATATCATGGCTATCTTGGCACCACGAACAGAACGCATTTCCGATCCGTTAGCCTTAAACTTGAGCAAGTCCCGACCCTCGAAGATAACCTCGCCGCCGACGATTTCACCCGGCATGGATATTAACTGCATCACCGAAAGCTGGCTGACTGATTTACCACAGCCACTCTCCCCCACCAGGCCAATTATTTCTTGCTCGTCGATGTGGTAGGAAATGCCATCAACTGCCTTGACCACACCGCTCTCGGTGTGAAACTGAGTCTTCAGGTTTTCTACTTTCAATAACTCCGCCATGTTCTGTTCCTTATCGCTAGAGTAAACCTCTAAGCCTGGGGTCGAGGGCATCTCTTAAGCCGTCTCCCACAATATTGAAGGCAAATACCACCAGCGCAATGGCAATACCAGGCGCTAGCCAAAGCGCCGGACTGCTGGCTAAATATCTATAGCCATCCCAAACCATTGCCCCCCAGGCCGCGCCCGGTGGGTCGATGCCGATGCCCAAAAAGCTGAGTCCGGCTTCGGCCAGGATTAAAGCCCCCAGCTGCATCGTCATCAGCACTATGAGCGGCGGAAAGGCATTGGGCAGGATATGTCTAAACATCACGCGTATGTTGCTGGAGCCCATAGCCCGTTGGGCCATGATATAATCATTTTCCTTGATGCTCAAGGTCAGTCCGTGGGTTACCCTAGCGTATCCAGGTATTATGGCGATGCTCAGGGCGATGATAACGACCCAGATGCCACTAATAACATCGTATTCTTTTAGCACGACGGCAAGGAACAGGGCCAGTAAAAGCATCGGGAAGCACATAATTGCGTCCATAGCCCTCATGATGAACATATTAGCAATACCGCTAAAGTATCCAGCAATTATCCCCAGCGGAATACCAATGATGCCAGCAACCGTGACCGATATAAAGCCAACCATCAGCGCCGTCCTTGAGCCGTAGATGAGCCGGCTTAGCGTGTCTCTACCCAGAAGGTCAGTGCCCAGGAGGTGCTCCCCGCTCGGTTGAAGCAACCTCTTACCTGGGCCTAGCTCATAGGGGTCGTAGGGTGCCAGCAACGGGGCAAAGATGGCGGCAATCACCATCAACACTAATACCACCAGCCCGAAGGTAACCAGCTTGCGCTCAAAGAATACCCTCCGAAAGCGCCGCCACTCGCTGACGCGGACTGGAGCTTCTGAGAAACCTATGTCGTTGGTATGTTTTTCTACCATATTCTACGCTCGCTAGCCATACCGTATCCTGGGGTCAAGCCAAGCATAAGATATATCAACAATCAAATTGACCATTAAGATTATGACGGCAATGACCAAAGTAATGGCCTGTACCACTACGTAGTCCTGGCCAAAAATGCTGCTGACCATCAAACTGCCGACGCCGGGAATGGCAAACACCCTCTCAACGAGTATCGAACCGCCAAAGATAATGCTGACACTAACACCCATCAGGGTAATAACCGGGATGAGGCTGTTTTTTAGGGCATGTCCAGTTATTACCCTACGCTCACTTAAGCCCTTGGACCAGGCGGTGCGAATATAGTCCTGCCGGGTAACCTCAAGCATGCTTGACCGCATCTGGCGTGCGTTAGCCGCCAAACCAAAAACAGCCAGACAAAAGACGGGCAAAATCACCTGCCTGGTGCTCAACCAGAAATCATCCAGTGGCGAGGTGTAGCCCGATATGGGCAGCCAGCCGAGCTTGACGCCAAAAAAGTATATCAGCAATATCCCCAGCAAGAACACAGGGATGGTTAGACCGACATATGTCAGAGGTGTGACTACTCTATCTAACCATTTGCCCCGCCTAACAGCCGCGAGTATCCCCGCCAGGACGCCGAAAATGGCACTAACTATCAAGGAGAGCAAGCCCAGGTGAATGGTTATGGGGAAACGCTCAAGCATGAGCGTGCCCACATCCTCGCGGTAAAATATTGAGGTGCCGAAGTCCCCTTGGAAAATGCCCAACACCCAATTAGCATACTGCACCATTATATGCTTATCCAGACCAAACTCAGCCCGGAGTTCAGCAAGCTTTTCCGGGGACATAGCTTCTAACTCCGCAGTCTGAGCCATGTAAATCAGTATTGGGTCGCCGGGCAGCAACCGCATGACAAAGAAAACAATCAGGGTCACCAGGATAAGAACGACCAACGCTATTAGCAGTCGCCTGACAATATATGTTGTCATATTAAACCCCGGTCAGCATTAAGAAATCTTCTTGGTCAGGCACAAACCTGTATTCAGCCCAGACCTAAAAGATTTGTCTAAGTAATCCGCAGGCTAGCTACTGAAAGGAATTACGGCTTCTTCTTTACGCCGGGTGATTCACCCTGGGCCCCATTCTAGGGATGAGAATGAATCACCCGGCTTTCTTATTCAGGCTGCTTAATGTAGTTCCATCCAAGTGTCATACGGGGTCCAGATGACGCCGTGTATCATGAAATAATCGCTGTGAACGTAGGACTGCATCACCGCCACGCTGACATCTCTCCAAAGTGGGATAATCATAGCATCCTCACCGGCCTGCTCTACTGCTTCCTTTATTTTGTCCATTGCCTCAAAGGCATCTGCATACTCGTGATCCAGCGCCTCTTCGCATAGAGCTAGGTATTCGGGTGACTTATAGATGTTACCGGTCATGAAGGTCATCGGGTTGGGGCCAAAATGGACGAATATGTCGGTAGCATCGGGGTTTATTCCGGACGCAGCTAATACCAGGTCATCCCAGCCTGTCATAAAGAGAGAAACCATGTATCTGCCAAAGTCGGCAATATCCGGTTCAACAATGATGCCTACATCATCCAGGTAAGCCTGTAAAGCGGCGACAGCGTCCCGTGCCGCATCCGTGGCGAGTATCGTGGTCTCGAAGCCATCGGGGTAACCCGCATCAGCCAGCAACTCTCTGGCCCTATCCGGATCATACGGTCGGGGGTCATAACCCGGGACGTAACCCGGCCAATCCGAGGAAGCCATCTGATGAAGGGGTTCATACTTGTCAAATCCCAGCATCTCCGCTATGGCCGCTTTGTCAATGGCATACTCTATTGCCTCGCGTACCTCCTTCTTGGCTAATGGTGAATCGGGGTCGCTGGAATTAGGCAAGAGCGACCAGAACATGCCAGCCAGGCCAGTCCCCCAGTTTACCGTAAGCCCCTTTTCCTCTAAGTCAAGAATACTTTGTACGGCTGACGCGTATACCCACATATCTGCATCTCCCGCCTCCATCGTGGCTGCGGCTGTCACGGGGTCTGGAATGTAACGGGCTTCGATACCATCGAGATATGGCATGTCTTCCCGCCAGTAGTTATCATTCATCTCGTATATGAGGACGACATCTCGTTGAAAATCAACAACTTTGAAGGCACCTGTCCCTACTGAGTTTGAGCGAGCCCACTCTATGCGCTCTTCAAGAGTGTCGCCGGCATTTTCAAATGCTGTCGGCGAAATCATCATGACCCACCCGTAGTTATTGATCATGTGCCAGTTGTATGCCGTAAGATGCATCTTGAAAGTGTAATCATCGACAACTTCAAGGGACTCTATGTACTGACCGTCCGGTAGCCTGCCCCCATCCAATGCCAACTGAAAATTCCATCGGCATGCCTCGGCATTCCAGGGTGTCCCATCATGGAACTCAACGCCTTCCCTCAGGTACCAGGTGATGGTCAGGTTATCCGGGTCGCTTACCCAGGATGTAGCTAAGACTGGGATTTGAATCCCCTCTTCATCCCATTCGCATAATCTTTCTATGCAGGGCAGGGCGTATATGCTGTCAGTAGGCCAAAACTCCGGTGGGTATCCTATATTCGCTGGAAAGGTACCCCCAATGCATTTCATGATGCCGCCGGTTTCTGCCTCTTTCTCACAAGCGGTGAAACACATCCCAGCTATTAGAACAATCACCAAAGGAATAAATAAAAGCTTCTTCATGGTTAAATTTTACCTCCTTGTAAGTTATTCATAGACTATTTCACCCCCTACGTCATGGTCTACCTCCTTTCTTCAGTGAGACTGCTTAACTTTGAAGCTCGATTTTTAGCTTTAAAATTTGGATTTTTCAGCCTCCTTTTTTAAGGCTATTTCACGGGGTCGCTTCCAAATTATACTCTCATTACGAAGCTTGTCAATACTCCAAACAGGAAGCGATGCATGACAAGTTTGGTGCTTGTCAAAGGTAGGAAAATAGAGCGGGCTCACCTAAGGAAGAACCACCACAAGGGTGGAGGTAAGCCCACATGAGGTAAGTGAAACCCTTGAGCTTACTATACCAGAAGACGGCCTCCCTCTATCTAGTAGGTACCATATTCTTTGGCGGCTGCCATCATGGCACGCAGATTATCTGGATTACACTTATCAATAGCTGCCCCGCCGGTTAAGATATAACCGCCACCTTTACTACAAACCTCGATAAGTTGGCGGCAGTATTCTTTAACAGCCTGGGGCGTACCCGTACATATCAGCGAGGCAGGTACATTCCCGGCGATACAGGCGGTGTCACTGAGGACTTCTTTGGCTCTGGCCATATCCGTCTGGTCAAAATGCCACATCACCGCGCCCCTAGGCAAATCTTTAATAATCTCCAAACGCCTATTATAGCTTCCCTCTGCGAATAACATCGGCAAGAGGCCCTCATCAACCAAGCCCAAGATAACCTTTTTCAAGGTGGGCCAGTAGAAGGTCTCGTACTGCTTGTTGGACATAAAAGAATCATCACCTTTATGCAGCGGCATAAATATTATTGGACCCCCGGAGGCATTGGCAGCCGACACTGCCCCCTCAATATTCAGGGGTGTTACTTTTTCCATGGCTTCTAGTAACTTGTCCGGCTGCCGGTACATATCCATGACTATCCCCCGGGTCCCTCTTAGTGTATCGGCAAAGGTATCAAAGGGCGCCATGGCCATGCCACCCCGGAAAGACGGGAATCCCTCTGCCATCACCTTCTGGCTGCACTCCTCAACAGCCTCCCACCATTTCCCCAATTCTCTACCAGCATCTACAATAGCTTGAAACGCCGCCTGGACATCCGGCATTGTGCACGGTAGTAAAAAATTGGACGGCATCCCCAATGCGTGTGTGAAGGGAGAAAGCCTCTGGAAAGGCTCCAGGACTCCTAATGTGCGGGGCAGATAGAATCTAAGACAAAAATCAGACGGGTCATTGAGGAAGACATCGTATTCGTCCGCCTTCATATACTCGCCTTCAACAAACTGATGAAATCTGGCATCATCAGGCAGACCATGGCCCGGCCATTTCGATATTCTGTTATCAAGGAGCTCACTTACCCTACCTGGAAAGACAAGACCGGGACCACCAAACATATCCATATCATCAAAATCCTGCATGAACTTCAGCCACGCCCGGCAGAGTTCATCAGAATCATACATGGCCGTCCGGAGCGTTATCCCAGCATAATAAGTCGGAAAATAGCCTACAGGCAGATTAACCGGTACCCGGTCGGGCTCCCTCAGCTGAATAGCGTCGATTATCCTCGTTAATCTTGCCTTGTAGGCTTTCTCGGCTTCTGGGCTGGAGAACTTAACATCAGGCGAAAGCCACCTCTTGAATCGCTCTTCCCGTTTTTCCTCCGGAGATAACTCCGCCCATTTCTTCTCTACTGTCAATTGGCTCCTACTCATCCCTTTGCTAGCGACACTGCCACCATGGCGTCTTTACCGTAGGCATCGGCAGATGCATATTTCCTGACTTCATCGTCAATCTGGCCGCCACCAATCATAAGTTAGGTTCTGCCACTCCCATTTGGATTCGTTCTAACCATATAGATAGGCCTTTTTCACATGCTCATCATTGGCTAGTTCCTTAGGCTGTCAGCCAACCGGCGGCCTGGTATTAGGAGGTGGTGGATTTTTCATTCCAATGCGGAAGTATTCACCGGTCTCCTTACGCTTCCAGCCTGCTCGATATTTTACCGCTAAAATCCTAAACTCAATGTCTACTATTCTGTTGGCCACGCCGGCTTGGGATAGATCCACTCTGACGTGAGCACTACGGCCGGCCAGTCACCGCCGCCCACGATTTCCACTATCCCACCCTGCCACTGACCAATCTCACCGGGATGGGTTTCCTTAGCCATAAGCCCGCCGCCTTCACCGAACATCTCGAAGTAGGTATCTCCCAGAAGGGTATCGAAATGGTGCGTGGCTATGTAATCCCTTATCGTGTCCTGGTCAAGGGTTCCGGTCGCCACGATAGACTGCTCCCAGATGTCACACATAGGCTCGTAGAATACAGTTCCCCACCAATCCAGGTTTGGCCAGCCAACCATAGCCTCGAGCTCACTAAAATGTCTTTCAAACTCGGGGCCTGTCTTGCTGTTAGCCGCGGCAAAACAGGTTACCCCCTCTACTGCCGAGGGATCACCAAACGATACTCCATAAAAGCCGAAATTGGCTCCAGGGCCCATGATAACGGCCGGCGGGTTAA
>JAUWZG010000055.1 GCA_030615425.1 Dehalococcoidia bacterium
TGACCCCTTTGTCGGCAGGCTGGTCTATTTTAGAGTGTATTCGGGCAAGGTTAAAGTGGGAGCACAGGTATTTAACTCAACTCGAGGCAAAAGAGAGCGCATTGGACGTCTACTGCGAATGCACGCCAATCATCGTGAGGAAGTAACCGAGGCAGATACCGGAGCTATCATGGCTACCTTAGGGCTTAAAAATACCTTCACCGGCGATACCCTATGCCATTACTCTCAGCCGGTGCTTCTGGAACCCATCCGCTTTCCTGAGCCGGTGCTCTTTGTTGCCGTTGAGCCCAGAACCAGGGCTGACCAGGATAAACTGGGGGGAGCCCTGCAAAGGCTGACCGAGGAAGACCCTACTTTCAGGGTAAATTACGACCAGGAGGCGGGGCAGACAGTTATTTCAGGTATGGGCGAGCTTCATCTGGAATTCTTAGTAAGCAGATTAGTTAGTGAATTTGGGGTGGAGGCAAAGGTAGGTAAGCCCAGGGTTGCCTATAAGGAGACTATTACTGTGCCTGCAGAGGTAGAGGGGAAATTCATTCGGCAGACCGGGGGGCGTGGTCAGTATGGTCATGTCCTTATCCGGCTTGAGCCTATGGAGCGTGGCAGTGGCTTTCAGTTTGTCGTCCGTATTAAAGGTGGGGCTATTCCCAAGCAGTATATTCTGGCCGCCGAGGTTGGCATTAAGGAGGCTATGGAGACCGGTGTGGTGGCTGGCTATCCAGTAGTTGATGTTAAGGCAAGCCTTTATGATGGCAGCTATCACGAGGTTGACTCTTCAGAAATAGCCTTTAAGATGGCAGGCTCAATGGCGCTGCGGGATGGCGTCATTAAAGCTAAGCCTATCCTTCTGGAGCCAATTATGAAGCTGGAGATAGTTGCACCGGAGCAGTTTCTTGGTGATATAATGGGTGACCTTAATTCAAGACGAGGACATGTTGAGTCTCTCGGGACGCATGACGGGATGGCGGTTATTCGTGCCCTTATACCCTTAGCTGAGACCTTTGGCTATGCCACGAACTTAAGGTCATTAACCCAGGGCAGGGCTGCCTATTCCCTGGAGTTCTATCAATATGAGGAGCTGCCAGCGGAGCTGGCAGACCAGATAACCGGTAAGGCTATGGTCAGATAGAAGAGGTTTTAATATGCCGAAGCAGAAAATTCGTATTAAGCTAAAGAGTTATGACCACAAGATTCTTGACCTGTCCGTAGAGCAGATTGTAGCCGCCGTGGAGCGGACGGGAGCAGTTGTTGTGGGACCGGTGCCACTACCCACCCGTATTCAGAAGTTCAGTGTTATCCGCTCCCCGTTTATCGATAAGGACTCTCAGGAGCAGTTTGAGATTAGGACCCATAAGCGTCTGATTGATATTGTGGAGATGACGTCTAAGACCATAGACGCCTTAAGCAGCCTGAATCTACCCGCAGGGGTTGAAATAGATATTAAGTCATAGGATTTTTTAGATATGGTTCAAGGTATAATCGGCAGAAAGCTGGGCATGGGGCAGGTATTCGCCGACGATGGTAAGGCGGAGGCGGTAACCGCTATTGAAGCCGGTCCCTGCATTGTGATCCAGATTAAAACTACCGACAAGGAAGGATATAATGCTGCCCAGCTTGGCTTTGGCCAGGCCAAACGACTCAACTCTCCCCAGAAGGGGCATCTCAAGAAGCTGGGGCAGTTTAAGTACCTTCGGGAATTCAGGTTAGCTGATACCAAAGGTGTTAAAGTAGGTGACAAGGTTGATGCCAGCCTATTTAAAGAAGGCGACCTGGTTGATGTTACCGGCGTGTCAAAGGGTAAGGGCTTTGCCGGGGTAGTAAAACGACATCACTTTGCTGGCGGACCCAAGACCCATGGGCAGTCTGACCGCCACCGCGCCCCAGGCTCTATAGGAGCGACCACTACCCCGGGCCGGGTGTTGAAGGGAAAGCGTATGGCAGGACATATGGGCAATAACCGGGTGACGGTTCGTCATCTGGAGGTATATAAAGCTGACCCGGAGCATAACCTGTTGCTGGTTAAGGGAGCCGTTCCCGGGGCTAGGAACGGGCTGGTGCTGATAGAGAAATTGGGGGGAGGAAAGTAAGGAAGTGGAAGTCCCAGTTTATAGCCCCAGCGGCGAGGTGGTCAAAAATATTGAGGTGAGTGATAGCGTTTTTGGCGTGCCCTTTAATCAGGCGGTGGTGCACCAGGCGCTGGTAAGGCAGCGGGCAAACGCCCGTCAGGGAACAGCTAGCACCAAGACTCGCAGCGAGGTTACCGGCAGTGGTGCCAAGCTGTTTCGGCAGAAACACACCGGACTAGCTCGGGCTGGCAGCCGAAGGTCGCCAATACGCCGGGGAGGTGGTATCGCTTTTGGGCCTAAGCCAAGGAGCTACCGCCAGGCAATGCCGAAAAAGATGCACCAGCTAGCAATAAGGTGTGTCCTATCAGCCAAGGCAAGGGATGAAGAGCTAAAGGTTGTAGAAGAGCTGAAGTTCAAACAGCCCAAGACCAAAGAGATGGCTGGGGTTCTGGCGGCGCTGGGGGTGGACTCCTCAGCTCTTATCGTTACCGGTGAGCCGAAGGAAAATGTAGCTAAGTCAGCCCGTAATCTGGTGGGGATTAAGACCATGCCCGCCAATATACTCAATGTGGCTGACATTCTTTCCTATAAGATGTTATTGATGACTGAGGCTGCGGTGCGCAAGGCAGAAAAGATTTGGGGAGGCGGCAATGCATCTGTATGAGGTATTGCGCCGTCCCTTAATAACGGAGAAAAATTCCGCCATTCAGGCTCCTCAGGGCAAATATGCCTTTGAGGTAGCCGCGGAGGCTAACAAGGAACAGGTTAAACAGGCGGTGGAGAAGGCGTTTAATGTCGGTGTCACCCGGGTTAATGTGATGACAGTGCCGGGGAGGGGGCGAAGGGTGCGGGGAAGGGTGATAATAACCCCGTCCTGGAAAAAGGCGGTTGTTACTTTGAAGCCTGGGGACAAGATAGAACTGTTTGAGGGGGTCTAAGTGCCATTAAAGCAATATCGTCCAACCTCTCCCGGCAGGCGGGGTATGAGCGGCTCCAGCTTTGAGGAAATAACCAAAGCCAAGCCGGAGAAATCGCTGCTTCTGCCTCTCAAGAGGAAGGCTGGGCGCAGTAATCAGGGGAAGATAACGGTTCGCCACCGTGGTGGGGGAGCCAAGCGAAGGCTACGCATACTAGACTTCAAGCGTGATAAGCTTGGCGTCCCGGGCAAAGTGGCTGCCATTGAATATGATCCCAACCGCTCGGCTCGTATTGCTCTCATTTACTATGCTGATGGGGAGAAGCGTTATATCCTTGCCCCTTCAGAGCTTGGTGTTGGTGATACCATAAAGTCAGGCGGTGATGCCGAGGTAAAACCGGGCAATGCCCTGCCACTAAAACTAATCCCAACCGGGACTCCGATACATAATATTGAGTTGGAGGTGGGGAGAGGAGGGCAATTGGTACGAAGTGCTGGAGTTGCCGCTCAGCTAATGGCTAAGGAGGGCGAATATGCCCTGGTCAGATTACCCTCCGGTGAGGTGCGGCGTATCAGAAGCGATTGTTTAGCTACTATCGGTCAGGTAGGAAATGTTGACCATCGGGGTGTTAATTTGGGTAAGGCAGGTCGTAAACGGTGGTTAGGCTGGCGACCTACGGTGAGAGGCTCGGCTATGAACCCCCGTGACCATCCTCATGGTGGTGGGGAAGGTAGAGCCCCAATAGGCTTGCCTGGACCCAAAACACCCTGGGGCAAGCCAGCCATGGGCTATAGAACTCGCAAGGCAAAGGCTTCAGATAAGATGATTGTCAAGCGTAGAGGGAAGTGACAAAATGTCAAGGTCAACTAAGAAAGGTCCAGCCTTTGATGCCAAACTGCTGAAGAAAGTCGAGGCACTGAGCAGCTCTGGTGAGAAGGCGGTAATAAAGACCTGGTCGCGCTGGTCTACCATCATGCCCCAGATGGTGGGGTTTACCATCGGAGTCCATGATGGCCGACGGCATGTGCCCATCTTTATCACTGAAAACATGGTGGGGCACAAATTGGGCGAGTTTGCCCAGTCCCGAACCTTCAGAGGGCACGTGTCTAGGGGGGAGAGAACTTCCCAAGTAAGGAAAAGGCAGTAAAGCATGGAAGTAAGGGCAGTAGCTAAAGATACTGGTATATCACCACGTAAGGTGCGCCTACTGGTAGACATGGTGCGGGGCAAGAAGGTGGATGAGGCGCTAACCTTGCTTAAGTTTGCCCCGACACCGATGGCTCGGGTGGTGGCCAAGGTGGTGAAATCAGCGGTGGCTAACGCTGAGAATAATTTCCAGATGGACCCTGCAGATTTGAGGATTGTCGGCATCTTTGCTGATGAGGCAAGGACTCTGAAGAGGTTTCGCCCCCGCGCCCGGGGGCGAGCCAGCCCTATTCTCAAGCGTTCTAGCCATATAACGGTCGTTGTTGCCGAGGAGGAGGGTTAATTGGGTCATAAGGTTCATCCTTTTGGCTTTAGACTTGGAGTCATACGCAATTGGCAAGCCAAGTGGTATGCCGAGAAGAACTATGTAGGCTTTTTGCAGGAAGACCTCAAGCTTCGGCAGGCTATTGAATCCAGATATACTGAAGCCGGTATCTCTCTGGTGGAGATTGACCGCCAGGCGAATAAGGTATCGATAACTATCCATACCGCCCGACCTGGCGTCGTCATCGGGCGAGGGGGGCAGCGAGTCGATGAAATGAGGGCTCATCTTGAGAGCCTTATCGGGAAGAGGATTCAATTGAGCATCCTGGAGATTCAGCAGCCTGAACTTGATGCCTATTTGATAGCCAGGTCGGTAGCTGAGCAGATTGAGCATCGTGTTGCTTTCCGCAGAGCGATGAAGCAAGCCATATTTCGTACCATGCAGGCCGGGGCTAAGGGGATGAGAATCAGTTGTGCCGGTAGACTGGGTGGTGCCGAGATAGCTCGCCGTGAGGTTATGCATCAGGGGCGAGTCCCCTTGCATACGCTGCGGGCTGATATTGATTACGGGCTTACTGAGGCGCGTACCACCCTGGGCCGGATTGGAGTCAAGGTCTGGGTTTATCGGGGCGATATTCTTCCTGAGCCTAGTAGGCTGGAGGTTGAGGAAGCCCCTGCCGAGCCAGCAGCCGTTGGCAAGGCGGAGACAAAGCCCCCCACCACTTCAGCGAAGGAAAAACCAGCTGAAGAAAAACTGGCGGAGGAGAAACCGATTGAACCAGAAGAAAAACCGGCGGAACCGGTAGCACCGCCAGCCGGGGAGAAGGTGGAGGCGGTGTCAGAGGCAAAGCCGGCGGAAAAAGCTATAGAGGCGAAGAAGAAAGCTCCAGAAGCGAAGCCGAAAAAGAAAGCTCCAAAGGCGGAGAAGAAAACTCCAGAGGCAAAGCCGGAGAAGAAAACTCCAAAGGCAGAGAAGAAGACTCCAAAGCGGAAAACAAGGAAAACCACCAAGGCAAAACCGGCAAAACCGCCGGTAACCGAGGAAAAAGAGGAGACAGATGCTACAGCCCAAGCGGGTGAAGTACCGCAAGAGTCATAAAGGACACCGCCGGGGTAGTGCCCAGACGGGGAATAGTGTTGACTTTGGCGATTTTGGCTTACAGGCGCTGGAGTCTGCCTGGGTTACCAGCCGACAGATTGAGGCGGCAAGGCGGGCTATCACTCGTTACATCCGTCGTGGTGGCAACGTCTGGGTCCGTATCTTCCCTGATAAACCGGTGACCAAGAAGCCGGCTGAGACCCGTATGGGTGGGGGTAAGGGTGCCCCCGACCATTGGGTGGCGGTGGTTAAACCGGGGAGAATGCTCTTTGAAATGGGGGGAGTTAGCGAGGCAGTAGCTAAAGGAGCGATGCGCTTAGCTTCGCACAAGCTCCCCATAAATACCAGATTTGTGGCCAGGGAAACCGGTGTAGCCGTGGGCAGTGATTCAGCCAGCGGGGGGTTGACTCAGGGTGAAGATTGAGGAGATTCGAGCTCTCAGCGCTGAGGAACTGGCTAAGCAACTGGAGGGAACCCATCAAGAGCTGTTTAACCTTCGCCTTCGCCTGGCTACCAAGCAATTGGTAAACCACCGCGAGGTTTCTAGGGTTAAAAAGGAGATTGCTAAGCTTAAGACCATAATGAGGGAAAGAGAGCTAGGTATAAGGTGATGTCTGTGGAAAGTAAGCGTAAAATCAGGCTTGGTCATGTGGTGAGTGATGGGATGGATAAGACGGTGGTGGTGGCGGTGGAAACCTCTAAGCATCACCCGTTATATAAGAAGACCATCAAGAGGGTGGTCAAGTATAAGGCTCATGATGAGAAAAATGAGTGCCGGGTGGGCGACAAGGTAAGAATTGTGGAAACTCGCCCCCTCTCCCGAGAGAAGCGGTGGCGGGTGGCTGAGATAATAACCAGGGGAGAGGTGGTGGAGATTTCGCCTGAGGAAATAACCCAGGAAGATTTAGTCAAGGTTCAACCTGAGAAAAAAGCTAAGGAAGAGGTAGCCGAGGTTGAACCTGAGGAAAAAACTAAGGAAGAGGTTTCGGGCTAGAGTGATATGATTCAATCCTATAGCAGAATTAAGGCAGCAGATAATACCGGTGCCAAGGAGATTATGTGTATTAACGTTTTAGGTGGCACCAGGAAGAGATATGCCCGAGTGGGTGACATTATTGTGGCTTCGGTAAAAAAGGCAACCCCAAGGGGGTTGGTGAAGAAGGGAGAGGTGGTCAGGGCGGTTATTATTCGCTGTGCCCAGCCATACCGGCGCCCTGATGGCTCTTATATTAGGTTTGATGAGAATGCAGCTGTCATTCTCACCGATAAGAATAACCCTAAGGGGACTAGAATATTTGGACCAGTAGCCAGGGAGCTGAGAGACAAGAATTTTACCAAGATTATATCTCTGGCACCTGAGGTCTTGTGAGGAAGGATGAATATCAGAAAGAACGATACTGTGGTGGTTATT
>JAUWZG010000032.1 GCA_030615425.1 Dehalococcoidia bacterium
GTCAATATAGAATTCAATGACCTGAGCTCCAGGAACGTGCTCTCTTATCAGGTGGCTGAACTTCATGGAGTACATGCAGCACACCTGTGAGCAATACTCGTGATACTTCTCATCACGGCTGCCCACACAGTGGATAATAGCTACCGTCTTGGGATGGGAGCCATCCTTAAGTAGCACCTCACCGGCGGTTGGTCCTGAGGCATTAATCTTCCTCTCAAACTCAAGGGCAGTGATTACATTATCAAGACGCCCATAGCCGTAGTGATAGAGTGGTGTTGGGTCAAAGGCATCATAGCCAGTGGCTACGATTATATTGCCGACCTCCACCTCCACCGTTTCTTCCTCTATCTCCTGATTGATTGCCTCAGCTTGGCATGCCTTAACACACTCCAGGCACTCTGAGCACACGCCACAGTTCAAGCAACGCTTGGCTTCCTCAATGGCTGTTTTTTCGTCAAAGCCAAGTTCAACCTCGGTAAAGGAACCATTTCTGCTTACCGGGTCAAGAATCGGCATCGCTGCCCTCACCTTCTGTGGCACGCCCTCCTTTGACACTTCTTTTGCCCTTTTAATAGGCGTTGGTCTTCCCTCTTTAAGGTCGACCCCCCTGAGGTAGCGGTCTATAGAGATGGCTGCTTCCTTACCCGCAGCCACGGCAGCAATGATGTCCGAAGGACCGCTAACCACATCGCCGCCGGCAAAAGCACCTTCAATGTTTGTCTGCAGGGTGGCGGGGTCAACAACGAGAGTTCCCCATCCAGTGTATTCCAACCCCTTGGGAAGCGTTGCCTTATCCACCCCTTGTCCAATGGCCATAATCACGCTATCAACGTCCATATTGAACTCCGAGCCCTCAACAGGCACCGGGCGCCGCCGACCACCAGCATCAGGCTCACCCAACTCCATGCGGATACACTCTATACCGGTTAATCGGCCGTCTTGCCTCAGAACCCTGACTGGGGCTGCCAAGAGGTGGAGCTGCACCCCCTCCTGCTCCGCCCCATAAACCTCACCAGCTTCTGCCGGCATTTCGGCTCGGGAACGACGATAGACAATGTTCACCTCCTTGGCACCGAGGCGCGTAGCTACTCTGGCCGCATCAACAGCGGCATTACCACCGCCAATAACCGCCACTCGGTTACCTAAACTGACCCTGTCCCCGGAATTCACCTGCTCTAGGAAATCGAGGGCAGGGATTACACCCTCGGTATCTTCGCTAGGGATGCCCATCTTCTGGCTCACGCCAGCACCGGTGCCGAGGAAGATAGCCTTGTATCCCTGTTCAAAGAGCTGCGCCAGGTCTCTTACCGGGGTATTCGTCTTTATCTCCACTCCAAGCTCTTCGACATAGCTGATTTCATTATCCAACACCTTCTTGGGTAACCTGTATTCAGGGATGCCGTAGCGCAACAGACCACCGCTCTGGGGGGCGGCTTCAAAAACGGTAACCGGATATCCCTCTCTTATCAGGTCGTAGGCACAGGCTAAGCCCGCTGGACCAGAGCCAACAATAGCTACTTTGTCTTCCTTTGTCCTTTCAATTGGGGTTGCCTTTTCTCTCCCCACCCTCAGCTCATAGTCAGCCATAAAGCGCTTGAGTGAGCGGATGGACACCGACTCATCAACCTTCCCCCGTTCGCACTCTGATTCACAGGGATGGGTGCAGACCCGCCCGCAGACGCCGGCAAGGGGCATGGTTCGCCTCAGCACCTCAAGAGCCTCCTTGAACTTGCCCTGAGAAATAAGGGCTACATACCCCTGGGCATTGACTCCGGCAGGACAGGCAACTCGGCAGGGGGGGTAGCCCTGCTTATCGACAACAAAAGCGTTAGGCACAGCTTGAGGAAAAGGTCTATAAATTGCCTTCCTCTGGCCTAATCCGAGGTCAAACTCGTTAGGTACCTCAACCGGGCACACATTAGCGCACTCGCCGCAACCGGTACACTTGTCGACATCCACATATCTAGCCTTCTTCTTTATCCCGACCTTGAAGTTGCCCACATACCCGGAGACATCCGTCACCTCACTATAGGACATCAGCTCAATATAGGAATGAGAGCCCACCAAGCTCATCTTGGGGGTGAGAATGCAAGCCGAGCAATCAAGGGTGGGGAAGGTCTTATCCAGCTGTATCATGTGTCCGCCAACGCTGGGCTCCCTCTCTACCAGATAGACCTTATGCTTAGAATCAGCAATCTCCAGAGCCGCTTGAATGCCAGCGATGCCCCCTCCCACCACCAGGGTATTGGGGTTGACTGGAACCTCCTTGGTCTCCAGAGGCTCCTGATAGTAAACGCGCCTTACCGCGGCGCTTACCAGAGCCTTGGCTTTCTCAGTGGCGGCACCATGGTCTTCGGTTATCCAGGAGCAATGCTCCCTAATATTAGCCATCTCAAAGAGATAAGGGTTTAGCCCTGACTCCTGGCAAACCCTGCGGAAGGTTCGCTCATGCATCAGTGGGGAGCAAGAAGCCACCACTATCCGATTAAGTCCCAGCTCCTTAATATCCTGCCTAATAAGCTCCTGCCCCGGGTCAGAACACATATATGTATACTCTCGAGCAATGACCACTGCCGGCAAACCCCTGGCAAACTCGGTAGTCTCTTCCACATCTACTGTGCCAGCGATATTAGTCCCACAACGGCAGATATAAACACCAATTTTTGGCTCCATTCTCTGCTCCTTAGAGATACTCTGATAGTTGCTTATCTTTTCCATCTAGGTCGGTAAACCACGTAGTGGAGTGGCTCTACCACTCTCCTCTCTATATATTCGGGATAGGGCGGGGAACGGGCTATTTCGTAGGAAGCTATCAACACCTTTTTCCTGGCGATCTTTAGTGCCACCTCAACCAGCTGCTCAGCAAATTTCCGGTCGTAGGTGATCTCCACTGTGCCATCGCCATTACGGCTGCGTACGCTCCCCGTCAGCTCAGGATTGAACACAGTCACATAGTCAAAGCTATTCTCTGCAAAAGGTAAGTCGGGAATAGCAGCGATTGCTCCTTTTATATTGTTCCGCCGTAGCTGTTTTATGCACCGTGGGTCTTTGTCAATGGCAACAGTATTTCGGTGCAAATAGGCAAGTGATATAGCGCCAGATGCCATATCCAATATCGAGCCTGATGGATTTATCCCGGCATCATCGAGGATTTCCTTGAAATACTTTAGCTTCCACCTTTTCCCCCATTGGCTAATGGCAATGTCCTCTACACCGTCCCACTTGTAAGCGTCCATTTCCGCCAGTAACTTGTCCAAGGCTCGTTCTGACACATTATCTTTCAATCTCATAGCAGTTCATCCCTTAATCCTGGTGAGGTTGACTAAAAACAGTTTTAATCCAGTGCCTCGGTCTTCTCCTTCAGGGACCTAAACAAAGCATCGACTCCCTTGCCAAAGAGCCTTATCTTTATGGGTTTGCCTTGGCCATATCTTCTATAGACCCGACAGACTTGACAGATGCTAATATCGTCACCTCTGTTCCCGTCATCGTTTAGCTTCAAATATGTCCCTTCTATCTCCCAGCAGGGATAGGATGGATGCTTTGTTGCTGGGCATTCATTCCTTATAGCTTCAGGGCAATGGCACATCTGCCAGCAAGGTGTTTTTTCCTGCCAAAAATCTCGAGGTGATTCCTCCACCGTTTCCCTCGTCTTTTCAAGCTCCAATTCCATCTCTTTTCTCCAATTTCATTAAGCCACGTCTAGGCTCTCAGCACATCTAGGGGCACCACCTTTCTGTCTCTGGAGAACCGCTGAAGAAATCACCCTATGAGGTGGAATTCCCACAACGGATGTTGAGGTTTTCCACACTAGGTGGTATATTTATTTTGAGAAGGAGAGGTGTCTTGTGGCTAAGATTAGAGTTGTGCTAGTTGAGGACCATGTGGTAGTCCGGCAGAGCCTGCGACAGTTCCTCAACCGAGCCAGTGATTTGGAGGTGGTTGGTGAGGCGGGTGATGGTGAGCAGGGGGTGCGAGTGGCGACAGAACTTAAGCCTGATGTAATCGTCATGGATATGGCTATGCCTAAAGTCAACGGCATCGAAGCGACAAGGAGAATTAAGAAGCTCTGCCCTAGTATCGCCGTGCTCGCTCTCACCGCCTATGATTATGATCAGTACGTCTTTGCCCTGTTAGATGCAGGCGCAGCTGGCTATTTGCTAAAGGATGTAAGCGGAAGCGAGCTTATGGATGCTATCCGAGCGGTATATCGAGGGGATTCAGTGCTTCACCCTACAATCGCCCGCAAAGTACTAGCGCAATTTAAACAGCTCGCAGTTAAACCCGGTGGGGAGTACACCTCAGGTCTTCTCACTGAGAGGGAGATTGAAGTGCTCAAGAGAGCGGCCAAAGGCATGAGCAACAAGGATATTGCTAACGACCTCTTTGTTAGCGTGCGCACCATTGAGACCCATCTGGGGAGCATTTTTAACAAACTTGGAGTCGCCTCACGCACTGAAGCGGTGGTACATGCCTTGAAAGAAGGCTGGTTCGCTTTGGATGACCTTGCCCCAGATTGAGGATTTCAATATGGCTTTAGTGGAAAGGACTATCCAGCTTAAAAGGGCGGTACGGAGTGTCCATTTCTGGCTTATCCTAGCCATGTTGGTAGCTTTTTCTATCCTTCATTATACTGAAGAGCTAGGCATGGGCATATGTCCAACCTGCTATCTTGGATTTACTCGGCATACACTAGCTCGGATCCTGTTCCTGATACCTATAATCTACGCCGGGTTTTCCCTGAGGCTATGGGCGGGGTTGGCAATCGCCTTTGTAGCTTTACTCATTATGCTGCCTCGAGCCCTTTTTATATCGCCTAGCCCCCTAGATTCTTCACTTGAGTCGGTGGGTATCGTCTTCGCCGGCATTCTGGCATGCTTCTGGTTTGACGCTCAACTGAAAAGGAAAGAGGAACGCCAGCAGGCAACAACAGAGCTAGAAACAGTGCAAGAGGAGCTTCAGTCCCATATCAGGCTTTCACGCAGCAACGAGAAAAGGCTGGCTACCCTTAACGCCATCTCCACCATGCTCAGCCACTCTTTAGACTTAGAGCAGGTTCTCCGCAACGCTCTGGATATGGTCACAGAAGTGATGGAAGCGGAGGTCGCCTTGATATTTTCCTTGGACGAAGGGACTCAAGAACTCAAGGTTTTGGCTTATGATGGTGTGTCCAATAAATTCGCCCGCGATGTAGACCGACTAAAACTTGGGGAAGGCTTTAACGGGCGTGTAGCTCAGACCGGAGAACCACTGATAGTGGAAGATGCTTCCCACGACTCTAGACTCACCAGAAAGGTGGTGAAGCAGGAGAGAATCGAGGCTGTGCTCATCGTCCCCCTTAGGGCTAGGGGTTTGATTGTGGGAACTGTTTGTGTGGCCAACCGGCGCCCTCGCCAATTCCTTGCCGAGGAAGTGGATTTGCTCACCGCCATCGGAAGTCAGATTGGCATTACTATTGAGAATGCCAAGTTCTACCAAGAGCAACAGCGGATGCAAGAGAACCTGCGCTTCTATGTTCAGCAGATAACTAAGGCTCAAGAAGAGGAACGAAAGCGGATCGCCCGCGAGCTTCATGATGATACCACTCAAGCTCTTGTTGCTCTATCTCACCAGATAGAGGATTTCGCCACCAATAATCAGCAGCTGTCGGCGGATGATGTCGGGTTACTGAGGAGCTGGCGTGAGCAGTTTAGAGACGTTTTACAAAGGCTGCGCTACTTTAGCCGAGATCTGCGCCCATCTGTATTGGACGACCTGGGCTTGCTCCCAGCGCTGGAGTGGTTAACTGAGGATTTGGAGAAACAATCTGGGATAAAGGCAAGTTTAAGGGTAGTTGGTACCCAGCGACGCTTGAGCCCAGAGGTAGAGCTATTGCTCTTCCGCATCATTCAAGAAGCAATCAGTAATGCCAGGCGACATGCCGGGGCCTCAAAAATCGAGGTCTGCGTAGAATTTGGTGAAGGTAAAATAGTAGCTACCATTAGGGATAATGGCAAAGGGTTCGAATTGCCCAGAACATTAGAGGAGCTATCTCGGAGCGGGAAACTCGGGCTTATCGGAGCAGAGGAGCGAGCCCGATTGCTAGGCGGTAGTTTGACAGTGCGATCCGAGCTAAGCAAAGGTACCACTGTGGTCGTTGAGGCACCGGTATAGCTACTAAGTAGCTGACAGGTAAATAACCTACCACGTATTTTGCCCCAGCTTTACGCTGGTGTTTCTATGGCAGGAAACGGGGAAGAGCCCCGAGTGATCTAAGATTACACATTTCGTCACATTGTGCATTCCAGCATAATTGCTATGCATTTGATCTTAATGCAGTATGTTATAATTTACTAGATGGAAAGCAACCTAAAAACTGACCTGGTAACCGTTAACTTTGACCTTCCATTTCCGGTGAACATTTCTGAGGAACCTCTCGATGTTGATGTTAGAGGCACCACATGCACACTTCAGTTTGAGAAGGTAACCCGCGAAACGATTGACCCACGATTAAGGCTCGGCGGGGGGAAATTTTGATCTTGGTGAAAGGATCCGAGGTAATGACCTCGTCGCGTACAAGCCATGACCAGAAAGCTCTGATCGCCCTTAAGTAACAATTGATGGCATGACCGGAAAGGCCTTTATCCCGTGGTTTGGTGAAGGGGTGGTGCTCGAAGGCCCTGACCTGTTCTAAGTGGAGAATGAACTCCCTGAGCTCGTGAGCACCTATCTCGGTTACATCGGCGGGATACTGTCTGGCCTTGAGAAAATCCCTGAGTGCGGTGAGCGCTGTTGTGTAAATACGGATGGTATTCTCGCTCTTGCCCTCGGTCCGGGCGCAGAGCCGGTAGCCCTGTATCAGGTTGCCAAGGTGGGTGGCCGGGCTCTTAAGTTCAACAACGTGGTTAAGTTTTTCTTGAATATTGGCTGTCATTTTTGTCCTCCGTTTTTTGCCGAAGCAGCGGGCCTTTTAAGCAAAAATCCCGGGATTTTGCCCGGGATCCAGAGGTTAAGACAGCCTCAATTTGTAGCTAGGTTAGCGTCCCTGGAGGGATTCGAACCCACGACCCGCTGCTTAGAAGGCAGCCGCTCTGTCCAACTGAGCTACAGGGACAAGCCATCTATTACTCAAATGTAGCACGAGGCACAGGCAAAGGTCAAGATGATTCTGGGTTAGCCTTGACAATCATTGAGCCACATTGCTAGTATGAGGTCAACTCCCCAATCCGGTTAGTGAGCAGGTAATAACGCTGAAACTATTAGACAGAATAGATAATCCCGCAGATTTGAAAGGGCTGACAAAAGAGGAGCTCGGGCAACTGGCTGCTGAGATTAGGCAGGAGCTGGTGACTACAGTAACTGCTAACGGAGGTCATCTGGCTTCTAATCTGGGTGCAGTTGAACTTACTATAGCCTTACATCGTGTGTTTGATAGCCCACGGGATAAGATTATCTGGGATGTGGGACATCAAAGCTATGTCCACAAACTGCTCACTGGCAGAAGACAGCGCTTTGCCTCTCTTCGCCAATATGGAGGGCTTTCCGGTTTTACCAGCCGCAGCGAGAGTGAGCATGACCCGTTTGGTGCTGGTCATGCCAGCACCTCTGTTTCTGCCGCCCTTGGCATGGCTGTCGCCCGTGACCTTTCCAGCGATGACTACCAGGTGATTGCCATTATCGGCGACGGGGCTATAACCGGAGGGATGGCCCTTGAGGCGCTAAACCAGGTAGGACACCTGGGTTCCAGAATTTGCGTGATTCTAAATGATAACGGGATGTCAATTTCGCCCACTGTTGGTGCCATAGCCAAACTCTTGAGCCGGGTGCGGTTTGACTACCGCTACCGCTGGGCAGAAAAGGAGAGCAAACGGGTGCTGGATGTTCTCCCCTGGGGCAAACGGATATGGCAAGCAGGCCAGCGGCTTACAAGAGGATTCAGGGGCTTAATTATCCCCACCGCGCTCTGGGAGGAACTCGGTTTTGCTTACATGGGACCTATCAACGGCCATGACATTGCTGAACTGGAAAAAGCCCTTACCCAGGCACGGGATTACCGCTTGAAGCCAACCTTTGTTCATGTTATTACCACCAAGGGCAAAGGCTATCTTCCGGCAGAGGGTGATGCTGTTTATTTTCATGGTGTGCCGGTTAAGAGCACAAGCACTAAGGTAATACCAAGTTACAGCGAGGTATTTGCTCAGACTGTGCTCCGCCTGGCTCGCGAAAATCCCAGGCTGTTGGCAGTTACCCCGGCTATGCCTGAGGGAAATTTTCTGAGCATAGTTGAGGCTGAATTTCCACAGCGAGTGTTTGATGTGGGAATCTGTGAGCAGCACGCCGTTACCTTCGCCGCTGGGCTGGCAGCACAGGGTTTCATACCTATTGTGGCTATATACTCCACTTTCCTACAGCGCGCTTTTGACCAGCTTATACATGATGTTTGCCTTCAGGATTTGCCCGTTATTTTTGCTATCGACCGCAGTGGCATTGTTGGCGAAGATGGCAAGACGCATCAGGGAACTTTTGATATCTCCTATCTAATATTTGTTCCTAATTTGATAGTATCTGCACCTAAGGATGAGAATGAGCTTCAGCACTTGCTCTATACAGCAGTGAAGTCAAAACATCCTATGGCGATACGATACCCCCGAGGTTCTGGTTTTGGGGTAGAATTGGACCCGGTGTTGCATGAGATTCCCATAGGTAAGGGAGAAATAGTAAGGGATGGCAAAGATGCCGTCATATTAGCTATAGGAACTACTGTGGCTCCGGCTGTTGAGGCAGCCCAGGAGCTAGCTGCCAACGGAATTGAGGCTACAGTGGTTAACGCCCGTTTTGCCAAGCCGCTGGACTCTGAACTTATAATAGACTTGGCTAGTCGTATTAAGCGTTTGGTTACAGTTGAGGAGAATGCTCTCAGCGGTGGCTTCGGCAATAGTGTCGCTGACCTTCTTCAAAAATCGGGCATTAATGATATTCGGGTAAAAAGCATTGGTATCCCTGATGAATTCGTGGAGCAGGGCACTCAAGCTATCCTCCGTTCCAAGTATGGTCTTGATGCTGAAGGAATAGCTAAACAGGTCCTGGGGTTATTTCCCAGCCCCTGATTTCAATTATTTATTCATTGGCAAGGGATGTGCGGCTTTGTATATAAATGAAAGCCAAGTTAGAGATATCAGGTGTCTGAGCTTACACCTGATATTTTTGTATTCGAGCCATAGATAGGGAGAAGGATGAATAAGCTGACAATCAGAGATATAGACGTTGGCAGCAAAAGGGTCCTGGTGAGGGCTGACTTCAATGTTCCTCTGGACGGAGAGACAGGGGCTATTACTGATGATAGCCGTATCCAAGCCACGCTGCCTACTATCAAACATCTTATTGACCGCAGGGCTAGGGTTATTCTGTGCTCACATCTGGGACGACCAAAGGGAAAGGTAGTTGAAAAACTACGATTAGCCGTTGTTGCCAAACGCCTGTCGCAGATTCTCGGTCAGCCAGTGGCAGTCGCCACCGACAGTATTAGCTCCGGGGTAGAGAAGGCGGTAGAAAAATTGAAGCCGGGCGATGTTTTACTTCTGGAAAATATCCGCTTTCACCCCGAGGAGGAAGCCAACGATACCTCTTTTGCTCAAGCCTTGGCCCGCTTAGCTGATATATATGTAAATGATGCCTTCGGTGCCAGTCACCGGTCTCATGCTTCCATAGTGGGCGTTGCCAATTATCTGCCGGCAGTGGCTGGGTTACTGGTGGAGAAGGAAATCAAGGTCCTGGAGGGTATTTTAGCTAATCCAGGTCATCCCTTCGCCGAACTGGCTGGTGGTGCCAAGGTGAGTGACAAGATAAGCGTATTGGAAAATATCATGGATAAGGTAGACTATCTGCTGATTGGTGGCAGCATGGCAGCCACCTTCTTAAAGGCTAAATCCTATCAGGTAGGCACATCCCTGGTAGAAAGTGATAAAATAGAGTTGGCGGCTAAGCTGATGAAAGAGGCAGCCCAGCGAGAGGTGCGCTTGATACTGCCGGTTGACGTGGTTGTTGCTGCTGAAGCGAGTGCTGAATCCAAAGCTAAGATAGTATCGGTAGGGGAAATACCGCCGGAGTGGAGAATTGTGGATATCGGTCCTCAGACTATCAGTAACTTCTCCGAAGAATTACGCCGGTGTAAGACAATCTTCTGGAACGGGCCTATGGGCATATACGAGATAGCTCAATTTGCTCAGGGTACGCAAGCCATGGCCAGGCTTTTAGCCGGTCTTGAGGCTACCACTATTATTGGAGGAGGCTCTACCGCTGAGGCAGTAACTGAGATGAAACTAGCTAATAAGATGACTTTTGTCTCTACCGGGGGCGGTGCCTCACTCAGATTCTTGGGTGGCAAAACGTTGCCCGGTGTGGAGGCATTGCTCAATAGGGAGGTCTAACTATAATGGATAGTTTAAATTTAATAAAGGAAATTTCCAGGCCTTCCCCTACCAAGATTGTGTTAGTGGTTCTTGATGGCGTGGGTGGATTGCCCAGCCCAAAAACGGGCAAGACAGAGCTGGAGACAGCCAATACCCCGAACCTCGACCAGCTAGCAAGCCAAGGCATATGCGGTCTTATTGACCCGGTGAGCCCGGGAATAACCCCTGGTAGCACCCCGGGGCACCTGGCTCTATTTGGTTATGACCCGCTTAAGTTTAGCATCGGTCGGGGGGTGCTGGAGGCAATAGGGGTTGACTTTGACCTGAAGCCGGGAGATATAGCCGCCCGGGGTAACTTCTGCACTGTAGATGAGGCTGGACTGGTCACTGACCGCAGAGCAGGGCGTATCTCCACTGAGAAGTGCACCGGGCTATGCCAGTTGCTAGACGGATTGACCATAGAGGGAGTTAAACTCCTTGTTTGCCCGGTGAGGGAGCATCGCTTTGTCGCCGTGTTTCGGGGAAAGGGACTAACTCCTGAGGTCAGCGATTCTGACCCCCAGCAGGTAGGGGTGGCACCAAAGGCAGTCGCTGCCCTGAAGCCGCCGGCTGACATGATGGCTAAAATTGCCAATGAATTTATAGCTCAAGCCAAGAAAGTCTTGGCTAAGCACTATCCAGCCAATATGGTGCTGCTGCGCGGCTTCTCCCAGCGACCACAACTTCCCACCATGGGTGAAATCTATAAGTTAAAGCCAGCAGCCATCGCCGGTTATCCTATGTATCGGGGATTGGCTAAATTAGTCGGGATGCAGGTTCTGGAAACCGGCGCCGCCGTCACCGAGGAGTTTGCCACTTTAAAACAGAACTATGCCGATTACGACTTCTTCTTCTTACACATAAAGGGGCCTGATTCCGCTGGCGAGGATGGCGACTTTGACCGCAAGGCCAGGATTATAGAAGAGGTTGATAAGGCTCTACCCAGCCTGACCAGCCTTACCCCCGATGTCATTGTGGTTACTGGTGACCACTCAACACCAGCCTTGCTTAAAGGACATAGCTGGCACCCCGTGCCCATTCTTTTATATTCTAAGTGGTGCCGTCCGGATAGAGTAAATGAGTTTTCTGAGGCAGCTTGTCTCTCTGGAGGGCTGGGACGATTTCCCGCTACACAGATTATGCCTTTGGCGATGGCTAACGCTCTGAAGCTGACTAAATTTGGTGCCTAGCGTTCAAGTCCCCTTAGGTCCACCAATCGGTTAGGCAATTTCTTCACCACGAATTAGTTGCGGTTTATTCTTCAGAGTTCGGAGAACCCCCATTTCCGTTCGTAAAGTTGGTAATTGTATTACGTCAAATTGTACTTATTTCGGTATTCCTTTATGTTGTTTTTCGTCGTCCTTTGAGAAATATAACCAAACCGCCAGCAGTTGCTATAATAAACACCCAAAGAGCCGAAATCGCGATGAAGAAAGAGACGGGCTCTTCTGTTTCGGACAGACCGTATAGTACATTGTGCACAACGGTACCAACAATACCCCCCGCGAACGATATTCCGGCTACTAGCAGGGATGCTTTCAGCATTTTCAAACGTCTTTCGGCTATCTTTGGTTCCACCTGGTCATGGAATAGATTAGCTTTCTTTTTCCGAACCATCCATACCAAGTATATCCAGACCGCTATTGCAGCGCCCGTAGTTAACATAGTCATCCAAATCGCCGCCGCTATCCCAAATACAACGATTATTCCGATTAATAATTTTTTTTTCATTGTCCCCGCCGGCCGGTGGGGGGGGGGCGGGTGGGGGGGGGGGGGGGGGGGGACGCCGGGGGGGGGGGGGGGGGGTGTTGGATTTGTGGGG
>JAUWZG010000011.1 GCA_030615425.1 Dehalococcoidia bacterium
TATATGGCGTAAAAATAACGCCATATATTAATTATGACATACCAAACATATACATTACGCCCCCAACCCGCCATGCTCACCCTTTATGGCGACTATCTCCTCAACCGCAGAGCAGAGATTGGAATCGGTAGCCTGATAAAGTTACTAGGCAATCTCGGCCTATCCCAGCAAGCGGTACGGTCAGCGGTGTCACGGATGTGCCGTGCCGGGGTGTTAAAGGCAAGGCGCATGGGACAGAAGAGTTACTATTCGCTGACGGAGGAAGGTCACAATTTACTGACTGAAGGAGCCCAGCGTATCTTCCACCGTAAGAACAACCACTGGGATGGGACCTGGAACATTGTCACCTACTCCATTCCCGAACAGAGACGCCAGGCGAGGGACAGGCTACGCCTTGAGCTAAACTGGATGGGATACGGCACCCTGAGTGAGGCTACCTGGATTTCTCCGTATGACCTGACCAAAGAAGTGGAGGATTTGCTAGGACGGCTTAAAATCAAGGATTATGTTCAAATCTTTCAAGCCAAAAATCAAGGCTTCACCGATGCTAAAAAGATAGTATCCATGGGCTGGGATTTAAGCCGGATACACGCCAAATATGCCAGCTTTATAGAAAAATACCAGCCTAAACTGGAAGACCACTTGAGACGTCTCCGAGCCGGTGAAGCTATTGAACCCAGTGAGTGCTTCGTGGAGAGATTTGGGCTAATCCACGAATACCGCAAGTTGCCCTTCTTTGACCCAGACTTGCCCCAGGAACTTTTGCCCGAGAACTGGCTGCGACCCAAGGCGGCAGCCTTATTTCAGGAATACCACGGCCTGCTCGCTGATAAGGCCAATAATTACTTTGATTTGGTATTCAAAGAGTACTAAAGGCAGTTGATGGCTAAGGCAAGAAACTCTTGACCATTAATGATAAGGAGGAAAGAGTGGAAGCTTCAGAAATCTTGAAACAGTTTAACGATGTGTGGGAGTTGCGGCACGAATATGCCACGGACTGGAAGAAGCGGACAGGAGGCAAGGTGCTGGCCTACTTCTGCACCTATGCTCCGGAGGAGGTTCTATATGCGGCAGACATCCTGCCTATTCGCGTCCTGGGTGGGCATGAGGCTCCCACCCTGGCTTCACCGCATATATTTGACATGTGGTGCCCTTTCTGCCGGGACTGCTTAAATCAAGGACTACAGGGAAAGTACAACGGTTACCTGGATGGAATAATGGAAACTAACGCCTGTCTCCATGCGCGCCAGGCTTTTGGCGCCTGGACAATCCATGTGCCAACCCCCTGGAATTACTGGTTTGTCATGCCCAATGCGGTGCGTAGTCCCAGAGCCAGGAAATTCTTACGTGGTGAGCTGGAAGATTTTAAGCAGGCAATAGAGAAATGGACGGGAAAAACCATCACCGACCAGGACCTGGACAGAGGTATAGAAATCATGGATACCAACCGGCGTCTGATGAAACAGGTCTATGAGTTCCGCAAGCAGGATAATCCGCCCCTCACCGGCACTGAAGCCATGACCATGGTCTGGGCAAGTCAGCTTATGGATAAAAGGGAGCACAATGAGCTACTAAAGCAGCTAATTGAGGCACTGCCCAACCGGAAGCTCGACCGCGATACCGGCGTCCGGCTGATGATTATTGGCAGTGAGAACGATGACCGCCCCTTTATGGAAATGGTAGAAAAAGACTTAAAGGGCACCTTTGTTACTGATGACCACTGCACCGGCTCAAGGTACTTCTGGAACGAGGTCGTTCCCGAGAAAGACCGGCTTCAGGCAATCGCCAACCGCTACCTTGACCGCGTGCCCTGTCCCAGCAAGGACTGGGGAATGGAAGACATCTCCAGAAAACGCTTTCCCCATATTCTCCAGCTGGCTAAGGACTACGGCACTCAGGGGGCAATTCTGGTTCAACAGAAGTTCTGTGACCCCCATGAGCTTGATATCCCCAGCCTAAGACGGTATCTTGAAGACAATGGTATTCCTTGCTACTTCCTTGAATTTGAGGTCACTGTTCCCGTAGGACAGTTCCGCATCAGGGTAGAGGCATTTCTGGAACAAATAGAGGCTGAGGAATTATTTGCTTAAAAACTTTTACAACAAGGAGGAAAGATGGCAAAGTATGAATCTAAGGGTTTAGATTGTTGGGGTAAAGCCAAAGAGATAAGAATGAAGTATTACCAGGACTATAAAGAGGCACATGACCGTGGTGCCCTGCGCTGGGAAGGTGGTGCCTGGAGCTTCGATGCTATACCCCAAGCGCTTGAAGGCGAGGTCCACGGGCTTACCGAGGAACCTTACGGAGCTAGCGTCGGGGCTAACCCCGCACTCCAGGTCAAGTACCAGGAGGCAGCCGAGGGTAAATGGGGCTGCGCTAATGACCTCTGTGCCTACCTGCGCAACTACTGGGGCTCCATAGTACTTAACGAGTTCGCCTTTGGCGGAGAGTGGCCCAAGGCGGACTTCATCTTTCAGAACCATATTTGTTGCTCGCACGCCAAGTGGCTGCAGACTGCGGCGGAAATTGAGGGCGGCAATATGCCATACTTCTGTTTTGATGTCGGTGCTGGCGCTTACGATAAAATAGGCGAGCGACAGATAAACTATGTGGTCGAGCAGCTCCACGACGGCATTGCCTTTCTGGAGAAGGCCACCGGCAGGAAGATAAGCGACGAGAAGTTGATTCAGAATGTCAAAAATACCTATGATTCCTGTTGTTACTGGGCGAAGACCTGCGAGCTGAACCAGGCTATCCCAGCGCCGTTAGAGGAAAAGACGATGTTCTCTCTATACGTGCTGGGAACCCTGGAAAAGTCAAACAAAGACATTGCCAACTTCTATAAGAACGAGCTTTATCCCGAGGTAAAAGACCGGGTAGCCAATAAGATTGCGGCGGTAGCCAACGAACAGTGTCGTGTCATAGGTGACAGTCAGCCGCCCTGGGGCTTCCTTAATATATTCCGCTATATGGAACAATACGGTGTAGTTTTCGTAGCCAATATTTACACCTTCTCCCTCATCGGCTGGTGGAATATAGATAAGGATGGCAACTGGAAACCCTATCCCACACTTGAGGAACAGGGCATAACCATTAAGGACCGCGACCATGCCCTGAGGCTACTAGCTGAGGCAGAGCTTAAAGGTAAGATGCAATGGGCCCAGTTCTACGGTGCCAAGTATAAGAATGAACTTGTCGAGACAGCTGCCAAGCAATGGAAGTGCGATGCAGCCATCCTTCATCTCAACCGCGGCTGCGAGGGTACAGCCCAGCACCAGATGCAGATAAAGCAAGCCCTGCAGAAGATGGGACTGCCGGTATTAACCTTTGAAGGTAATATGGCCGATGAGAGGCAGTTCGATGAGGTTCGGACGAAGAGGCTGATTGACCTGTTCGTTACCGAGACCTTAGAGCTCAAGAAGGTAGCTTAGTAAATATTAACCGGAAGGAGGATAATATGATAGTTGCAGGAGTAGATGTGGGCGGTAAGAACGTACACGCCGTCATCATGAGTAATGGCAACATACTGGCCAAGTCAGAGAGACCAACAGGCATTAAGAAGGCTGAGTCCGCGGAACAATCCTTCAACGAGGCGCTTAAAGCCGCCGGGCTAAAGCGAGAGGATGTTGAGCGTGTGGTAGCTACTGGTAGTGGAGGTAAGAGAGCTACCTTTGCCGATGGCTTTATCGCTGATGCTGCGGCTGATGCCAGAGGGGTAAATCGGCTCACTCCCTCAGCGAGGACTATTATTGATGTCGGCGGAGAAGAGGGCAGAGCGATAAAGATTAATGCCGAAGGAAAGGTTCTTGACTTTGCCGTCAACGAGAAGTGCGCTGCTGGCACCGGGACCTTCGTTGATACCATGGCCAGGGCACTGGAGGTGCCAGTGGAGGAAATGGCCAAGATGTCACTTAAGTCCGACCGTTCAATTCCCATGAATGCCCAGTGTGCCGTCTTTGGCGAATCGGAAGTGGTCTCACTAATTCACCAGAAGATAGCCAAGAATGACATCGCACGGGCCGTCCATGATGCCATAGCCGGCAGGATTGGTTCTGTAGCCCGTATTGTGGGACTGGAGAAGGACGTCGTCATGATTGGTGGAGTAGCCAGAAATGTCGGCTTTACGGATTCTTTGAAACGGGAGCTCGGCATGAATGTGGTGACGCCGGACGACCCGGATTATGTCGGCGCTTTGGGCGCGGCTATTGCAGCATCGGCTGGAGTGCTCAAAGAAGAAGTGAAGGCTCAGGTGGTGGAAAAGGAGACCATAGAAGAGGGTAAATAAGGCTTATAAAAGGAGGGGAATGGCAATGGTTGAGGCCAAGAAAGTAGAATTCTGGAGATGGCCAGAGACAAGCTGGGTAAATCCAGATATTGATTGGAAGAAGGGACAGATCATCACCGTTGGGGTTGACGTTGGCTCGGTCAGCTCGCAGGCAGTGGTAATGGTTGACGGCAAGCTCTATGCCTACAGCAACACCCGCACCGGTTCTGACAGCCCTGACAGTGCCTGGAAGTGCACCAACATGGCTTTAGAGAAAAGCGATATGACAGTCGACAACTTTGACTATTGTATCGGCACTGGCTATGGCCGGGTGAATGTCCCCATGGCTCAGCAGACGATAACCGAAATTGCCTGTCACGCCAGAGGAGCCAACTTCATGTATGGGCCGGAAATAAAGACTGTGCTGGATATGGGGGGGCAGGATTGTAAGGCAATCCACTGCGATGACCGAGGCAAAGTGTTGAAGTTCATGATGAACGACAAGTGCGCTGCTGGAACCGGTCGTGGTATGGAGGTGTTTGCCGACTTAATTCAGATTCCTGTTTGGGAGATTGGTCCCCGCTCCTTCCAGATTGAGAAGGAGCCACCCGAGATAAGCAGCACCTGTGTGATATTTGCCAAAACAGAGGTCATTGGCTTGCTGGAGGAAGGGGTGCCTGAGAATGAGATTATGGCTGCTTATTGCGCCGCCATGGCTCACCGGATAACAGAGCTGCTGAACCGCCTTGGTGTGGAGGAGAAATTCGCCATCACCGGCGGTATAGCTAAAAACACAGGAGTGGTGAAGAGGCTGGAGGAGGAGATAAAGGCCAAAGCTATGGAGGCTAACTGGCATGACCCGGATATGCGCAATAAGGGTCTTCCTTTCGATACCCAGATCGCTGGTGGGTTAGGCGCGGCTCTCTTTGGCAAAGCTATGTTGGAAAGAGGCAAGGCGAAGAGCGCGAGGAAGGCGTAAGAGAAAAAATGCTAGCCAATTACGGTTTCAAAGATGGGTCAGGCAACTGGTTCCTGGAAATTGATACTGATAAGTGCAATGGCTGCGGCAAGTGCGTAGATGTCTGCCCAGCGAATGTCCTTGAGGTCGGCGATGATGAATATGACCCCTTCCGGGAAGAGCCGGTAGCCAAGGTTAAACCTGAGGAGCGCAAAAAAATAAGGTATAGCTGCGCTCCCTGCAAACCTGGCTACGGGGAGGAACCTACACCCTGCATCGTTGCCTGCGAGCCGGGAGTTATTTCCTTCGCCGATGGCTGGAAGCTTTTATACGGGCGGTAATAATCCTATACTAACGGGGAGCCCTTTTGGGCTGGAAATAAAATGACGAAATTTGAGCCAAGGATAGTAGCCTTCCTCTGTAACTGGTGCGCCTACCGGGGCGCTGACCTGGCCGGGACCTCACGCCTTCATTATCCGCCAAACGTACGAGCCATCCGCCTTATGTGCAGCGGCTCTCTCGACCCCGTCTATGTCCTCAAGGCTTTGCTCGATGGGGCAGATGGGGTGCTCATCGGAGGCTGTCACCTGGGGAATTGCCACTACCAGGACGGCAACTATAAAGCCATGCGTCGGGTGGAGGTCTTGAAGAATATCCTGCGGCAGGTGGGCATTGATGAGGAGCGAGTATGGCTACGCTGGATTGACGCCAGCGAAGGCGGACTGTTCAGCGAGACGATACAACAGATGGTAGACGAACTGCGAGCCAAGGGTCCCAATCCTATGCGGCAGCCCTCACAGGTCTGGCAGGAAACCGTCGGCTACCGGCTACCCGGTATTGAAGCTAAACCCAAAAAAGAGGGGGTGGCATGAAAAAGGTAGAAGCTGTTTTAAAGGCGGAAGAGGGGGATGTCCTAGGGGCGTCAAGGAGTTTCCTGGGTAAGCTGCTGGCAGAAGGAGTGGTTGATTATTTGCTGGTGCCTCTGGAAATATCTCACGGACGTACCCTGGCGTCAACCCTGGTAAACAACCAGGCTCACCTCGACCGAGCCAATCCCTTCTCCCCGGTACTGCCGATGAGCGGTGCTGCCATTGTTGCTCAGCTCACCATTGACCAGCCAGAAAAGAAGCTGGGAGCAGTGCTTAAGCCCTGCGAGATTCGGGGGCTCGTCGAACTGGTCAAGCTGGGACAGGCGAAACTGGAAAATGTCGTCATCATCGGCACTGACTGCCTCGGAACCTATGAGGTAGAGGACTATGCCAAGCTGATAGACAAGATGAAAGGTGCGGCCAAGAAGAAGGGGACACAGGTGCTAGCCGACATGCGCCAGCACCTGGCTGAACCTGAGGCCAAGCCCCTGCCTTTCTCCCTGCGTCCAGCATGTAAAATGTGCAATTCCTTTACCCCCACCTTGGCCGATATAACCCTGGGACTGTTCGGGACGGGGGATGAGGTTTTTGTCAGCCTGGACAAGAACCTAGCTGAGAAACTCGGCCTGGAGGTGAAAGAAGTGCCAGGTCGGCAAAAGGCTATTGACCAGCTGCTAAAAAGCCGCAATCAAGCCCGGGAGCAGCTCTTTACCGATTTTAGACAGCGGACGAAGACCATCGTTGACTTTGCCGATTGTCTGGACACCTGTATCATGTGCTACGCCTGTTCTGCTGCCTGCCCGATTTGCTACTGCCGGGTGTGCTTCTTCCGCACCGACACCTTTGAACCGGAATCGGAGCGCTACTACCGGTGGGCAGAACGCGAGGGCGCTCTACGAATGCCCACCGAGATACTTCTGTACCATCTCACCCGATTGAATCATGTAGCCATCTCCTGTTGTGGCTGTGGAATGTGCGAGAGTGCCTGCCCACGTAATATCCCCCTGACCACCATCTTTCAGACGGTAGGGGACGGATTGCAGAAGGCGCTCGACTATGTCCCCGGCAGGAGCCTGGAAGAGGAAATACCGCTGGCTACTATTCCGGAAGTCAAGGTCTAACCGCTATGAGTGTCATAAATCCATTCGCCGAAGCCGCCGAAGCTATAATTGAAGCTGGGGGAGAAGCCCTTAAGTCCTGCTACCAGTGCGGGTTGTGCACTGCCGCCTGCCCCTGGAACCTGGTCCGCAGCTTTCTCACCCGAAGGCTCATTCACGGGGCACAGCTCGGTCTGGTAGAGCTTGAGGATGAGGATGTCTGGCTTTGCGCCACCTGCGGTGCCTGCGTAGAACGGTGCCCCCGCGGCGTGGAAATCATAGACATTATGAGAGCCTTACGCCGTATCGGGACACAGTGGGGAGCCAACCCCAAGAGTCTCAAGACGGTAATGACCAGCCTGGGGTCGGTGGGCAACCCGATGGGGGAGGCGCGGGAGAAGAGAGCAGACTGGGCTAAGGGGCTTGGAGTGAAGACCTTTGCTCCTAAAACTGAGTTTCTCTATTTTCCCTGTTGCACCCCAATCTATGATCCTCAGGCGAAAAGAATAGCCCTAGCTACGGCTAGCCTCTTAAACAAAGCCAAGGTTGATTTCGGGATTCTAGGGACTGAGGAAAGTTGTTGCGGGGAAAGCGCCCGCAAGGCGGGAGAGGAGGAGCTATCCCAAAACCTAGCTCAAGCCAATATTGAAGCCTTTAAGCGCCACGGCGTGAGCAAGGTCATTGTCTCCTCCCCCCACTGCTACCACACCTTCAGTAATGAATACCCCGCTATGGGCGGGGACTTCCAGGTAACCCACTTCACCCAGTTCCTGGCGGAATTAATAGAGAACAAGAAACTTAAGCCGAAGAAGCCTTTGCCCAAAAAGGTCGCCTACCATGACCCCTGCTATTTGGGGCGACACAATAAGATATATGACGAGCCGAGAAAGGTGCTGAAGAGCATCCCCGAGCTTGAGCTGATTGAGCTTCCTGACTCCGGTGAGGACAGTCTCTGCTGCGGGGGCGGCGGGGGAAGAATATGGATGGAGACCAAGAAAGAAGAGAGGCTCTCCGACCTTAGAATAGAGCAAGCCTTGGAGGTGGGCGCCGAGGTGCTGGCTGTCGCCTGCCCCTACTGCCTGATTAACTTCGCCGATAGCCTCCTCAGTATGAATAAGAAGGACGCTTTAGAGGTCAGGGATATTTCAGAGCTGGTCAACGAGGTCATTTAAATGGAAAGAAGAATCGGGGTTTATATCTGCCACTGTGGGGCTAACATTGCCGCCACGGTCAATGTGCAGGAGCTGACCGAGTTTGCCGCCACCCTGCGGGGGGTGGTGGTAGCCCGCGATTATATATTCATGTGCTCCGACCCGGGGCAGGAGCTTATTAAGAACGATATTAAAGAATACAAGCTAAACCGGGTGGTAGTGGCTTCCTGCTCGCCTCTGCTGCATGAGCGCACCTTCCGCCGTGTCTGCCATGACGCCGGGCTAAATCCTTACCTATTTGAAATGGCTAACATCAGGGAGCACTGCAGCTGGGTTCACGAAGATGGGGCTACCGAGAAGGCTAAAGAGCTTGTCCGGGCGGCGGTGATGAAGGTTTACTACCATGAGCCTCTGGAGCCGATGGAAGTACCCATCAATGCCAACACCCTTATCGTTGGCGGCGGCATTGCTGGAATTCAGGCAGCCCTGGATATAGCCAACGCCGGCTATAAGGTCTACCTGGTGGAACAAGAGCCATCCATTGGCGGGCATATGATTCAACTGGATAAGACCTTCCCCACCCTTGACTGCTCCGCCTGCATCCTGACCCCCAAGATGAGCGATGCTGGCTCCCACCCCAATATTGAACTTTTAACCTATAGCCAGGTGGAAGAAGTCTCAGGCTACATCGGCAATTTCAAGGTCAGAATCAGGAAGAAAGCTCGCTATGTGGACGAAGAAAAATGTAATGGTTGTGGAATATGCCAGGAGAAATGCCCCTGGAAGGCGGATAGCGAGTTTGATGCCGGCTTAGCTAAGAGGAAAGCTATCTATACGCCGTTTCCCCAGGCAGTGCCCAATATACCGGTCATTGATAAAGAACACTGTGTCTATTTCCAGAAAGGGACCTGCCGTGCCTGCGAGAAATTCTGCGAGGCTGGAGCCATTGATTTCGAGCAGAAGGATAAACTCCTCAAGATAGAGGTAGGCTCAATCATTCTGGCTACCGGCTATGATGTCTTTGACCCCAGCGTCATTTCCCAGTACGGCTATGGTAAATACGATAACGTTATTACCGGGCTGGAGTTTGAGCGGTTATCCAATGCCGCTGGACCAAGCGGTGGACAGATTCAGCTAAAAAACGGTCAATTACCGCAGAGTGTAGCTCTCGTCCACTGCGTTGGCAGCCGGGATAAGAACTACCACGAGTATTGCTCGCGGGTCTGCTGTATGTATGCCCTGAAATTCGCTCATCTAATCAAGGAAAAGACCGAGGCTGAAGTATATCAGATGTATATTGATATGCGCTGCTTCGGCGAAGGATATGAGGAGTTTTACGAGCGGGTCAGCACCCAGGACGGGGTAAAATTCATCCGGGGCAAGGTTTCGCGTGTAACCGACCGAGTGCAGACCGACGACGAGAAAGGAAAACTGGTCGTCTGCGTTGAGGACACGCTGTTAGGCAGCTTTATCCGGGTGCCGGTGGACATGGTCGTTCTCTGCATTGCCCTCCAGCCCAGAGCCGATGCCGAGAAGGTAGCCAAACTATTCTCTATCGGACGAAGGGCAGACGGCTTCTTCATGGAGAGGCACGTCAAACTGGAGCCGATAGCCACGCTGACTGAGGGAATATTCCTTGCCGGTTGCTGTCAGAGCCCTAAAGATATACCCGATACTGTAGCCCAGGCTAAGGGGGCTGCTTCCGAGGTATTACGCCTGCTGGCCCAGGGCAAGGTTGAGATTGAACCCATCGTGGCCGTGGTTGACGAAGAGGTCTGCTCCGGCTGCGGCTTATGTGAGAAGGCGTGCCCCTTCGGCGCCCTCACCCTGGACGGCAAAGAGAGGGTGATGCTGGTCAACCGGGCGTTATGCAAGGGGTGTGGTGCCTGTGCCACTGCCTGCCCTTCGGGGGCTATTTCCTTAAGCCATTTCACCCCTCGCCAGATACTGGAGCAAGTAGAAGCCCTGACCTATTAGGATTATGGTTAAGCTAACCATCGACGAAGTTGAAATTACCGTGCCTGAGGGGACGACAATACTTGATGCCGCCCAGCAGGCAGAGATTTATATCCCTCACCTCTGCTCCCACCCTGACCTCCCGCCGGTAGAAGAGCTAAAACCAGCCGAGGCCGTCTATCGTGAGGGCAAGCGCATAGGAAACAAGAAACTTGACCTTGTCTACGATGGCTGTCAGCTTTGCGTGGTGCAGATTAAAGGAGAGAAGGAGTTCCAACGCGCCTGCTCAACCAAAGTAGAAAAGGGGATGGTAGTCCACACCAATACCACGGAGGTCCAGGAGTACCGCCGAGAGAGGTTGATGCTTCTTCTGGTCAAGCATCCCCATGCTTGCTTGACCTGCGCTCAAAAGGAGGGCTGCGCCCGCTTCCCCTGCTCCTTGAACATACCGGAGAAGGAGAGGTGCTGTCCCCTGTTCGGCAACTGTGAATTCCAGAGGATAATAGAGTACGTGGGGATTAAAGAGGAGACGCTGCGCTATGTCTTTGAAGACCTGCCGCTTATCAAAGAGCCCTTATTTGAACGAGACTATAACCTGTGTATTGGCTGCACCCGCTGCATCCGGGCGTGCCGGGATTTGCGGGGGATAGAGGCTGTTGACTTCGTCTTTGATGAAGAGGGCAGGGTAATAGTAGGCACGGTCAGTCCTACACTTAGGGAATCCGCCTGTCGCTTCTGCACCGCCTGCGTCGAGGTCTGCCCCACCGGCGCCCTGGTAGATAAAGAGCCTTTTGAGACCGTCCCCTGCCAGACTGCCTGCCCGGTGGGCATAGATGTCCCCCGCTATGTCCGACTTGCCGCTGAGGGTAAATTTGATGAGTCTTATGCCGTGGTCAGGGAGAGACTTCCCCTGCCCTCGGTATGCGGTTATATCTGCCTTGCCTTCTGTGAGGAGGAATGCCGCCGCAGCGAGGTCAATGAGCCGGTGGGCATCCGGGCCCTTAAGCGGTTCGTCAGCGAAAACCACTCCGACCTGTGGAAAAAGGGTCTCAAACCCTCCAAAGCCACCGGCAAGAAGGTAGCCATTCTGGGCTCAGGTCCAGCCGGCTTGACTGCAGGATATTACCTAACGAGAAAGGGGCATGAGGTAACCATCTTTGAGCAATCTTCCTTCCCCGGAGGTATGCTGAGGCAGGCTATCTCCCGAAAGCGCCTGCCCAAAAAGGTTTTGGGTGAGGACATTGAGGAAATCCTGAACGCCGGGGTGAAGCTAGAGCTTAACTCACCCCAGATGGGAATCGGCGGGCTCCTGGAAAAAGGGTTTAATGCCGTATTCCTAGCCACCGGGAGCACTTTTGTCGGCACCCCCGCTCTCTGGCTGAAGGAGGAAGGAGTAGAACTCACCCCTTGGGGAAGCATCAAGGTCAATGCTGAGACTCTTGCTACCAGCCGGGAAGGAGTATTTGCCGGCGGGGATGCGCTACTGGGGGGCGTTTCCCAGGATTTTATTGGCAGTGTTGCCAGCAATAAAGAAAATTTTCTGAAACTTCTGGTCGAGCGGCTGGCGGTGTTTCATGGCGATTCCTCCCGCTCCTGCATCCAGGCAGTAGCCTCGGGCAGAAAAGCCGCTGAAAACATCGACCAATATCTTGGCGGCGACGGCATCATTGACGAAGTCCTGCTCCTGCCCGAAGAGCCCAAGCACTGGGTAGGGCGTGTGGAGGGATTTGCCGACTTAAAGCGCCTTTCGGCTGCTTACCACCCACCCACCCCCCAGTATGCCGGGCTGAGCCGGGCCGAGCCGCCCCTCAGCCAGAAGGCAGCCACCGCCGAAGCCGGGCGCTGTCTTAGATGCGACCTCAGGCTTCTGCTCTCCAAACCCATCTGGGCACCAAAAGAAGAGCTGTGGGTGGAGCTCAACTCGGAGAATGTGAGCCAGGTTCCCGGATCAGAAGGAGTCTACCAGCTGCTGGATGAAGAGAAAAACGTCACCTACATCAAGGGGACGATGAACCTGCACCGTGAGCTGGAGGAGCAACTGGAGACTAATGAGAAGGCCCGCTACTTCATGTACGAAGAGGAGCCGATGTACACCAAGCGGGAGAGCGAGCTCTTACAGCAATACATGGCTCAACACGGTCAGATGCCCGAGGGGAATCGGGAGCTGGAAGACCTCTTCTAGGTTTTTGACTGGCTAACCACTTTTTTACCCACCGCACAGATATTGCCCACATATCCCCCATCGCAGCCCCTGGTTCTTGGGTCTGGCATAACACTGTGCTATACTGTCGTCAGGAAGAAGGGGCGATGGGGAACAAGCTACTTTTGTCCATCCAGCAGCAGGTTGAGCAGGCTATTACTATCCTTAAACAGGGGGGTATAGTTGCCTTTCCCACCGATACCGTCTACGGGCTGGGTGCCTGCATCAGCATTGGTCATGCCGTGGAGCGGGTCTATCAGGCAAAGAAGCGACCACGCAGTATAGCGCTCCCCTTACTCTTAACTGATATCTCTCAGATAGGCGAGGTTGCCCAGCCGGTGCCCCCGGTTGCCTGGCTCCTAGCTGACAAATTTCTGCCCGGTGCCTTGACCATAGTATTACACAAGTCCCAATCAGTCCCGGACATCATCACTGGCAAGGGTAAAACGGTAGCCGTCCGCATTCCCGCCCACCCCATCCCCGTTGCCCTGGCTCAAGGTGTGGGAACTCCTATTGTGGGCACCAGCGCTAACTTAAGCGGCAAGCCAAGTGCCTTAACTGCTGAAGATGTCCGCACTCAACTGGGGGATAAGGTAGACCTGATTATTGATGGCGGCAGATGCCCAGGCGGCAAGGAATCTACCATCGTTGATTTGACCGGGGAGACCCCCGTCATTTTGCGAGAAGGCGCTATATCACGAGAAGAACTACAACGGGTATGCCCGAACCTTGCCTTTGCTGAAGGAGGCTAAGCGATGCGTATTGCCATTGGCTACGACCACTGGGGAGTGGAGCTTAAGCAGGATATCATAAAGTTGCTTACTGATAGCGGACATAGTTATGAGGACTTTGGCTGCTATACCACTGATCCGGTAGATTACCCCGATATTGCCAAAAAGGTAGCTGAAGCAGTAGCCGCAGGCGATTTTGAGCGAGGTATTTTGATATGCAACAACGGCATCGGCATGAGCATTGCCGCCAACAAGGTCAAAGGGATAAGAGCCGCCCTTTGCTATACCGCGTTCAACGCCCGACGAACCCGTCAGCACCATAATGCCAACATACTATGTCTTGGGACAGGGAAGGAACAAAAACAGGAGCCAGTAGCTGAAATCGTCAATGCCTTTCTTACCAGCGAGTTTGAAGGCGGCAGACACCAGCGAAGGCTGGATAAAATAAGAGCCATGGAAGGCTAATCAGACGAATAATCTTGACAATAGTATAGAAACTGTGCTACTTTGTCAGCACGATGATTTGTAACTGCGTTATTTTGGTACTCGTTACATATACATAACCCGACCAGTGGGTCGTCTCTATAGGATATGGGCCGTCCCCACGGGGCGGCCTTTCTCATAAACGGAAAAATGGGATAGAGAAGGCAAAAATATGAAAAGCGATACCGTTAAACGAGGCATAGAGCGTGCCCCCCACCGGTCTTTACTGCACGCCCTGGGCTGGAGCAAGGCGGATATAGATAAGCCACTTATCGGCATTATCAATAGCTTTACCGAGATTGTCCCCGGCCATATGCACCTGCCCCAGATTGCCCAGGCAGTAAAAGCTGGGGTGTGGAGCAAGGGGGGTGTCCCCTTTGAGGTCAACACCATTGCCGTCTGCGACGGCATTGCCATGAACCACCCGGGCATGAAATATAGCCTCCCCAGCCGGGAATTAATCGCTGATTCGGTGGAGATAATGGCTGAGGCTCATGCCTTTGACGGCTTGGTCTTCATTCCCAACTGCGACAAAATAACGCCGGGGATGCTGATGGCGGCGGTAAGACTGAACCTGCCAGCCATCTTCGTCAGCGGTGGTCCCATGCTGGCCGGGCGCCGGGAAGTTAACGGCAAGGTGGAAAGGGTTGACGTTAACTCTATCTTCGAGGCGGTGGGCAAGGTAGCCGCCGGCAAAATGAAGCCTGAGGAGTTGGAGGAGCTGGAAGAGCTTGCCTGCCCCGGCTGCGGCAGTTGCTCCGGGATGTTCACCGCCAATACCATGAATTGCCTGACTGAAGCCCTGGGAATGGGGCTGGCCGGCAATGGCACTATCCCGGCGGTTGACGGCCGGCGGCTACAGCTAGCCAGAAAAGCCGGGCAACAGATTATAAAACTTCTGGCGAAGGGCATCCGCCCCAGAGATATTGTAACTAAGGACGCCATTCATAACGCCTTTACTATTGATATGGCGCTAGGTGGCAGCACCAATTCCGTTCTGCACCTTATAGCCATAGCTCATGAAGCCGGGGTTGATTTCTCGCTGGCAATGGTAAACCAGATAAGCCAGCGCACCCCCCACCTATCCAAGCTAAGACCGTCCGGCGATTACCACGTTGAGGACTTAGACCGTGCCGGTGGTATAGCCGCCGTGATGAAAGAACTAAAGGAGCTATTGAACCTAAAGGCAAAAACAGTATCGGGAAGACCGCTGGCTGGGGTTATCGCCGATAGCCAAAACAGGGATAAAGAGGTTATACGCCCTGTTGCCAATGCCCATTCGCCTACCGGAGGTATCGCCATCCTTTTTGGCAACCTGGCACCAGAAGGCGCCGTGGTAAAGAGAGCAGCGGTAGCTCCAGAAATGATGTTTCATCAGGGAGCAGCCAGGGTCTTTGACTCTGAAGAAGAAGCCACCAAGGCTATTATGAATATGAAAATAAAGGCGGGGGAAATAGTAGTCATTCGCTATGAGGGACCTAAAGGGGGGCCGGGAATGAGGGAGATGCTCACCCCTACCTCCCTTCTCAGCGGCATGGGTATGGATAAAGAGATAGCCCTTATAACCGACGGGCGTTTCTCTGGAGCCACCCGTGGGGCAGCCATCGGACATGTCTCCCCTGAAGCCGCCAGCCGGGGACCTATCGCCGCCTTGAGGAATGGGGATATAATAAAGATTAATATTCTAAATCACAAACTTGATGTAGTGCTCGATGATAAACAGATATCTGAGCGTCTGTCACAACTAGCTGAGTTCAAGCCTAAAGTAAAAACAGGTTATCTCCAGCGCTATGCCGAGAAGGTAGGCTCAGCTAGCACCGGGGCAGTATTCAGCGGATAAAGGAGCCATTATGAAGATGACCGGAGCTCAAATGATATGCGAGAGTCTGGTAAAAGAGGGGGTGGAGGTTATTTTTGGTATCCTGGGCGGAGCTATTCTACCGCTATATGATACCCTCCCCCACTACCCCCAGCTTCGCCATATTCTGGTGCGTCATGAGCAGGGTGCCGCCCACGCCGCTGACGGCTACGCTAGGGCCACAGGAAAAGTGGGGGTATGTATGGCTACCTCAGGTCCCGGCGCTGCCAACCTGGTAACCGGTATTGCTAATGCCCACCTTGACTCGTCAGCAGTAGTGGCTATAACCGGTCAGGTTGCCAGACCATTTATTGGTAAGGACGCCTTTCAGGAGACAGATATCACCGGCATCACCCTGCCTATTACCAAGCATAATTATCTTGCCCTCGATGCGGCTTCGTTGCCCAGAATAGTTAAAGAAGCCTTCTATCTAGCCAGGACGGGTCGTCCGGGACCGGTGCTTATAGACCTACCAAGGGATGTTCAAATAGAGCAGGCAGAATTTCACTACCCGAGTAAGGTTGATTTGCCCGGCTATAAACCAACGCTCCAAGGGCATCCAGCGCAGATTAAGAAGGCAGCCAAGCTGATAAATGAGGCTCAGCGACCGGCTATTATCGCTGGCAGAGGAGTAATCATTTCTGGTGGGTATAATGAACTTAAGCAACTAGCTGAGACCGCCCAAATACCGGTGATTACCACCTTATTGGGCATTAGCTGTTTCCCTGAGTCTCACGCTTTAAGCTACGGGATGCTGGGAATGCACGGTATGGCTTATGCTAATATGGCGATTGATGCTGCCGACCTTATTATCGCTATCGGGATGAGGTTTGATGATAGAGCTACGGCTAAGGTAAGCGCTTTTGCCCCCCATGCCCATATTATCCATATGGATATAGACCCGGCAGAGATAGGCAAAAACGTGCGCGTGGATGTGCCCATTGTCGGTGATGCCAAAGCCGTCCTTCAGGAATTAAATAAGCTAATTGTTTCCGCCAAACATATTGATTGGGTCAAGCAGCTTGATGACTGGCGCAAGGAGCACCCATCACTAAATATCAGGGATAGCGAAAGCCTCCTGCCCCAGTATGTAGTTCGCCAAATCTATGAGGCAACCAATGGTGAGGCGATTATTGTTACCGGGGTGGGGCAGCACCAGATGTGGGCGGCTCAACACTACTGGCATGATAAGCCCAACACCTTCATCTCATCCGGCGGATTGGGAACCATGGGCTTTGGCTTACCGGCGGCTGTCGGGGCTAAAGTGGGTTGCCCTGACAGCACCGTCTGGTGTATTGACGGCGACGGTAGCTTTCAGATGACTATCCAGGAACTAGCCACCATAGTTCAAGAGAAGGTGGCGGTCAAGATAGCCATTATCCACAACAACTACCTGGGAATGGTGAGGCAGTGGCAGGAGATGTTTTACGGGAAGCGATATGTGGCCACGCCACTATCTAGCCCGGACTTTGTCAAGATTGCTGAAGCCTACGGCTTTCCCGGGTTAAGAGTAGAGCATAAAGAAGAGGTGATGCCGGCTGTCCAAAAGGCTATGGAGGAGCCGGGTCCCTTCCTGATTGATTTTATCGTAGAACCAGAGGAGAATGTTTATCCTATGGTGCCACCGGGGGCGGCTCTAGCCGAAGTCCTTGAGGAACCAAGAAAGAAGGCTAAAGCGGTTAAAGATTCGGCAAAGCTTCCGGTAAGCAATATCTAAAGCCAAGAAGAGAGGTGCCAACATGGTCACGACGAAGCACACCCTAATCGCCCTGGTGGAGGATAAGCCCGGGGTGCTTAACCGGATGGCAAGCCTTTTCCGAAGGCGAAGCTTCAATATTGAAAGCATTGCCGTAGGACATAGTGAAGTGCCCCACTTGTCGCGCATGACCATTGTTGTCGATGGGGCAACCACTATGGTAGAACAGGTCAGGAAGCAACTAGATAAGGTAGTGGATGTAGTTAAGGTCTTTGATATTCCTGCAGATGACATGATTGCCCGGGAACTGGCATTGATTAAGGTAAAAGCCACCTCCTCTACCCGAAGTGAGATTATTGAGATTGTGGATATTTTCAGGGCAAATATAGTAGATGTTGCCTCCGATTCGGTAACCATTGAGGTTACTGGCGACGAGGACAAAATCAATTCCTTGCTCAAATTGCTTCGTGGATTCGGTATCAAGGAAATATCCAGGACCGGGCGTATAGCTATGGCTCGAGGTGTTTCAGGCTCGCCCCCACTAGAGGAAAAGTCGCCTAAGGCTCGGGCTAAAGGGCAGAAAACATCGTAAAGGAGATAGACTATGGCCAAGATATATTATGATAGCGATTGTAACTTGAAGCTGCTTGAGGGCAAAGTAGCGGGCATTGTCGGCTATGGAAGTCAGGGACATGCCCAGGCTCAAAACCTCAGAGACAGCGGCTGCCAGGTAATAGTGGCTGAGGCTAAGGGAAGCCAGGGCTGGAAGAATGCTAAGGAAGCTGGATTTAAGGTGCTGACCGCGGCTGAGGTGGTAAAGGAGGCAGATATCATTGTCATGCTGGCTCCGGATCATCTGCAGCGTGACATCTATCGCGGTTCGATTGAAAAGGGGATATCTCCAGGCAATATGTTGATGTTTGCTCATGGCTTCAATATCCACTATGGTCAGATTATTCCACCACCCAACATTGATGTCGCCATGATAGCCCCCAAGTGCCCCGGTCATATGCTGAGGCAACTTTACACTGAAGGCGCCGGGCCGCCAGCGATAGTGGCAGTTCATCAAGACGCCTCAGGTAAGGCAAGGGATATCGCCCTTGCTTATGCCAAGGGTATCGGCTGTAGCCGAGCCGGGGTCATTGAGACTACCTTCGCCGAGGAGACCGAGACCGACCTCTTTGGCGAGCAAACAGTTTTATGTGGCGGGGTTTCAGCCCTGATAAAGGCTAGCTTTGAGACCCTGGTTGAGGCTGGCTACCAGCCGGAGATTGCCTACTTTGAGGTTTGCAACGAGCTTAAGCTTATCGTTGACCTGATTTATAAAGGGGGCTTGAGCCATATGCGTTACTCGGTCAGTGATACCGCCGAGTATGGCGATTATACTCGGGGACCAAGGGTAATTGATGAAATGGTCAGGGAAGAGATGATGGAAATCCTGGCTGAGATTCAGGATGGCAGCTTCGCCAAAGAGTGGATTCTGGAAAACCAGGCTGGTCGTCCGGTGTATAATGCCCTAAAGAGCCTTGACGCTGAGCACCCCATAGAAATCGTGGGCCGAGAGCTGAGAGAGATGATGCCCTGGCTTAAGGGTAAATAATATAAGGGAGAGAGAGTTTAGAGAGGGGCTTCGCCCCTCTCACCAAAACATTCCCCCCTTCCCTTGTAAGGGAAGGGGTCAGGGGGATGGGTTGGAAGGAATAAAGATAAAGGTAATTTTCGATGGATAAAGTAATTATCTTTGATACTACATTACGAGATGGTGAGCAGGCGGCGGGGGGGACATTAAATATCCAGGAGAAGCTGGAGATAGCCAAACAACTGGAAAGGCTAAATGTTGATGTTATTGAAGCTGGCTTTCCCATTAGCTCTCCAGGTGATTTTGAGGCAGTAAAGCTCATTGCCAAGGAGGTTCACACCCCGATAATCTGCGCTCTAGCCCGGGCTGTAGCCGAAGATATAGACCGCGCCTGGGAGTCAATCAAAGAGGCGAAACACCCGCGAATACACGTCTTTCTCTCCTCCTCCGATATACACCTCGGTTATCAGCTAAAGAAGAGCCGTGAGGAGATTCTGCACACCGCTCGGGAGATGGTGGCTAGAGCCAAGAAATATACCGATGATATAGAGTTTTCGCCGATGGACGCCAGCCGAACTGAGCCTGAGTATATCTATCAAATCCTAGAAACAGTTATTGATGCCGGCGCTACCACGGTGAACATTCCTGATACTGTGGGCTATGCCATCCCCGATGAGTTTGGCAACCTTATTGAGGGAATTATCAAAAATGTACCCAACATCAGTAAGGCTGTAGTTAGCGTTCACTGCCACGATGACTTAGGACTGGCCGTAGCCAATAGCCTGGAAGCGGTCAAGCGGGGAGCCAGACAGGTGGAATGCACTATCAACGGTATCGGGGAAAGGGC
>JAUWZG010000031.1 GCA_030615425.1 Dehalococcoidia bacterium
CCTCACCATCTCTACAAAATCCTCAAAGTGGGAAATCCTGTCCCAGGGGCCGGGGGAGGCTTCGGAGTGATACTGGATGGAGAAAACGGGTAGCTCCTTATGGCGTAAGCCTTCCGCCGTGCCGTCGTTTAGATTGACATGGGTAACCTCCCACCCCTCGGGGAGGGTGGTGGGGTCGGTGACATAGCCGTGGTTCTGGGCGGTGATGTGAATTTTCCCGGTGCTTAAGTCGCGCACCGGGTGGTTGCTGCCGCGATGGCCAAACTTCAGCTTGAAGGTCTTGGCGCCAAGGGCTAGAGAGATTAGCTGACCGCCAAGGCAGATGCCCATAATCGGCTTCTTACCGATGAGCGCTCTCACTGTCTCCACCAGATAATCAAGGACGGCGGGGTCGCCCGGGCCGGGGGAGAGGATGATGCCATCGGGTTTCAGAGCTAGGATTTCCTTGGCGCTCATGGTGCAGGGAACGGCGGTTACCCGGCAGCCCATGCGGCGCATGATGCGCAGGATACTGTATTTTAACCCGCAGTCAATGACTACTACGCTGGGCAGGGAGGTCAGGGCTTTTTCCAGCGAGTGTGGCTCCCACTCATAGAGGGCATTGGTGGTAACCTGCTTGACAAAATCAGTTCCACCATAGTCGGGCAGCTTCAGCAGTTGCTCCAGAGCCTGTTGGGGAGTTTTATCAATGGTTATCATGCCCATCATTACGCCGCTAGAGCGCAGTTTGCGAGTAATGGCGCGGGTGTCAACCCCGCTTATCCCCGGTACGCCATTTTCAGCCAGATATTGATGAAGCGTTTTGGCACTTAAATAGTGATTGGGCTGGTAGCATTCCTCCCTGACCACAAAGCCCCTGACCTGTATCTTATCTGATTCAAAGTCCTCTTTATTGATGCCGTAGTTGCCGATGAGGGGGTAGGTGGGAACTAGAATCTGTCCGGCATATGATGGGTCGGTGAGCATCTCTTGGTATCCCACCATGCTGGTATTGAACACCACCTCGCCGTAGGCATCAGCCTCAGCACCAAAAGAATAGCCTTGATAGACTGAACCATCGGCTAAGACCAGGACTGCCCTTTTATTATTTATCTACCTCACCCCCTATTATTAAGGGAATCCTTCCCCTTTATGCACCCTTGTTTTCGGTTGTCTTGCTTCCCACCCTCCCACCCAAAAGAGGCTTCTTACCCCGCAAAAACCTTGTTTTTGCGGGGACCCCGTATTCGCCTCTCCTGGACCCTCTTTTTATCCCCCTCCCTTAAGGGTGGCGGGTGGGAAAAGATATGAAATGTATAAGGGGCTTCGTCCCTCTTGAACTCTTTTTGTTTCGCCTCTCTCCGACTCCCCTTTATGTATTTTGGCTTCGCCCTTTTGTTTCCAGCTTAACCGAGTCGTCCTTATAGACCAGCTTGCCCTGATATATGGTTGCCATTACCTTGCCTTTGAGCTTCACGCCAGCCAGAGGGGTATTCTTGCCCTTTGAGGCAAAGGCCTTAGTATCTACCACCCACTCCAGAGCCGGGTCGAATACGGTAACATTGGCTTCAGCACCAATAGCCAGAGTCCCCAGCCTGCCGTGTTTATCGCCGATAATCTTGGCTGGTTCATGGGTAAGCTTGGCGATGAGGGTAACCAGGCTTAATTGTTCATTATGCACCAGACTCATCAGGCTGCCCAGGGCGGTCTCAAAGCCGCTGATGCCGAAGGGGGCAAGGGCGAATTCGCAGAGCTTATCGGCCTCGGTGTGGGGGGCATGGTCGGTGGCAATAATATCAATGGTATTATCGTTAAGCCCTTGAATTAGAGCTCGGATATCCCGTTCAGTCCTCAGCGGTGGATTTACCTTGGCGTTGGTGTTATAGCCGATGACCTTTTCCTCAGTCAGGGTCAGGTGGTGGGGGGTAGCCTCGGCGGTAACCCTGATGCCTTTCTCTTTGGCACGGCGAATGAGCTCAACCGCACCCTCGGTGGTGGTATGGGCGATGTGCAGCCGCCCGCCGGTTAGTTGAGCCAGAGCCAGGTCGCGAGCCACAATAATGTCCTCAGCGGCATTTGGTAGCCCGCGAAGCCCCAGCTTGGTTGAGATTATGCCCTCGTTCATCTGTCCGCCTTCGGTGAGCACAGTATCCTCGCAGTGGTCGGTGATTGGCAGGTCAAAAGCACGGCTGTAGTCCAGCGCCTGGCGCATAATGTATGAATTGAGCGCTGGTTCGCCGTTATCACTAAAGGCAACTACTCCGGCTGCAGCCAGGTCGCCCATCTCGGCTAGCTCCTTCCCCTTTCTACCCTTGGAGATACAGCCTATGGGTAGCACTCGGACTACCCCTTCTGAAGCTGCCTTTGACTTTATATACTCAACGGCGGTCTGATTATCCAGAGGCGGATCGGTATTTGGCATGCAGCAGATGGTGGTAAAGCCACCTCTGGCGGCGGCTCTGGTTCCGCTGGCGATGGTCTCCTTGTCCTCGAATCCGGGCTGCCTGATATGACAGTGGAGGTCGATAAATCCAGGGCAGACCACCAGCCCCCGGGCATTAAGGGCATCGCAATCTGGCTGGGGTGGGGTGGCTTCTCCCTTGCCCAGCCATGAGATTCCGCCTTCAGTGACAAGCAAGCTGCCGACTTCATCTATTTGCTGGCTAGGGTCAATTATTCGACCGCCTTGAATAAGTAAGGGCTTCGTCATTGCTTTTGGCTCCCGGCTAGAATATAAAGCAAAGCCATGCGCACGGCCACTCCATTGGTTACCTGCTCGTTGATGACCGATTGAGGACCGTGAGCTACGGCTGAGGTAATCTCAATGCCTTCGTTTACCGGGCCGGGGTGAAGAACCAGAGCATCTGGCTTGGCTCTGGCCAGTCTGGCCTCGGTGAGCTGGTATAGCTGGATATATTCACGCATGGTGGGTAGTAGCCCGCTCTGTTGCCTTTCCAACTGCAGGCGCAGTGCCATCACCACATCGGCGCCATCAAGGGCAAGCTCAATATCGTGCTCGATGCTGACCAGAGGGAGATGATGGTGCTGCTCGCCCAAACCAGCGGGGAGGAGGGTAGGGGGGCAACATAGCGTGACCTCCGCCCCCATCGTGGTTAGACCCCAGATATTGGAGCGAGCCACCCGGCTGTGCATAATATCGCCGATGATGACCGCTTTGAGCCCCTTAAAGTGTCCCTTATGCTCATGGATAGTATAGAGGTCAAGGAGGGCTTGGGTGGGGTGAGCATGCCAGCCGTCTCCGGCATTGACAATGCTTGCCTCTACATATTTGGTGGCGATATAGGGAGCACCTGATTGAGGATGACGCATTACCACTATATCAGCCCCCAGTGCCTGCAGTGTACTCAGGGTATCAACCAGAGATTCCCCCTTGGCTACGCTACTGGCTGGTGCGCTTAAGCTAACGGCATCGGCGCCCAGGTTTTTAGCGGCAAGCTCGAAGGACAATCGGGTGCGGGTACTAGGTTCATAGAATAGGGTTATAAGGGTCTTGCCCCGCAGCGCCGGTACCCGTTTAATTGGTCGGGATAAGACCTCCTTCATTGCCTGGGTGGTGTGGAAGACAAGCTCTATTTCTTCCCGGGTGAAATCGTCAACGTCAAGAATGTGGTGATGTTGCCATACTGATGCCGTCTTGGGCGCTATAGGCTTTATTTGCTGGGTTGTCATCACTACCTCTCCTTAACTGCCGGCGTGGAGACAATGGCTACTTCGTCTACGCCATCGCTTTCCTCTAGTTTAACCTGTATTTCCTCATGTCTGGAGCTGGGCATGTTCTTACCCACATAGTCAGCCCGTATCGGTAGCTCGCGGTGACCGCGGTCAATAAGCACGGCTAATTGAATTGACCTTGGTCGCCCCAGGTCAATAAGAGCATCCATGGCTGCCCTGGTGCTGCGTCCGGTGTAGAGAACGTCATCAACTAATACTATGGATTTGCCGTCAACGCTGACCGGGATGTCAGTGCTCTTGACCGTAGGTTTTAGCTCTAACGAAGAAAGGTCGTCGCGATAAAGGCTGATGTCCAGAGCTCCCACCGGTATCTTCAGCCCGGCGAAGTCCTCTATATTGGTGGCTAGCCGCCTAGCCAGAGGCACCCCGCGGGTATGCATGCCCACCAGTAGCAGGTGCTCAATGACCTTGTTTCTCTCCATAATCTCGTGGGCTATTCGGGCCAGGGTTCGCCTGATATCATCCTGGGTCATTATGACTTTTCTTGACATAAAAATAACCCCTTGCCTTGACTGGCAAGAGGTCTTGTCCTCGTTTTTCACATTTCCCTTGCCAGTCTCTCCGGACCGGCTTAAAGGTCCTTTTTCAATTTTACTTAATTAAACATTATACCACTTCTATCTAGCAATTGCAAGATTTTGTATTTGGGATTGTTTTGTTTAGTTGATGTTGGTGGCAGTTTTATTCTAACATTCGGTCTTATGTACTTGGCAAACAAAACTATCTTTTTCGTCTAAAGAAGTTTTTGGCAAGGCGCTCTAGGTTGACGGTTTTTGGTGGTTCGCCTACTGAAGTAAATGTTCTATCTCCTTCTGTAAATGTTACTGTAAATTCTTTTCCACCAAATATCGTCACCCATATCCATTGTCCGACCAGCGTAGCAATGATTCCCACAACAAAGCCTATTAATATCTGTAGCCAGTGGATTTCGCTATCCATAAATTTCCCTGCTATTTTATGCCTTATGAAATCCTATGCTACCTTTGCTGCTAGGTTCGGGCGCTGCAGAAATTGCCCCAATCTTTTTCTCATATATCTCAAGATTGCTTTTGAGAGCAACTACAGTCCGCTTCATGTGTCCGGGACTCATGATAACCCTTGCTGTGACTATGCTAGCTGTCGGAGTTATCATCATAAAGTCCATAATGAATTCTTCTTTGGTATGACTGACGAGCATATTATTGCAGTATACCCCACTTCTAAGGTGTTCGGGGAAAGTGACTTGAATCTCCTTTTTGGGGGTTTTATCTTCGTTCATGAATCTCCTCCTATAGACTTAGCGGATGGTTGGCTTCATTATAACATTAAGAAAGGTGAAATCAAGGCATGCCAACCAAATGCAAATAAAACCATATATGGGGGGTTCTCATAGGTTGACGTTGGTGGCAGTTTTTAAACTCTTTCTAGGGTTACCACGGTGACCACCTTTGCCAAACTCCAAGACCGCCAATTATGAACATTACTCCACCCAATATGGTCCACCAGTATTGAGGCTCTAAACTCGCGACTATAATCGCAGCACCTACCACCATAAAAGTTATCCACATCATCACTCTACTTTTACCCTCTGCTTCCTTAAGCTCGCCTTGGATTTTATGCAACTTGTCCATAATCTCTTTGATTTTTGGTTCTTTGGTGCTATTATCAGGCACTGGCTTCTTTTCAGTGTTGCCTAATTGCTTAATTAAGTCCTCTCTTTCCCGCTTGTTACGGCTAACATAAGACACTGCCGCCCAAACCAGAGTTGCAACGGGTAAGGAGAATAATAACGAATATACCACTTTTTGCCATGCTGCAAAACCAGATGTTCCGTACAGCCATGCTACAAAAGCAATTGTTAACGCTAGACCCGCAAAACCAAATGTTCCGTACATTAATAGTGTGATGTCTTTGTGCCTAAGCTCGGCTATCTTTTCTTTCAGTTTATCGTTCTTAGCCATATTCAAACCCTCCCTCATAGATGCTTTCTGATTCAATTATACCACTTAAAGTATGTCTATCTTCCCACCCAGCCCACCCTCATAAGCTGCGCCTCTAAACTTTTCTTTCCCCACCCCCGTAAGAAAAGAATTGAGAGAGGTAAAACCTCTATAGGGTGGGTGGGTGGGAAGAAAGAGATAAGTTCAAAATAGAGAGGGGTGGGTTAATAAATAACCTCTATATCTACTGGTTCTTTACCAGAGAAATCTAAGCGGTTATAATAGGCTAGAATTTATATAAAATTCGGTGGAGGTGAAACTTGACTGCTTTATATGTAACCTCTTCACAGGCAGGTGTGGGGAAGACCTTGGTCTGTGCCGGGTTGGGCAGGCATCTAAAGGGTGATGGCAAAAAGGTGGGCTTTTTCAAACCGATGGTGGCTGATATTAAGAGCCCGGATAAAAAGGCTAGCGACAGCGATACCGAATTTATCAAGCGTATTTTGGCTCTGAGGGAATCTATGGATAGTCTGTGTCCGGTTATCGGTGGGGAGGGGAATCTGACCAGCAAGATTAAGAAAGCCTATGCCAAGGTTTCTACGGGCAAAGACGTGGTTATTGTAGAGGGCATATGGAGGCAGAGACCGGGAGCTAAGCCAATTGAGGCTTCTTACGAGATAGTGGAGGCACTGAAGGCTAAGGTGATTATTGTGGAGGGTTACTCCCCGGATTTATTCAAGGCGAAGTTTATTGATAAGTATAGGGATTTTGAGGAATACCTGCTGGGTGTAGTATTGAACAAGGTGCCGAGAAGTCAGCTAGAGGCGGTGTTCGAGCAGCTATCGGCTCAGGCTGTTGGGGTGGATGTTTTGGTAGTGCTTCCCGAGGATAGAGTTCTATTGGGTTTGACTGTGGGAGAGCTGGCTGAGCGTATTGAAGGGGAAATATTAAACGGCGTTGAGAAATCAACGGAGCTGGTGGAGAACTTTATGCTGGGGGCACTGACTGCTGACCCTGGTCCTGACTATTTTGGTCGTAGAGCTAACAAGGCGGTGGTGGTCAGGGCTGAGCGCCCGGATATGCAACTGGCAGCTCTGGAGACCTCAACCAAATGCCTGGTTCTCAGTGGCGATGTATCACCAATCCATGCCGTGCTCCAGGGGGCAGAGGATAAGGGAATTCCTATTATTATAACTAAGAGTGATACTGTTTCTGTGGTGAGCAGCGTTGAGCAGGCTCTGGGCAAGACCAAATTTAATCAGGAGAAGAAACTGCCCAGGCTGGCTGAAATTATGGGGCAGCAGTTTGACTTCCAGGTTTTGTATAAGGGGCTGGGTCTAGCCGGCTGAACTCATAGCTAATTAGTTACTATCGTTTCTCTATAGCATTAACCCCCTGTTTTTAGCCTACCATTCTCCTCACCTCTCCACTAAGCTTCTTTTTCCCACCCACCCGCCCTCGGAGGTCTTGCTCCCGATCTCCCGCTTTTGTTGGGGGTGAGGCGCAGAAATGAGTACAGGGTATTGATAAGAGCCTGGTATTGTTATACAATCTGGCTTGTGTCTGGTTTGGCTTAGAGACCAGCCATGGAGTAAATCTTCTAAGGAGGGCAGGTGATTGAATGTACTAGGCAAGCATTTACTCTTGGAACTGAAGGGCTGCGATAAGGAGGTGTTAAACGACATCGGCTTTCTCAAAGGGGCTCTGATAACGGCAGCAGGTGAGGCTGGGGCTACAGTGCTGGGGGAATCCTTCCATCAATTCAATCCCCATGGGGTGAGTGGGGTGGTGATTATTGCCGAATCTCACCTATGTATTCATACCTGGCCTGAATATGGCTATGCTGCCGCCGACATTTTCACATGTGGTAACTCTGTCCAGCCGGTGAAGGCAGCAGAGATACTGGCGAGAAAGCTTGGCAGCAAAAACCACTCTATGATAGAGATGCAGAGAGGTATCTTGGATACCTAGAGTGGTTTGAGATGAAAGCTATGGATACCGACCCTGATAAATGGTTCTGCGATAGGGTAAGCCAGAATTTAATTCAGCTCCACAGCATCGAAGAGGTGCTGTATACCGGGCAGACTAAGTTTCAATCTGCTGAAATTATTCGTAGTGGTAGTTTCGGTAAGTGTTTGGTGCTGGATGGCAGGATCCAGTCCAGTGAGGGGGATGAGTTTATCTACCACGAGGCTCTGGTCCAGCCAGCAATGGTAACCCATCCCTGCCCGGAGAAGGTATTTATCGCTGGGGGTGGTGAGGGAGCCACCTTGAGGGAGGTATTGTCTCATAACACGGTAAAAAGGGCGGTGATGGTTGATATTGATGAGCAGGTGGTGGCTCTGTGCCAAAAGTTTCTTCCTGATTACAGCCGAGGCTCCTTTGAAGACAAGCGAACTGAACTACTCCATGTTGATGCCAGAGATTACTTGGCTAAGAGTAGGGAATTATTTGACATAATCATTATTGATTTGCCTGACCCTATAGAGGAGGGCCCGGCTTATTTACTCTATACCCAGGAATTTTATCAGCTGGTCAGGGACAGGCTTGCCGAAAACGGAATTATCACTGTTCAAGCTGGTTCGGCATCCCTGACCGAATTATTGAATTTTAGCGCAGTAAACAATACGCTGAAAAGCGTTTTTCCTATAGTTTGTCCTTACCAGGCGGATGTCCCTTGCTTTGGTGGCCCCTGGGGGTTCTGCTTGGCGTCGCTGAAGCTCAACCCGGTTCTACTCTCCGCCGCTGAGGTGGACAGACGGATTTCAGCCCGGCAGCTTACCCACCTCAAGTTCTACGATGGGCTGACTCACCAGGGGATTTTCTCCATACCCAAATACCTGAGAGAAGAACTATCCCAGCAGACAAAGCTCATCACCGATGACCAGCCCCTGTATATCTATCAGGGCTAAGGCGTGATAGTCTGCTCCATCCTTATTTAATTTTCCCTATCCTTTGGCTCCGGTGTCACCGCTGGTTGTAATTCCTGGCGAAAGAACTTTCGTTGGAAGTAGAGTGCCACGTTTACCAGGCTGATGAGCACCGGCACCTCCACCAGCGGTCCAATGACGGCGGCGAAAGCCTGCCCCGAGCCAATGCCGAACACCGCCACCGTCACGGCAATGGCCAGCTCAAAGTTGTTGCTGGCGGCAGTAAAGGCGATGGTGGTTGTCTGGGCATAGTTACTCCCTATTTTCTTGGCCATGTAGAAGGAAACCAGGAACATGAGCACAAAGTAGATGAGGAGGGGAATGGCAATACGAACCACATCCAGTGGCAGCGCAACAATTATTTCACCCTTGAGGGAGAACATTACCACGATGGTGAACAGGAGGGCTGCCAGCGTGATTGGGCTTATCTTGGGGATGAATTTCTTCTCGTACCACTCACGTCCCCTTGTCCTGATAAGGGTAAAGCGGGTGAGCATACCACCGAAGAAGGGGATACCAAGGTAAATAAATACGCTCTGGGCTATCTGACCGATGGTAACGTGTACCGCCACCCCCTCCAGCCCAAACCATACCGGCAACACGGTGATGAAGATGTAGGCGTAAACTGAGTAGAAGACTATCTGGAAGATAGAGTTGAATGCCACCAGACCAGCGGCGTACTCGCTGTCCCCTTTAGCCAGCTCGTTCCACACGATGACCATGGCGATACAGCGCGCCAGTCCTATCATGATCAGCCCCACCATGTAATCAGGGTAAGCGCGCAGGAAGATTATGGCGAGGGAGAACATGAGCACCGGACCGATAAGCCAGTTCTGTATTAGCGACAGTCCCAGCACCCGCCAGTTGCGAAATACCCGGCCCATTTCCTCGTACCTCACCTTTGCCAGAGGTGGGTACATCATGAGGATGAGTCCTATGGCTATGGGAATAGAGGTGGTATCCACCTGGAAGAAGGTGATGAAGTCAGCCACTTTGGGGACGAAATAGCCCAACCCCACCCCCAGCCCCATCGCCAGGAATATCCACAGGGTCAGGAAGCGGTCTAGTGTCGGCAGCCTGCCGGTTATACCTCTCGGTTCATTCATGATTATGCTTAGTGAGCCTTTGCCCTATTGATAATTACAAGCCGGTGTATCTTCTTGCTAAAATGCACATGGCGCACAGGTCGTAACCGCGAAAACTATACTTTCAGTAGCTACACCACCTCTGCCATCAGAAACCGTTACAGTAACAGTAACTTCACCTCCGCGGAGAGGCGCAGTCCAGGTGACTACAGCATCCTCTCCGGAGATGCCGCCTCCGTCAGTTGACCATTCAAAGAGCAGCTCATTCTCATCTGGGTCCGAAGCAATGCACTCAATTTCATAAGCTTTGCCTTGCAGGACTTTATATCCGCCTTTCAGGATTGTATATCCCACGGTTATTTCCTTCAGGTATCTATGTTCAGCGGTGACAATTAAGCTCTCAATAGTTGGCGGGTGGTTAGGTGCTACTACATTAATGGTTAGCTGTTCGGTGGCTATACCATCCCTGCCATCGCTTACTTCAACGGTGATGATGTAAACACCGGGGGCATCAGGCGCAGTCCAGGTAACAGTAGAGCCTTCTCCGGAAATATCGCCGTCGTCGGCTAACCAGCTATAGATTAGCTCATCCCCATCTGGGTCTGAAGCAGTGCATTCAACCTGGCAAATATCTGCTGACTCAACCCACTCTTCATTGGTGGTGAGGCTGGAGATAGCAGGCGCTTGGTTGGATAGCAGACAACAACCGCTAATGAAGAGGGTAGCAACAAACAAGATGATTAAACCGGCTAGCCACTTTGGCTGACTAAAAATTGGTTTCATCATATTTCTCTCCTTTCTATAAAACACTCCTGTCATCCTTTAGGCTTATTTCCTTAATCAACCTTTATACCGGGTTATGCCTGTATCCAGAGTACCACATAGTATATTCCCACCCCGATAAAGATGATAGAGACTATTATGCGGAGGACTTTCTCGACGCGGGCGACGGCATTGAGCCAGGTGGAGACCTTGGCTATGCCAGCTGATATAAGAATACCGAATATTAGAACAGGGAGCCCGGTACCGATGGCAAACACCGCAGGTAGAGTTACACCTCCGGTAGATTTAAGAGCTAAGGGTATCAATACCCCAAAGAATATGATAGCGCTATAGGGACAGAAAGCTAGAGCAAAGATTACCCCTAACAGGAATCCGCCCAGCATGCCCCAATCAGCAACCTTTCCCCCCAGTGAAGCTAGCTTCTCAGCTCCCAGACCGAAAGAAAAACGGTCGATGATTAGCATTATCAGTCCCACCACAATCAACAGTGGTCCCAGTATTTTCTCACCAAAGTCTTGAAGGAATGTAGCGACTCCGGGAATTTCGAGGCCAACCACAATTATCAGGATACCAATGATGGAATAGGAAACCATCCGCCCCAGTGTATAGAGTGCCCCGGTTATGACGGCGTACCGTCGCTCCGTCGCTCTACGGCTTACATAAGCAATAGCGGCGATATTAGTCGCCATGGGGCAGGGGCTGATGGCCGTTATTAACCCCAGAAACAACGCTGAGAGCACGGGGATATTAATGCCCTCGGAGAGCTGATGTAATAAGCCCCCTAAATCCATCACCCCTCCCCGCTTAGGCTCTCCTCGATTTTGCTTCTCACCACTTCGACAAACGCCTCATCATCGCCCAGGACGAACCAGATTTCCTTTACCTGTTCGATGTGGTCAATACCGTCTATTATGGTGTTGATAAACAGGGACGAGGAATAAGCTTCATATTTCTCGACGATGGCAGCGTTTTCCTCAGCCCCTACATTCAATGTGACAAAGGTTATCTTGCCGCTGGCCAGCTCGTCGGCGAAGTAGGTTTCCAGTGTATACAGGGTGCCATTTTCAGCGTAGACACAGCCAGTGCAACGCTGTGCCCGGTAAAAGTATACAACTTCGACCTTGTCAGCTGTAGTGGGAGGCGTGCCCGAGTCATTCGAGTTCGGGGGTGTGTCTGAGTTTGGAGGCGCTTCAGGAGCCGGATTTCCGCAAGCGCAGAGCATACCGGCTACCAGGATAATAAGCAAAAACGAGCTCCATATCTTCACTTTATTCCGTTTAGTCATATAATTCTCCTTCTTCTACCTGCTTGATGTATTATCTTCTCTCATCAATCCACCCCTTTATCTCCTTAGGGCTGGGAATTCTGCCCTCGCATACCTTGACGGCATCAATAAGCACAGCCGGTGTCATGAATACACCTCGGGCAGCCATAATCCTGGGATCTTTGATTTCCGTCAGTGCTACCTCTTTGCCCTCTTCCAGTTCCATTTCCTTGAGTACCTTCCGAACATTCTCCTTCGTGGCGTGGCACCGAGGGCAACCCGGTCCGCAAACCTCGATAATCATTATGGTAATACCTCCTTAATTATTATTTTTTAGTCCAAGATAAAGCCGGCAATCCAACCGACGATTGTTCCCAGAACTATAATAGTCGGAACATAGACCAGCGCCTTCTTAACCCCAAAAACCTTAGCAATCGCTAACCAGTTAGGCAAGCTGACGCCCGGTCCGGTTAGGAGTAGGGCTAAAGCTGGTCCCTTACCCATCCCCAAAGTCATTAATGTATCCACGAAAGGAGCTTCGGTCATGGTGGCGAAGTAGGTAACGCCACCAAGCAGGGTGGCTAGAAAAGATTGGCGTAAACCAGCACCACCGAGCCAGGTCTGAATCCATTCTTGGGGTAGAAGGGCACCGATAATCCCCACGATAAATACCCCAGCCAGTAGTAGGGGGAAGATGATGCGCACAAACCACCACGTCTCGCTAAGCCAAGCTCTTATTCGGTCTCTATCGATAGTCTTCAAAGCATAGGCTGCTACCACTAGCAGTCCTACCGCCCAGACCGCCACCTTTTGCCAGTATGGCCCG
>JAUWZG010000013.1 GCA_030615425.1 Dehalococcoidia bacterium
CCGGCAGAGATGGTATCAATTCCGTAGCGATTACAAATATCGTTTGCCTTAATTATTGATTCAATATTGTTATTGAGACAATCGGTGCCAAACATAGCGGTTGTCTCATATTCAGGTCTATGGCAGCCTGCCTGATATTTATATTCTCCGGTTCCTTCTTTCATAATCGCTTCACACCCAATAGGACATAGATAACAGGTAGCCCTCTTCAATTTGTAGGCTTTCACGGAGTCAGCTCCAATGGGTTTAGCATCGGGGAAATCAATCGCCGCTACCCCCGCCCAGTTTTTTACTGGCGAATCCCCGATCTCAGCTAAAAAGACGGTTACGAATGTTGTGCCGAACTTCCTTATCGAATCAAGGTGTCTCCCCAGTTCACCCAGGTACTTTTTTCTTAATTCCTTGGTTCTTTCTTCATCGGCAACAGGCACTTTCATTTTGCCTTTCACCGCCACTGCCTTAAGCCTCTTCGCACCCATAACGGCGCCTAAACCCGAGCGAGCCGCGGCATGACCGTGGTCATGTATAATACCGGCGATGCGGGATAGTTTTTCTCCTGACTCGCCGATGCAAGCCACGGCCACATCCCTGCCCAATTCAGATTTTAATGTGTCTTCAGTTTGGTAAGTATCCTTACCCCATAGATGCGTGGCATCTCTCAGCTCTGCTTTGCCATTATCAATAAAGAGGTAAACTGGCTTTTCTGATATGCCAGTGAAGAACACCGCATCGTAGCCGGCGAATTTCAGGTAAGCACCGAAATAACCACCCGAATTGGCATCACCCCAACCCCCGGTCAATGGCGATTTTCCGACCACGGTGAATCTTGTACCCGAAATGGCCCGGGTGCCGCTAAACGGGCCGGTCAGAATCCCCAGAATATTATCCGGCCCCAGGGGTTCGACGCCAGCCTTTTGCTCACTGAAGATAATCCTGGCGCCAATGCCATAACCGCCGATGAACTGACGCCCAAGTTTTTCATCGAGCGGCTCATCCTTAAGCTCATTCCTGGATAAGTCTACCCTCAGCATCTTGCCCATATAACCGCGAGCCATAGCTTTTCCCTCCTGTACTTTTTTCTGTGATGTACCCCCGCAAAATAATCTTCTATTTGCTTACCCATACTAAAATATCAAGGTTTGTTGTCAGTTGCAAGTAGGATTAAATAGAATGGCTATTGGGTAATTATATAATATTGCGCTTTTAAGACACTTGGCTATTGAAGTGATATAGTATAACATATAAATTGACCAAATCGATAGATAGAAAATACTCAAGGAGGCAGAAGGTGTTACTTGCCAGTAGAGTTGCCATTATTACCGGCGGTGCTATAGGAATCGGCAGAGGTATAGCCCTTAAATTCGCCGAAGAAGGTTGCTCGGTCGTTGTCGCCGATATTGACGCGATAGAAGGGAAGAAAACAGCGGAGGAGGTCTCGAAAAAAGGCGGGGAGGGGATTTTTGCATCATGTGATGTCACCATTAACCGTCAGGTACAGGATATGGTGGGCAAGGCTATCAGCAAATTCGGGAAAATTGATATTCTGGTCAATAACGCGGGAGGAGTATCTGGACCTAAAGGGTCTATTGATGATGTGAGTGAAGAGCAGTGGGATAAGTCTTTAAACCTGAACCTAAAGAGTGCGTTTTTATGTTGCAAGGCAGTTGTGCCCCACATGAAAAAGAACAAATACGGCAAGATTATAAATATCTCTTCTTTAGGAGCGATCCACCCAGCCGTTTCCGTTGTTCATTATCATTCGGCTAAGGCCGGGGTTCTGGGGTTAACATATAACCTGGCATTTGAATTGGCTCCTTTCAATATCTCGGTGAACGCTATTCTCCCGGGACCCATCCGCACACCATTCTGGGAGCCCGTAACCAGAGATATCCCGGATAAAGATGCCTTTTTTGCCGAGATAGCCAAAAAAGAGGTACCCATGCAGAGAATAGGTACACCGGAGGATATCGCCGGAGCTGCCTTATTCTTGGCATCAGAGCTTTCAGCATTTGTTACCGGTGAAACCATAAATGTTGCTGGCGGACTACCCCAGTTGCCACACGGTGCTACCATTAGTGGTTAGGGATGCCGAGGCAGCAAATTTGGTGGAGCTTGTATCCTCTGCCCTTTTTCAGACTGGTGGCAGGGTCAGCGGTTAAAATTGAGGCTAAAGTGGGCGGTAGAGGACTCGAACCTCTGACCCCCTGCGTGTAAAGCAGATGCTCTAACCAACTGAGCTAACCGCCCCCAAGTGGTGCGCTTGGCGGGTCTCGAACCCACGACCTCTGCCTCCGCAGGGCAGCGCTCTATCCTACTGAGCTACAAGCGCCGAAGTAAAAATGGTGCCGAAGGGGAGATTTGAACTCCCACGCCCTTACGGACACTACGCCCTGAACGTAGCGCGTCTGCCATTCCGCCACTTCGGCATCACAGCCGCAAAGGAATTATACCTACCTCACCCTTAAGCGTCAAGAGAGTTAAAGAGAGGCGAAACCCCACTCCCCCCTACCCCTTTTATATCTTTTCCCACCCTCCCACACTATAGGGGCTGATGCCCCTCTCAGACTCCCCTTAAAGCAGGGGTTAATGGCAGAGCCTTTGAGGGCGGGTGGGTGGGGAGAAAAAGACAATTTAAAAGCAGGGGGGTGGGGTCAATGCCATAGAGAGACGCAACAAGATAACCTGGCTTGCCAGAATTAAGCTTGTGTGTTACCTCTTGGTATATTGAGGTGCCTTGCGCGCCCGCTTAAGCCCCGGCTTCTGCCTCTCTTTGACCCGGGAGTCCCTGGTCAGCAGCCCGTTCTGGCGCAGTATTGGCTTAAGGCTCTCATCAGCCTTTACCAGGGCTCGAGCAATACCATGGGAGATGGCACCACTCTGCCCTGATATGCCACCGCCCTCCACCTTGACCACGGTATTATACTTGCCCAGGCTCTCAGTAACCAAAAGTGACTGCACTATTAACCGGCGGTGCTCAGGGCGGGGGAATAGCTGCTCATAGGGAATACCATTGATGATAATCTCACCCGTGCCCGGCACCAACCTTACCCGAGCTATAGCCGCCTTGCGCCTGCCAGTCCCGTAAAAATAGGTTTGCTTCTCCGTTTGAACCACCTTAACTACCAGCCTTCTTTGAGCTAGCCCCGGTCTGAGCCAAGTGAGGATGATTCTCACCAGCATAGACCTTGAGCTTTTTCATCATTTGAGCCCCAAGACGATTGTGGGGCAACATGCCCTTGACCGCATACTCAATCACCCGGGTAGGATGGGTCTGCATCATTCTCTCCAGACTGATACTTTTAAGCCCCCCGGGGTATCCTGAATGTCTATAATAAAGCTTCTGCTCAGCCTTATTACCAGTAACCCGAACCTTATCGGCATTGATAATGACAACAAAATCGCCGGTATCCAGGTGACGGCTGAATATTGGCTTATGCTTGCCCATAAGTAAGCTAGCCACCTCGGTAGCCAGCCTGCCCAGAATCTTGCCCGAAGCATCAATCACGTGCCACTGACGCTCAATATCAGAGGCTTTGGTGCTATAGGTTTTCATCACACCCCCCCAAAGGACTGGGGTAATTTATCCGGGTAAGGCATAACCCACAAGCCGGGGCAGTTGGTCCTGCCAGCGCCGGCTCTTTGGCCTCAACTATACTATGAAATTCATCAACGCCCATCTTACCCAAGCCAACCCTGATTAGAGCACCCACCGTATTGCGCACCTGATGAGGCAGGAAGGAGCTAGCCACCATATTGAAAATGACCAATTCCCCGTCTCTTTCTATTTCGGCTCTGAACACGCGCCTTACTGTGCTCTTAATTCTAGCCCCATTACGACTGACAAATGAGGCAAAGTCATGCTCGCCAATAAGAGCCTGAGAAGCCCGGTTCATGGCTTCAATATCCAGAGGGCTACCAACCAGGTGAGAAAAGCCTTCTCTCATGGGAGAGCGGGTGGGGCTATTTAATATATAGTAGCTATATTCCCGGCTAAGGGCATCATGCCTGACATTGAAAGAATCGTCTACTCTATACGCTGTCTTGACCGCAATATCAGCGGGCAAATAGTGGTTTAGCCCATTAATAAAGTTATGGATGGGAAGCGCCGACCCGGTCCTGAAGCTGGCCACCTGCCCCTTAGCATGAACGCCGGCATCGGTTCGGCTGGCTGCCATCACCCGCCGCCTCTCCCCGGTAAGCTTCCCCAGGGCTTTCTCCACCTCCCCCTGAATGGAGGGCAGGCCGTTTTGCCACTGGAAGCCGTGGTAGCGAGTGCCATCATATTCCATAATCAATAAAATCTTGGTGGTCTCTGCCAAGCTTAAAACCTCCTTACTCTACCAGTTCAAGTTGCACCATAGGCGCTCCATCGCCCAATCTAGGACCTATCTTGATGATGCGAGTATATCCGCCAGGGCGCTCAGCATACCTTGGGGCAAGCTCAGTAAATACCTTCCCCGCTATCCTCTTATCCAAAATAAAGGAAAGTGCCTGGCGACGGGAGTGGAGTCCTCCTTCCTTACCCAGGGTAATCATCCGCTCCGCCAAGCCCCGTACTTCCTTAGCCTTAGCCTCGGTAGTAGTAATCTTCTCATAGTTTAGCAGGTCGGTTACCAGGTTACGATACAGCGCCTTGCGGTGAGCTGAAGACCGACCCAGTTTTCTACCAGCTACCTTGTGCCTCATGCCGCCTCCTCCTCTTCCTCGCTCTCGCTCGCTTCCTTCTCAACGGGGGGAGTGAAAGACAACCCCAATGACGCCAGCCGCTCATCTACCTCCTGCTTGGACTTCTGCCCAAAATTGTGCAACGAGAGCAATCCCCTCTCGCCTCTGCTTATGAGTTCTCCCACGGTGGCGATGCCACCGCGCCTCAGACAATTCATGGTACGCACTGAAAGGTCAAGCTGCTCCACAGGCATATTATATTTTTCATCAGTGATAGAGGCGCGAATGAGCTGCTTCTCCACCTCCAGTTGAGAAATCTTGGCGTAATCGATAAACGGAGATAGCTGCTCCACCAGAATTTCGGCACTCTGACTGATGGCATCCACCGGTGATATAGTGCCATCGGTCCACACCTCCAGCTCCAACCGCTCTCGGCTCATCTCCCGACTAATATGGCTTGGCTCAACGTCAAAATTAACCTTGCGTATTGGAGTGAAGATGGCGTCCACTGGAATCACTCCTACCGGCAGGTTGTCACTGGACTCAGCCTCCCGATAGCCCTCACCCAATTCGACGTCAAACTCGGCATAAAGCTTGGCTTCAGGCGAATCTAAGGTAGCCAGATAAAGCTCAGGGTTGACAACTTCAAAGTCGGTGGAGGGCACAATGTCAGCGGCGGTAACTCGCCCCTCCCCCTCCACTTCCAGTATTAACTTACCTGGCTCACCGGAAAGGGATTTTAACTGCAACGCCCTAACATTGAGTAGAAACTCGGTGACATCTTCCTTGACCAAGGGGATGGTAGAAAATTCATGTTGAATTCCCTCTAGTCTAACCCGAGTCACGGCTGCCCCTGGAAGGTAGCCAAGGAGCACTCGGCGCAGAGCATTGCCCAGAGTAACACCAAAGCCTTTTTCCAGAGGCTCAGCTCGGAAGCGTCCAAAGTTATCCCCACTTTCTACACACTCAATCATAGCTATAGCCAGATGAGACAAAATGCTACCTCCTCAACCTATCGCGAGTAGTACTCAACTATACTCTGCCCCTCAAATTTAGCCTCAATGTCATCAGGAGTAGGCAGAGATAAAACCCGACCAATTAGTTTCTCTCCCTCCAAGCTCAACCAGCTTGGAATAATCTTACTCTCAATACTTGGAACCATTTGTTGGTAATAGCCAGTTTTGGTGCTACTTTCACGCCAGCTAATGGTATCACCTTCCTTGACCAGACAGGAAGGTATATCTGTTTTGCGGTCATTGAGCATGATATGCCCATGTTGAACTAGCTGACGAGCCTGCGCGCGAGAGTCAGCGAAGCCCAAGCGATAGACCACATTATCCAGTCGCCTTTCCAGCAGCACCAGTAGATTTTCCCCGGTGATGCCTAACTGCCTCCCCGCCTCTCTAAAAAGACGCCGGAACTGTCTTTCCAGAATTCCATAGCTATAGCGGGCTTTTTGCTTCTCCCGGAGTTGCACTCCACGGTCAGAAAGCCGCCGCCGCCTCATAGGCTGATGTCCCGGTGGCTTCGCCCGCCGCTCCAGGGCGCACTTAGGAGTAAAACAGCGGCCACCTTTAAGCATTAATTTCTCGCCGCTACGCCGACATAATCGGCAAACCGCTGATGCATATCTCGCCATCTTCTTACACTCGCCTCCTCTTACGCGGACGACAACCATTATGCGGGGTAGGAGTCACATCCCTAATGCTGGTAATGGTAAGGCCTGAGCCCTGAAGGGAACGGATAGCCGCCTCACGCCCGCTACCCGGTCCCCTAACATAAACCTCTACTTGACGTAAGCCGTGCTCCATGCCTTTTCGTGCCGCATCACGAGCCGCCAATTGAGCAGCATAGGGAGTGCCTTTGCGTGAACCCTTAAACCGGGCGGAGCCGGAGCTTCCCCAGGCAATAACATTCCCCTGGGGGTCAGTGAGGGTCACTATGGTATTATTGAAGGTGGATTGGATATAGGCTCTCCCTACCGGGACGGACTTGCGTTCCCGCCTTCTTGTCTTAGTTCGCTTCTTCTGTGCCATTCTACCTCCCGTTCGATTATGACCGAGTTACTTCTTGGTCGTGCCACGCCTCTGCCCCCTACCAGCTACCGTCTTACGAGGACCGCGCTTGGCACGAGCATTGGTTCTGGTTCGTTGCCCCCTGGCCGGCAAGCCATGCCGATGCCTCAAGCCACGATAGCTACCAATCTCAATAAGGCGCTTGATATTGAGGTCAATCTCCTTCCTCAGCTCCCCCTCAACATTATGCTCGCGGTCAATAATCTCCCGGAGACGATTGACCTCCTCTTCAGCCAGGTCACTCACCTTAGTATAGGGGTCGACGCCAGCCTGTGCCAGAATCTTCTGGCTTAAAGACGAACCAATGCCATAAATATACTGTAGTGAAACCAAGACCTGCTTATTTTTAGGTATATCTACCCCAGCTATACGTGCCATCTACATACCTCCTCGCTCATACGCGGTTATCCCTGCCTCTGTCTATGCCTCGGGTTGGAACAGATGACCCTGACCACCCCGCGCCGCTTAACTATCTTGCACTTTTCACATCTAACTTTAACTGAAGCTCTTACTTTCATAACTTAAGCCCCCGTGTTACTTAAACCGATAGATAATCCTACCCCGGCTCAGGTCATAGGGAGAAAGCTCCACCAGCACCTTGTCCCCGGGTAAGATTCTAATATAATGCAACCTTATCTTGCCCGAGATGTGGGCCAGCACTTTATGGCCGTCGGGCAGCTCGACCCGAAACATGGCATTAGGTAGCGGCTCGACTACCGTCCCCTCAACCTCAATAGCCTCCTTCTTAGGCATAGACTCCTTCTCTGGCAGTAAGCACCTCGGCTTCCCCGCCAGCAATGACGATGGTATGTTCAAAGTGGGCGGAAAGGCTGCCATCAGCGGTTAGCACCGTCCAATGGTCATCACCAACCCGGGTACGCCATCCGCCCGCATTCACCATAGGCTCCAGGGCAAGGGCCATGCCCTTCTGTAACACTGGTCCTGTTCCCGGTAGACCAAAGTTCGGTATTTGAGGCTCCTCATGCATCTCACGCCCAATACCGTGCCCGGTATACTCACGCACTACCGAATAGCCCCTCAACTCAGCATAGTTCTGGAGAGCCGCCGAAATATCCCCCAACCTCACCCCAGCATGGGCAGCAGCGATGCCAGCTTTTAGGGCACCTTCAGTGGTCTCCACAAGCTCTCTAGCCTTTAAGTCGATTTCCCCCACACCTACAGTAACCGCGGCATCGCCCTGAAAACCCATAAAGGACGCTCCCAGGTCAAGTGATACTATATCACCCTCACGTAAAATTCGCTCGCCGGGAATGCCATGCACCACCTCATCATTTACTGAGACGCAGAGATTAGCTGGAAACCCGCGGTATCCCTTAAACGAAGGTTTGGCTCCCAACTTCTCCATCTCCCCAGCGGCAATAACATCTAACTCTTTGGTTTTCATTCCCGGTCTCACTTGCCTACTCAGAATGTCCAGTACAGTGGCTACAATCCAACCTGCCTGGCGCATTATAGCACTCTCTCGCTCCGATTTAATAATTCTACCCATTTAACTATGAACTCTCACCCTGAAGGGCGATGGTTATTCTCCTGCCCACCTCATCCACACTCTCCTCCCCATCTATTTCCAGTAGCTTATCCACCCGGCGGTAATAATCAATTAAGGGAGCGGTCTCAACAGAGTAGACCTCCAGCCGCTTTCTGACGTTTTCCACAGTATCATCAGGGCGCTGGTAAAGCTCGCCGCCGCACCTATCACACTTCCCCCAAACCTTAGGGGGAGAATCGGTGGCATGGTATGGCGTCTGGCACTGGCGGCAAATCCAGCGTCCACCCAAGCGCTTCAGCAACTCCTCCTCAGAGACCTTAATATATACCACCTTATCTATCACCTTGCCCTGCTGGGCTAAGGCTTTATCCAGAGCCTCAGCCTGCTCCAAGTTGCGAGGAAAGCCATCAAGGATTGCCCCTTCCTCGCCACCTGGAGCTGAAATACGCTCCAGAACCATTTGTATGGTTATCTGGTCAGGGACTAGCACCCCCCTTTCCATATAAGGCTTAGCCTTTATGCCCAACTCAGTTCCTTGCTCTAGCGCCTGCCGAAACAGGTCGCCGGAGGCGATCTGTCCCAACCGCCGCTCCCGAGCCACATTGGCTGCCTGTGTTCCTTTGCCTGCCCCGGGAGCACCCAGAAAGATAATATACACCTTTATCCCTATTTGATGAAGCCCTCATAGCGCCGCATCACCAGTTGCGCCTCCACCTGCTTCATAGTATCCAGAACCACGCCAACCACAATAAGCATGCCCATGCTAGATAGCATTATCACCCGAACATCGGTGATCTCCCGGGCGATAAAGGGCACTACCGCCACGAAAGCCAGAAACAAAGCTCCCGCCCAGGTAATATGCTTTATCACCCCATCCAGATATTCCTTGGTATGTGGTCCGGGCCTGATCCCGGGGATAAATCCTCCCTGCCGATGTAGGGTACCAGGCAAGTCCTGCTGCTCAAAAATGACCATGGTATAAAAGAAGGCAAAGCCAACCGTCAGCAGGAAATATAGCCCCCAGTAAAAGAAGCCCATAGGCAATGCGGCATTGGGATTAAACAGCTCCACAATGCTATTAGCTATATTGGGCTCGGCTGGATTGACAAAATAACTGGCGACCACACCGGGAAAGAGAACTAACGACATAGCAAAGATAAGGGGTATCATCCCGGCGGTGTTTACCCGCAGTGGGATATGAGTTGAGCCTGCCTGCCGATACATACGACCTCCACGAAAGACACTGCGGGAATACTGAACCGGAATACGCCGGTGTGCCTCGATAAAATACACTATAAATATTGTAGTGGCTAAGGCAATAATAATATAAAAGAATAAACCCCAAAGCTGCCCCCCCCCAGCCAGAAAACCGCTACCAATCATTTCTGGCAGACCGGCGACAATGCCGGCAAAGATTATTATAGATATGCCGTTACCAATACCATGTTCCGTAATACGCTCACCCAGCCACACACAGAACATGGTGCCGGCTATCAATGACACAACCATAGTTGCCATGGGCAATGCCGCAGCACTACCGACAACACCCTCGTGCTGAAGGTAGACCAGCTGCCCATAGCCGGAAAGACCAGCCAGCGGGACAGTCAGCCAGTGGGTAATACGGTTAATCCTGTTTCTACCTTCCTCTCCTTCCTGGGAAATGGCTCTTAGTTGGGGGATGATAGGCACCAGTAGCGTCATAATAATTGAAGCCGTTATATAAGGATAAACTCCCATAGCCGCCACACTGAAGCGCCTCATGGCACCCCCGCTGAACATGTCAAGCATACCCAGCAATGCATTACGGTCAAACAGGTCCTGCAATGCCCCAAGGTCGACCCCGGGAAGAGGCACATGAGCCACAAAGCGAAAGATTATCAGAATGCCCAGGGTAATAAGAATCTTCCGCCTTAAATCGGGCAGACTGAAGGCATCAATCATTGCCTGCAGCAGTCGTGGTCTAGCTTGCCTTGGGAGCATGCCCAATCTCCTCCGCTCTGCCCCCGGCTGCCTCTATCTTGGCTTTAGCGGCAGCAGAGAACTTATTTGCCTTTATCACCAGGGCGTGCTTAAGCTCACCCCCGGCCAGAATCTTAATCGGGTGCTTTAGCGACTTTACCACCCCGGCGGCGACCAATTTCTCTGGCGTTACCTCGCTTCCTGGCTCAAAGATACCGAGCTTATCCAGATTAACCAGGCTATACTCAGTCCTAAAGATATTGACAAAGCCACGCTTTCGCGGCAAGCGCTTGATTAAGGGTAACTGCCCGCCTTCAAAGCCAGGGCGCATCTTATAGCCAGAGCGAGATTTCTGCCCTTTACAGCCACGCCCGGAATAGGTGCCATGTCCACTACCATCCCCCCGCCCCACTCTCTTTCTTCCTTTCTTAGAGCCAGGGGCTGGGGAGAGTTTTTCCTGCCGCATCAGCTTTCTTCCTCCACCTTAATTAGATGCCTCACCTTGTTAATCATACCACGCACTGAGGCGCAGTCATTATGGATAGCACTCTGATTTAACCGATTAAGTCCCAGGGCCTTCAAGGTTCTCTTCTGAACCTGGGCGTAGCCAATGCCACTCTTAACCCAGGTGATACGCAACTTAGCCACCGACTACCTCCCCCTCAACCTTAGGGGCTGCCTTGCGTCTGGCCAACTCCTCTTTTGGCTCTTTAAGCTGGCTAAGGGCAAGCATAGTAGCCTTAGCCGTGTTAATCCGATTAGAACTACCCAACGACTTAGTAAGAATGTCCTTGATGCCGGCTGCTTCCACCACAGCTCGGATGCTACCTCCGGCAATGATGCCTGTACCTGGGGCTGCTGGCTTTAACAAGACCCTGGCGGCGCTAAATTTAACCGTTATCTCATAGGGGATAGTAGTCCCCGCCAACGGTACCTTAAGCAAGCTCTTCTTGGCGATAGCGCCCGCCTTGTTAATCGCTTCGGGCACACTGTTAGCCTTGCCCACACCAATGCCCACGTGCCCCGCACCATCGCCGGTCACCGATAAGGCGCTGAAACGGAGGCGTTTACCTCCTTTCACCACCTTAGTCACCCGATTGATATACACCAGCTTGTCAGTCAGTGTCAATTCTGTTGGGTCTATCCTGCTTATGGGTTCTTTCACTTGAGCTAAAACTACCCCCTAAAACTTGAGTCCTGCCTGCCGAGCCGCCTCGGCTAGGACTTTAACCCGGCCATGATACTTGTATCCGCCACGGTCGAAAACCACCTGGTTTATCCCTTTATCTAAGGCTCGCTTAGCCACCAGAGCACCAACGAGCTCAGCCTTAGCTGACTTGGCTTTACTATCTGACCCACCTTTTATCTCCGGGTCCAAGGTTGAAGCCGCAACCAGCGTGTGCCCCTTCAAGTCATCGATAACCTGAGCGTAAATATGGTTCAGGCTACGAAAAACACAAAGCCGTGGGCTAGAGGCAGTGCCAGCTACCCTGGCCCTGACTCTGGCGTGTCTTCTTTTACGTGCTACTCTTGTCTCACCTTTCCCCATTATTCCCTCTGACCTATAGCCTTACCTGCCTTGCCTGCCTTAAGACGGACTAACTCCCCGGCATATCTAATACCCTTGCCCTTATAAGCATCAGGGGGATGAATAGACCGAATTTTGGCTGCCATCTCGCCTACCACTTCCTTGTCAATCCCGCTAACCTTGATGCGATTTGCTCCCTCCACATCCAAGGATACCCCGGGTAAGGGTGATACATCCACCGGATGTGAATATCCAATACGGAGCACCAGCTTATCCCCGCTTTTTTCCGCCCGATAGCCTACTCCAACTATCTCAAGGTCCTTCTCAAAGCCATCGGTTACCCCCTCCACCATATTAGCTAAAAGACTCCGCGTCAGTCCATGCAAGGAACGATGCTCCTTGCTATCGCTGGGGCGCGACACCGTCAGGATTTTACTATCCAGGGTAATAGCCATATCGGGATTGAAGCGGCGGCTAAGCTCCCCTTTAGGACCAGTCACCTTGACCTCATCCTTTTTAATGCTAACCGTGACCGCATCAGGCACCGGTATCGGCATCAGCCCCACCCTAGACATTTATATCACCCCGAGACTTATTTACCATACATAGCATAGAAGTTCACCACCAATTCCCTTACGCCAGGCTTGCTGCCCGGTCATTACACCGCTGGAGGTAGAAATGATAGCGATGCCCAAACCACCATAAACGCGGGAGATTTCATCCCGCCCCACATATACCCTCAGTCCAGGCTTACTAGCCCGTTCCAATCCAGAAAGTATTGGCTGATTTTCATCATCATATTTGAGGTGGAGCTTGATTACGCGGTGCGGCTTACCCTTAAGCACCTCATAATCAGCGATGAAACTCTCCTTTTTAAGGATTCGGGCGATAGCCAGCTTCATCTTTGAGGATGGAACCAGCACAAAATCATGCCTGGCCATAATGGCATTGCGTATTCTGGTTAACATGTCTGCTATTGGGTCAGAGATAGTCATATCAACTTCACCAGCTTGATTTCCTTACTCCGGGAATCTGCCCGGCCAGGGCTAACTTGCGAAAACAAATTCGGCATAAGCCAAACTTGCGAATATAGGCTCTGGGCCGCCCACAGAGGAGACAGCGATTATGCTGCTGCACCTTGTATTTAGGCGTTCGCTTTGACTTTTCAATTTTTGATTTCTTAGCCATTCCTGCTCCGTTTTACTCCGCGGTAAAAGGCATGCCTAATAATTCCAGTAGTTGCCTGCCTTCGTCGTCGGTATTAGCCGTAGTGCCGATTGACACCTCCAGTCCCCGCACCTTGTCTACCTTATCGTAATCTACCTCGGGGAAGACGAGCTGTTCCTTAAGCCCCAAGGTATAGTTGCCCCGACCATCAAAGGAGTTGGGGGAGACCCCGTGAAACTCACGCATCCGGGGCAAGGCAACATTTACCAGCTTGTCAAAAAAGTGATACATGCGCTCCCCGCGCAGGGTCACCTTCATCCCGATGGTCATCCCTGACCTCAACCTGAAGGAGGCGATAGATTTCTTGGCACGGGTAATAATCGGGTGTTGCCCTGAAATATCAGTTAAATCTTTCTCCGCTGCTTCCAGAGCCTTAGCATTCTGAATCGCCTCGCCCAAGCCGATATTAAGCACAACCTTGTCCAGACGCGGCACCTGCATTATATTCTTATACCCGTAACGCTCCTTCAGGCTGGGAATAACCTCGGTTTTATATCTTTCCTTGAGTCTTGACATTTAATCAATTACCTCACCGCAAGAGCGACAGAACCGAACCTTCCTGCCATCAGCCAGGAAGCGGAAGCCAACCCGGGCCGGATGATTGCACTTATTACACAGCAACATAACATCTGACACATGAAGCGGCGCCTCCCGCTCGATTATACCTGCCTGCCTGACCGCTCCCCTGGCCCGGCTATGCTTTTTGACAAAGTTAATGCCTTCCACCAGCAGCCGTTCTTTCTTAGGGTAGGCAAAGCGCACCCTGCCCCTCTTACCCCTATCCTTGCCGGCAATAACCAGCACCGTATCGTTCTTTCTGATATTCATTCCTGCCTCACAAGACCTCAGGTGCCAGAGATATAATCTTGGTAAAATTCTTGTCTCTCAGCTCCCTGGCTACTGGTCCAAATATTCTGGTCCCCTTAGGGTTATTCTTATCGGTTAAAATGACGGCCGCATTCTCATCAAACCTGATATAGGAGCCATCAGAGCGCCGATATGGCTGGGCACAGCGAATAATAACCGCCCTGACCACCTCCCCCTTCTTCACCATCCCCCTCGGGGTTGCTTTTTTTACCGAAGCCACAATAATGTCACCCACTCGGGCATATTTCTTCCTGGTGCCACCTAAAACGTTGATACACATAATCTCCTTGGCACCGGTATTATCTGCTGCTTTAATTCTGCTATAGGTTTGAATCATATCACTCTAGCCCGAAGTCTCTTCCTTGGTTTTTTCCTCAGGTTGAACCTTGGCTAAATCTTCCTGGGTTATTTCCCCAGGTGAAATCTCCACCACCTCTCCCCTGGTTATTATCTCAGCCACTCGCCACCGCTTCTCTCTGGACAGGGGACGAGTTTCCACAATTCTTACCTTGTCTCCCACCCGGCACTCATTGTTCTCATCATGAGCTTTATACTTGACCACCCTCTTGATGGTCTTCTTATATAACGGGTGACGCTTAGGGGTTTCTACCGCCACCACCACCGTCTTATTCATCCCATCACTGACTACACGACCAAGCCTAATTTTACGCTTGCTTTCCATAGACATCACCTTATACCCAGCTCTCTTTCCCTGATTATGGTCTTCAGCCTGGCAATCTCCTTTTTAACCCTGGAAACTTCCCGGTGGTTTACCAATTGCTTGGTAGCCAAGCGAAAGCGAAGGTTAAACAGCTCTTGATGGGCTTCCTCCAGTTGCTTTTTCAATCCTTCAGTGCTGAGAGCTCGAATCTCCTCAACCTTCACCTTAAGTCAACTCCCCGGTTGCTGAATCGCTGCCAACGGCTATGCCGGTTTCCCTGAGCACAAATCTGGTATTTATTGGGAGCTTATGCGAAGCAAGGCGCATCGCCCCTCTAGCTACTGCCTCACTAACTCCCCCCATTTCAAATAGCATTCTCCCTGGTTTAACCACCGCCACCCAATGGTCTGGGGGACCCTTACCCCCACCCATACGGGTTTCAGCCGGCTTCTTGGTGACCGGTTTATCAGGGAAGATACGGACCCACACATTGCCACCACGGCGAATGTAATGAGTGATAGCACGCCGTGCCGCTTCAATCTGTCGGCTACTAACCCAGGCAGATTCCAGCGCCTGTAACCCAAAATCGCCAAAGTCAACCCTATTCCCCGCCTGGGCTCTACCCCTGCGGTGTCCTTTATGAGTCTTGCGGTACTTCACCCGCTTGGGCTGTAGCATCTGCCTCCTCTTTTTCCTCCGTTACAGGCGGTTTTGCCTTGGTGGTTTTCCTTGTCCTCCGCTTTGGAGTTTTCTCCTCCGGCTTTACCTCTGACACTGCTTCCGCACTCTCCTCAGCTAGCGGTACCGCCGGTTCAGCCGGTTTTTCTTCCGGTTCCGGAGTGATAGGGGGCTTTGTTTCCAGCCTGCCAACGGCTGCTGGCCCGGCAGGCACTTCCTCAACCTCCAGCCTACTAGGCTCGGGAAGAATATCACCCCGATAAATCCAGACCTTGACTCCAATCCGACCCAGGGTGGTACGCGCCTCAGTAAGTCCGTAATCAATATCAGCCCGCAGCGTATGCAAGGGTACTCGCCCCTGATGCATAACCTCACGGCGAGCTATCTCAGCACCACCTAGTCTACCGGCACAACTGATTCTCATTCCCTTAGCCCCAGCCTGCATGGTGCGAAACATTGCTTGCTTCATCGCTCTGCGGAAAGCAACACGATGCTCAATCTGCTCAGCTACCGCCCTGGCTACCAAATAGGCATCGAGCTCAGGCTGATGAATCTCCAGGATGCTCAATTGAATCCTCTTCCCGATAAGGCTCTCAAGATGAAGCCTCATTTCATCAACTCGCTGCCCCCCTCGCCCGATGACGACGCCAGGTCGGGCAGTATGGATAGTTATCGATACCTTATTCGCCTGGCGGTCAATCTCCACCAGAGAGACACCTGCTTCAGTATATCTGGATTCAATAGCTTGCCGAAGCTTCAGGTCTTCCTGCAAAAAGCCTACATAGTTCTTCTCGGCATACCACTTGGATTGCCAATTGCGTATGACTCCAAGTCTAAAGCCAAAAGGATGAACCTTATGACCCAATTAATCCTCCTGCTCGGCAACAATGACCGTTATATGGCTAGAACGCTTAAGAATATGGCTTGCTCGCCCCCGGGCACGGGGGCGAAACCTCTTTAAGGTTCTTGCCTCATCAGCAAAGATGCCGATAATCCTCAAATCTGAAGGGGTCATCTGAAAATTGTTCTCAGCATTAGCCGCCGCTGATTTCACCACCTTGGCTACAACTCGAGCCGTGGGTGTAGGGGCAAACTTGAGCAAGGTTAGCGCCTCATCCACCTTCTTGCCCCGCACCATGTCTACCAGTGGGCGCACCTTACGTGGTGATATACCAGTATCTTTAGCTACTGCCCTCACTTCCATTCTATGCTCTACTTCCTTTTCCTTATCTGGGTAGTTTTCTCCCCCCTAGACGTGTGCCCCCTGAAGGTTCGGGACAGGGCAAACTCGCCCAATTTGTGCCCCACCATATTTTCAGTGATAAAGATGGGCACATGCCTCCTGCCATCATGGACTCCAATGGTAAACCCCACCATCTGGGGCAGGATAGTAGACCATCGCGACCAAGTTTTTATCACTGTCTTCTGACCAGAGCTGCTAAATGCCTCAACTTTCTTCAGCAGTTTGGCATCAAAGGCTGGACCTTTCTTAGTTGACCTTGACATTTTGTCACTTCCCTCTACGCTTGACAATCATCTTATCTGAAGCCTTTGACTTACGAGTTCTATAGCCCAGAGCCGGCTTACCCCAAGGTGTTTTAGGTCCGGGCAAGCCTATCGGGGCTCTACCTTCCCCACCACCATGAGGATGGTCACGGGGGTTCATAGCCGAGCCCCTCACCGTAGGTCGCCAGCCTAACCACCGTTTACGACCTGCCTTACCCAAATTAATACCCCGATGGTCAACATTTCCTACCTGCCCGATAGTAGCCAAACAATCGCTACGGATACGCCGCACCTCACCGGAGGGCAATCGAACCAGGGCATATTCGCCCTCCTTCGCCATTAGCTGAGCTGCAACTCCAGCACTTCGCACCAATTGCCCTCCTCTCCCAACCTCCAACTCAATATTATGTATCGGAGTCCCGGTTGGGATTAGTTTCAGGGGTAAAGCATTCCCGGGTTTCACCTCAGCCTCACCGCCTGACTTTATGACATCACCGACACCGAGTCCTGAAGGGGCAAGGATATAACGCTTCTCCCCATCAGCATAGTAAATGAGAGCAATACGAGCCGAGCGGTTGGGGTCGTATTCAATGGCAGCCACCCTGCCAGGGACGCCAAGCTTATCACGCTTAAAGTCAATAATGCGTAGCCTCCGCTTCGCTCCCCCACCACGGTGGCGAACCGTTATTCTCCCCTGATTACTACGCCCAGCCTTCTTCTTGAGGGGCAAGAGCAGCGATTTCTCGGGCTTAGTTTTGGTTATTTCCTCAAAGGTAGAGCCGCTCATACCCCGCCTACCGGGAGAGGTTGGACGATATTGCTTTAGTGGCATTTTAAATATAATCTCCTTAATTTTTCCTAGCGATTGCTCTCAAAAGCAACATCAGTAAACCCACACATCTTGCTGGTGCGGGAGTTGTAATACATCTTCAGTTATCTTTGACCAGTTTATCAACCTCACCCTCTTAATCCCCCTCTCCTTGAAAGGAGAGGGGGAGGAGTGGTTCTTGAAGGGGATTTTCACCCCACAAAAACTGCGTTTTTGCGGGGAACCCCGTTATAATTCGCCCCTTCAAACTTCCCCTTCTATTTTAAACACCTTCAAACAGTTCTATCTTATCCCCTGGCTTAAGGGTAACAATCGCCTTTTTCCAGGACGGGCTCATCACCCACCTTCCCCGCATCCTCCGCCCTTTACCGGGCACTGTCATCACATTAACCTGCATCACACTGACCTTAAATGCCTTCTCCACAGCCAGTTTAACCTGTTCCTTATTAGCCCCTCCAGCTACCTCAAAGGCATATTTGCCTTGAGGAGCCTGAATGGCGGTATTCTTCTCCGTTATCAGCGGACGGCGCAATACCTCATATAGATGCATTGCCGCCCCCCCATAGCTGTTCTGCCTTGCGCACCGCAGCCTCAGTCATCAATAACATCTTATAGGAAAGAATGTCAACCACATTGAGTATATTGGCTGGCATGGTCTTAATCCCCGCCAGGTTATGAGCTGACTTAACTACATTTTCCTCCGGCTCACTGGTAACGATAAGAGCTGAGGAGTCCACCCCCAGTGCCGCCAAAATCCCTGCCATCTCTTTAGTCTTAGGCTTCTCAAGCTCCAGTTGCTCCAAAACCACTAGCTCTTCATCCCTTGCCTTAGCTGATAGGACACACCTTATTGCTAGTTGGCGCATCTTTTTAGGCATTGCCTGCCGGTAGCTTCTTGGCTTAGGACCAAAAGCGATACCACCCCCCCGGCGCAGTGGCGACTTTCTGCTGCCCGCCCGAGCCAAGCCCGTGTGTTTCTGCCGAAACAGCTTCCGGCTACTGCCGGAGACCTCGCTGCGAGTTTTGGTGCTAGCTGTTCCCTGACGGGCGTTTGCCCGCTGCCTTACCAGTGCCTGGTGCACCACTGCCTGATTAAACGGCACAGCAAAAACGCTATCGCTTACCTCAATATGTTTAACCACCTCGCCGGCAAGGCTATAAACTGGGACTTCCACTTCCTTACTTCCCCCCCAATTTCTCTATCAGGAGCAACCCATTCCTAGCCCCGGGAACTGCTCCCTTAACCAGCAACAGGTTACGCTCTGGGTCAGCTTTATATACCTCCAGATGACG
>JAUWZG010000078.1 GCA_030615425.1 Dehalococcoidia bacterium
CACATGGACTACGCCACCTTCATTAATAGCGCCCTTTTGCTACAAGGTCACGCCGACGAATTCACCAATCAACCGCCGACTAAACGCAAGGAGGTTCTGGGTAACATCCTGGGGCTTTCCTTCTATGATGAGCTTGAGGAACGGGCTAAAGAACTGGCTAAAGAGCAGGAAACAGAAAAGGCACAACTTGACAGCACCATCCAGGATATCAGCGATGAATTAGCCCAAAAGCCAGCCTATGAGGCTGAGCTGGAACAGGCGCAGACTGGACTTGCCCAAATAGATAAATTAATAACCGAGCAGGAATCCAGACTCAATAGCCTGAGGCAGGAAAAGGAGGCTCTGGAAAACAAGAAGGTGCAACTAACCCAGCTCGAGGAGCACATAGCAACCACTCAAAGAGAGTTAGAGCGCCGTAACCAGGAAGTCGAGCAATATCAATCACGCATCAAAGGATACGAGGAACTTATCGCCCAGCGCCCGGCTATAGAAGAAGGCTATGCCCAATTAACCGACGCCCGAAGACAAAATGACGAACTAAACCAGAAGCTGGGGCCACTGGTCAAATTAAGGGAGAGAAAGAGCCAACTAGAGATGAGCATAGAGCGGGCGCAGGCCGCCCTAATCGCAGAACACAAATTAGCTCAAAGCAAAATCAGCGAGCTAGAGGCTAAGTCGGCAAAAATGCCCCAGCTTAAAAACGAGCTACATCAGGCGGAAGCCCAATTTCACCAGTTAGCGGAACAGGAAGAGATGCTGAGCAGAAAAAAGCAAACCAGCCAGGAGCTAAGAACGCAGATAAACTATCTGCAGTCCAGCCAAACCAGCCTGGAACGGGAAATAGAAGAGATAATAGAAAAAATCAACCTCTTATCAACTCAGGCTGAGGCTAAATGCCCCTTATGTGAAACCGAGCTGGGTGAAGACGGTTTGAAACGAATTGAAACCAAATACACCGCCGACAGGGAGAGCAAATCCAATTCGCTGCAGTCAAACCAAGCCGAGCTGGCCAGCAAGAAAACAGAGCTTGAGGCACTGGAAGGCGAAATATCACCGCTGGAAGCAAAGCTAAATCAAGATAACGCCTCGGCACAGAGCAAAGCCAGCCTCCTCGGCAAAGACATTGGTGAAGCCGAAGCGGCAGATAACCAGCTAAACCAGGAAAGGGAGAAGCTTAATGAAATTGAACTGAGCCTGGCCAAGAAGGACTTTGCCGCTACGGAGCAACAGGCGTTAGCCCAGCTTGAGGAGGAATTAGCCAAACTTGACTACGATTCACAGCAGCATGAGCAAGTCCGCCATCGCCTCGCCGAATTAGAACAATATGAAAGCCCCAAGCGGAAACTGGAAGAAGCCGACAGGCTTCTCGAGCAAGAGAGGGAGGCAGCTCATAAAGCCGGGGAAGCCAGCCAGGAGCTGCGCCAGAGGCTAGAGGCTGACCATCAAAAAGGGCAAGACCTAAGCAAAGAACTGGAAGCCCTCCCTCAGCTAACCAGTTATTTAACCCAGGCTGAAGCTGAACATGATGCACTAGCTGCACAGCAAAAGCAAGCCCAGGAGCTAATGTGGAGCGTGAAGTCAAAACTAGAGCGCTGCTCGGAGCTGGAGGTAAAACAGAAGGAAAAGGAAAGGCTGCTGGGTCAAGCATCACGGGAGGAGAAAATCTATAAAGACCTGGCTCAAGCCTTCGGCAAGAAGGGGATACAAGCCTTGCTCATTGAGATGGCACTGCCTGAAATTGAGGCTGAAGCCAACCGGTTGCTGGGACGGATGACCGATAACAGAATGCATGTCAAGATTGAAACCCAGCGGGAAACCAAGAAGGGGGATGTCGTTGAAACCCTGGATATCAATATCGCCGACGAGCTTGGAACACGAAATTATGAAATGTTCAGTGGTGGTGAAGCCTTTCGCATTGACTTTGCCGTTCGTATTGCCTTATCCAAGCTATTAGCCAGAAGAGCCGGGGCACCACTACCCACCCTGATCATTGATGAAGGATTTGGCACTCAAGATAGCACCGGTATAGAAAAACTTAAAGAGGCAATAAACTCTATTCAGGACGACTTTGACAAGATACTGGTCATCACCCATATTGAGGAGCTTAGAGACGCCTTCCCCACCCGGATTGATGTCGTTAAAACCGCCCAAGGCTCAACACTTGAAGTGAGCTAATTTATAGACCAAGGTCGTCGGCAATCTCTTTCATTGCCTCCAGCCCCAGCTGGAGAAATTCGTCAAGCTCAAGCCCAATTTCAGTACATTGAGAGATTTGCTCTCTATTCGCCCCGGCAGCAAAGCTCTTCTCCTTAAACTTCTTCCTCACCGACCTAGCCTCAACCCCAGCTAATTTCTTATCCGGGCGAACCAGGGCAGCAGCAATTATTAAGCCGGTCAGCGGGTCGGCACAAAATAGGGCTTTGTCCAGCTTGGTCTCACGGGGAATGCCATGGGCTTCATTATGGCATAGTATAGCATTAGCCATAGCCTCACTGGCTCCCAGTTCCCTAGCCAGGTCAGCCCCCAACTTACTATGGGTGCTCATATCGCCTTCGGTTAGCTCCATATCTATATCATGCAGCAGCCCGGTAAGCCCCCACTCCTCCTCATCCTCACCAAGGTGCCTGGCTAGAGCCCGCATAATAGCCTCGGTAGCCAGCATGTGCTTAATCGTGTTTTCGCTCTCCACATTGGCTTTAATAGAGTTAAGCGCTTCTTCTCGAGTCACCATCACCTCCTTTACTGCCGGGCAGAAAGAGTTAACCACTCAAAGCATACTCCACATCCTCATCTCTATGCAACACCCGACCTAGATACTGACCGGTGGCTGAAGATTTCTCATAAGCTATCTCCTCAGGGGTGCCGGTGGCGACAACATAGCCACCACGGTCACCGGCTCCCGGCCCAAGGTCAATGATATGGTCGGCATTCTTTATCACATCCAGGTGATGCTCAATGACCACCACCGTATTACCACCGTCAACCAGACGCTGCAATACCCGCAGTAGAGCGGCCACATCCTCAAAGGAGAGGCCGGTAGTTGGTTCATCAAGGATATAAAGTGTCCTGCCTGTAGAGCGCCGCGATAGCTCGGTGGCAAGTTTCACCCGCTGCGCCTCACCGCCAGAGAGAGTAGGGGCTGGCTGACCGAGACGAATATAGCCCAGCCCCACATCCCGCAGTGTCTGCAGCTTATTTTTTACCTTGGGGAAATGGTCAAAGAAGGCGAGCGCCTGCTCCACGGTCATATCCAGCACCTCAGCGATGTTCTTGCCCTTAAACCTGATTTCCAGAGCCTCACGGTTATAGCGCTTCCCCTTGCACACCTCGCAGGCAACAGTGACATCGGGCAGGAACTGCATCTCAATCTGAATAAACCCCTCCCCACGGCAGGCCTCACAGCGCCCGCCCTTAACATTAAAGGAGAACCTGCCCGGAGCATAGCCTCTCATCCGAGCCTCAGGAACAGTGGCAAAAAGTTCACGGATAAGGGTGAAGGTGCCGGTATAGGTGGCGGGATTGCTGCGGGGGGTACGCCCGATAGGAGACTGGTCAATACTGACCACCTTATCAATATGCTCAACACCGATGATACCATCACAGTCGCCCGCCCTCTCCCGCGAGCGATAGAACAGCTGTGCCAGCTTCCTATACAAAATCTCATCAATAAGGGTGCTCTTACCGCTGCCGGAAACCCCGGTGATACAAACAAACTTGCCCAGGGGGATATGGACAGCGATATTCTTCAGGTTGTTCTGCCTAGCTCCCTTTATTATTATCTCCTCACCTGAGCCGGGGCGGCGGCTGGGGGGTAAAGGAATCTGCTTGGCGCCACTGAGATACTGGCCGGTTATTGATTCCTTGCATTTCATAATATCAGCTAGCTTGCCTGTAGTTACAATCCACCCCCCGTGCTCCCCAGCTCCAGGTCCCATATCAATAATGTGGTCAGCCGCCCTCATCATGGCTTCATCATGCTCCACCACCAGTATGGTATTACCCAGGTCTCTCAGTCGCTTCAGGGTCTCAATCAAACGGAAGTCGTCGGCGGGGTGCAGACCAATCGTCGGTTCATCACAGATATAAAGCACACCCATAAGCCCGCTGCCAATCTGAGTTGCCAGCCGAATGCGCTGTGCCTCACCGGCACTAAGGGTAGCCGAGGAACGGTCAAGGGTA
>JAUWZG010000076.1 GCA_030615425.1 Dehalococcoidia bacterium
AGTAGCCAAAGCCAGGGTAACCGAGGTCTCATCGGTGGGGGTGGTATTCATGACCTTCCACTTTGCTGAGAGCCCGGCTAATATGCTGACCAACCCCGCCCTCGACCCGGTGGCTAAGATACCGGAGTATAAGGTCTGTGCCGTCAGGGTGGAGAGGATGTAGCCCATGCCGAGCTTAGACTTGGGTAAGCTGAATAAGATATTAAAGGGGCAGTGGGGGGAAGAGGCCCTAATTACTGCCCTACGGAGAGTCCGAGCTGAATACGGCTATGTCCCTCCTGAAGCCATCGCCTTGATTGCTAAAGCGTTAAAGGTTGCCCAAAGTCGGGTGTATAGCGTGGCTACTTTTTATGATGAGTTTCGCACTCAATCTGCTGCGTCGCCGGCAAAGCAGAAGTTAAAAACAATAGTTAATGAGCAAATTTTGACCGAGGAGAAAGGGGTTGTTCTTCGTAACATCGGAGGCATAAATCCGGAGGATATTGATAGCTACATTGCTAAGGGTGGATATGATGCCCTCAACGAAGTCCTGGCTTCCATGAGCCCTGAAGAAGTGACTAGGCTGATTATAAGCTCAGGGCTGAGGGAAAGGGACAGTGGCTCCCCTGTAGGGGAGAGGTGGCTATCAGTGGCGGAAGCTCCAGCCGAGAAGAAGTATGTTGTTGGCTATGCCAGCGATAAGGAGCCAGGAATAAGCATCAACGAACTACTTCTGGCAGGTGACCCCCACAGCTTGATTGAAGGGATGATGATTGCTGCCTATGCTGTCGGTGCCAGCGAGGGTTATCTTTATATACCATCGGAATTTACCCTAGCCCTCAGGCGCGTTGAGCTTGCTTTGAAGCAGGCGAGGGAAAGAGGATTTCTGGGCTCTAAACCGAAGTCAACCTCCCTCAGTCTCAATATTGAGGTTAGAGATGGACCTCGGTTCCCATCCTGTGAGCCAGAGCTAGCTGTCATACCCTTTATTGAGGGCAATCGAGCCACCCCTCCCATAAGTTCCCCTTTCCCCAAAAACCCTGGGCTTTGGGGGAAGCCAACCTTTGTTGGCAATGTCGAAACATTCTATAGCATTCCTTGGATTATCCAAAAAGGCCCAGCTGCCTTCTCTCAATACGGCACCAAGGAGAGTCGGGGGACGAAGGTGCTGGCACTTGGTGGAGAACTGGCTCATACCGGTATTGCTGAGGTGCCGATGGGGATAAGCCTTCGCCAGCTTATCTTTGACATAGGGGGAGGGATTAAGCAGAGACGCAGGTTTAAAGCTGCTCACATCGGTGGACCATCGGGGGGCTCCCTTCCAATGGGCCTCCTGGACACCCCTCTGGATTACCATTCTCTAGCGGAACTGGGGCTAGATTTTGGGTCGGGGAGTGTGATAATTTTAGGTGAGGGTGCTTGTATGGTGGATATTGCCAAATTTTTTATCAATTTCACCTATGAGCATTATTGTGGCGCCTGTGCCCCGGGTCGCCTGGGGGTAAAGCAGATGCTTAACATCCTCACCAGGATTAGCCAGGGTGATGGCAATGAGGAAGATATCCAGCGCCTGGAGCGGATTGAAAGCTTGATGAAAGAGGCGTCTCTCTGTGCTATGTGCCGGGTAGCTTCTAACCCGGTCATGACCGCTCTACGCTATTTTCGTGAAGAATATGAGGTTCATATCCAGGAGAAAAAATGCCCGATGGGTGTCTGTCCCATGGGGCAGGCGTAAGGGGTAAAAAATGAAAACAATCACGGCACAAAAACCATTTGAGGAGTTGAGCGAAGCTCTCAGCGGAGTGGAGAGGATATATGTGGTGGGATGTGGTACTTGTGCCACCATGCTGCACACCGGTGGCAAATCTGAGGTTCTAGATATGAAAGAAAAGCTTGAGGCGGCAGGTAAGAAAGTTACCGGGTGGATGGTTATCCCTACAGCATGCGACGAACTCACCAAAGACGCCCTGGAAGAGAGTGCCAAGGCAGTTGAGCAAGCCGATGGTATCCTAGCCATGACCTGTGCCTTCGGGGTTCAAACGATTAACCTATATGCTGGTAAGCCGGTTTATCCAGCATTGAACACTTTATTTGTCGGCAAGGAGGAGGCGCCAGGGCATTTTACCGAGGTCTGCATGCAGTGTGGAGATTGCATTCTGGCCAAGACGGCAGGTATGTGCCCTCTGGTCAGATGCGCCAAGAGCCTGCTCAACGGACCCTGTGGCGGCTCAGTAAATGGTAAGTGCGAAGTATCGCCGGATATTCCTTGTGCCTGGCAGATGATTTACGACCGCCTGGCGGCTCTGGGTCAGTTAGATAAATTGGAGGAAATTATGCCCATTCGGGACTGGAGCACCAGCCGCGAGGGAGGACCCCGCACGATTATTATATCGGGTTAAAAGCAGATTTTTAGGGCTATGATGGATATCAGCGACAAGAGCAACCATTTTCTGGGTGAAGAGGACGAGCCAGAGCACAATCCTGAGGTAGCAGCCATCAGGATATGGCTCAGGGTGTTCGTCACTATAAGGTGGATTACCATTCTGGGCATCATTTCTGCCACCTTAGTGGCGTCTAGGATATTTAACATTGAGTTCCCAACCATCGCGGCGTATGGAACATGTGTCTTTATTGCTTTGTGTAATGTGGTGCTGTTATACCAGTCCCGAAGCCTGGAAAGAATGAAGGCCGGGTTGTTAATCCACCGAGCCAGAACCTACGGCACCATCCACCTCTTACTTGACCTGGCGGCATTCATTGTACTTCTTCACTTTACCGGAGGAATAGAGAACCCCTTCATCTTCTACTTTGTGCTTCATATCATCGGGGCTAGCGTAATACTTCACTACAGGGTAGTTTATCTGCTAGCTCTGGCTAAGATTGTTGCGGTTATGTCGCTGGTCGGCTTGGAGTACGGCGGGGTAATACCTCATTTCAATCTCGTGGGATTTGCTCCCCCTACGCTATACCAGCAAGGGAGCTATATCTTGGCGGTTCTTATCGTCCTGGCCACCGCCCTCTTCGCTACCGCCTATATGGCGACATCGGTTTCTGGTGAGTTAAGGAAGAGGCAGCGGGAGGTGGTGCGCCTGAGCCAGCGCTTGCTTGGGAGGAGAACCGGGGAGCTGGAACAGGCTTCCAGAGAGATAACCAAGCTAGAAGAGGCAAGGAATCGCTTTCTCCGCTTTCTGGGGGTAACGGTTCACGACCTGAAAGCACCCCTTACTGCTATTCAAAGCTACTTCTGGGTCATGCTCGGCGGATTTGCCGGGACACTCACTGAAAAGCAGAGGAATATGCTGGAAAGAAGCAGCCAGAGGATTAAGGAGCTGCTGACTTTGGTTAGCGACCTTTTAGATATTCCACGCATCGACACCGGGCAGATCACCCAGGAGATGAAACAGGTTTCCTTGAGCCGAATAGTCAAAGCTTCTATAGCTGACTTGCGTGACCAGGCGAAGCAGAAGAAGGTGAAGCTAAAGGCTGAACTCCCTCAAGGTCTTCCCAAAATTCATGGCGCTGGTCCCAGACTTCAGCAGGTGATAACCAATCTGATAGGCAATGCTATCAACTATACGCCTGAAGGGGTGGTAACCATCAGGGTAAACGAGGGGGATAACGAGATAAAGATTGAGGTTATGGATACTGGGATTGGCATTCCTCCTGAGGACTTGCCCCATGTCTTTGATGACTTCTTCCGTGCCAGCAATGTAGAAGCCAAGGGGACAGGTTTAGGGCTGTCCATAGCCAAGAGAATTGTGGAGACTCATGGGGGCAGGATATGGGTTGAGAGCCCCTGCCCAGAGACCAATAGCGGGAGCAAATTTACCTTTACCCTGCCCAAGAAAAGTTAAGACTGAATGGAGGTGAGACAGGTGAAAGCGGGAACAAACCTGGAGAAGGTTCTGGAAAGCGGGAGGTTTGCCGTCACTGCTGAGGCGGGTCCACCTAAGGGGACTAGTGCTGCGGTAGTGCAGAGGAAGGGTGAGCTACTTCGCCACTGCTGTGATGCCGCTAATGTGACCGATAATCAAACTGCCATTGTGCGCATGTCCAGCCTGGCTGGTTGCGTACTTTTGAAGCAACAAGGCGTTGACCCGGTCATGCAGATAGTCTGCCGAGACAGGAACCGGATAGCTATTCAAAGCGATGTATTGGGTGCTATAGCTTTGGGCATTGGCAATATCCTTTGCCTTTCCGGTGACCATCAAATGTTTGGTAACCACCCCACTGCCAAGAATGTCTTTGACATTGACTCCATTCAGTTGATTCAAGCCCTGAAGAACATGCGAGACGAGAAAAAATTCCTTTGCGGCGACGATATCTCGGGGGA
>JAUWZG010000010.1 GCA_030615425.1 Dehalococcoidia bacterium
TAAGGAACTGATAGCCAGGGTGCGGGCAGTATTACGCCGTGCCGAGTTGCCCTCATCACAGGAAATAAGGCAGGGAGTTATCTATAGCGATGGCTTCCTTACCGTTGATATTACTGAGCGGAAGATTATAGTGGATGGGAAGCGGATTAAGCTCACCCCCAGAGAGTTCCGCTTGTTTACCCTCCTGGTAGAGAATGTTGGCCGTATTCTTACCCACAAGCAACTCCTAGAAAAGGTGTGGGGTTGGGAATATACTGATGACCTGGATTATGTGCGCATCTACATTTCACATCTGCGTCAGAAGATAGAACCAGAGCCCAGCCTGCCCAGATATATCATAACTGAACCCGGGGTGGGCTACTACTTCCAGAAATTCGGCTAATACCAAGCCATACCGTGGAGCCAGCGGTCGGATTCGAACCGACGACCGGCGGTTTACGAAACCGCTGCTCTACCCCTGAGCTACGCTGGCACTAGATACAATTTTACCTTATTTTCCACCGTCAAGTCCACAATTGCTAACATTTTGCTAACCAACTGCTTTTACCGGTACATCCGCCGTAGCTCTTTGTAGCCCTTCCTCGAACCGCTGGGCCGCAGCTTCCTGTAGCCCAGGTAGAACATGGCTATAGGTGTCAAGTGTAATAGCAATGCTACTGTGGCCGAGCCTTTCACTCACGACCTTGGGATGAATACCCTGCCATAGCATAAGCGTGGCATGGGTATGTCGTAGGTCATGGAAGCGAACACCATACAACCCGATTGACTGAGTTATGCGTGTAAAGGCTTTTGTGATGCTGTCAGGCTGGAGCGGTGACCCGTCTGGGTTTGAGAATACCAAGTCGTTTGCAAATAGCGGCTTCCCCAGTAGCATCCGATCAAACTCTTGCTTTGCCTTATGGTCTCTTAGCAGGAGTGCCAGCGAAGGCGACAAGGCTATGAGGCGGCGGCCTTTTTTGCTCTTAGGCTGCCTGAAAACAAATTCTCGATTGTGGAGCTGGTGTAATGTCTCAACTACTGACAAAGTGGCTAGGTCAAGGTCTATATGAGACCACCGCAGAGCCAATAACTCGCTGCGCCGAAGCCCGGTATATATCGCTGTGTAGAAGAGGTCATAGTAAGGAGTATCACGGACAGCGTCTAGCAGCTTATTTACATCTTCGGGTCCCAAGGTTACCATTTCCTTGTGCTCCGGGCGTGGCGAGTCAACAGCCTCAGCTACATTCCGTATCAATGTGCCATGTTTAACAGCGTGCTTTAAAGCCTCATATAAAACCCTGTGGTGATGTTGAACCGTTTGCGCTGACAGCCCCCCATTGCCATCTCTCCGCCCCGATTCAAGAGCCTTGCCATAGTAGGTCTGGATATGTTGGGACCGCAATGCTATCAATGGGATTGAACCCAACGCCGGGATAAGGTGAGCATGTATGATTTCTACATACCGCTCGCGGGTTCTGGGGCCAACATTGCTACTAACATAGCTTTGGAGCCATTGCTCTAGGTACTGCCCTACCGTCATCCTCGCCGGCTTAACATGGGCGCCGCCTTCGATGCGTGTCAGGATGGCTCGCAGTTCCCGCTCGGCATCTTTCTTACTGCCTCGCACTGTTGAGGTTTGCTGCTTACGTTTCCCTGTCTCAGGGTCACGTCCAAGGTCTACCCAGATAGTCCAGCTCCCCTTGCTTCGTTGTTTTATGTGTCCTTTCATGTTTTATTCCTCCCTTGCCGTTATTTGCTTTTTCTTCTCTTTTTTAGCCGATATTCCCCGTCGCTTTATGTCCCGCAGTAAATTTCTCAAGCTACCATCTAGGTCTGAGGTATCAAAATCTTGTCCAAGGTATTCCGCTGTCATTTCCCGATGTGCGTATTCATCTGCCCGTTGGCAAAGTTCAGGCAACCAATCAGGCAATTCGGTGTTGCCTCCACCCGATAGGTAGATGCCTCCCACCTTGTTGTCGTGGATGCTGTTTTGGGTAATGGTATTGCCAAGTGAATTCGAGTGCCGAATTTGTACGCCACATTCGTTATAGGCAATGATGTTGTCGGGACCAATGATGTTGCGGCTAGCACCTTCAAAAACATCGACACCGACGCCGTCATTACCCCAAGCGTCTGTCCCGGTAGGGTCTATGCCGATCAAGTTACCCGTGATAGTGTTAAAGCATGTGCCATCACCAAAGAGGGCAATACCAGTGTTTACTTTGCTGACCAGATTGCCCTGGCCCAGTGGCTCTGAACCAACACTTCGGTCACCACCTATCGTGTTATTTTGGGCACCGCTCCTTAAGGCAATTCCTACCGCGGGAGAAAAATTGACGATCTGCAAACCTTGAATTATATTCCCGTCGGAGTTTATCTCCAAGCCGGATATCCAGTCTCCTGTACTTGGTATGTTGCTGCCGTCCAGGATTACCCCGGCATTGCTGGCGTCAATCTTCAAGTTACCCTGACTTATCAATGGCAGGCTGCTGGTGAGGTAAATGGTGGCTGGAGCGTTGGGCGAGAAAACGGCAGGGTCAAAGGTGATGGTGTCGCCCCTCTGTGCGTCCAGCAATGCCTGCCGCAGGGTGCCCGAGCCGCTGTCGGCAGTACTGTTGACAACGGTAGTCTTTCCTGGAGCTGGTGGTGTCGGCGTAGGTGTAGGTACACCCGGTGTCCCAGCGGGTCCTGTACATGATATCACGAGGAGAAGCATCGCAATAGCTGCAGGAGTGACTAGTTTGACTAATTTCACTTTCGTTTTGCCTTTTCCGAGAGTTTGTTGCGTAGACTTCCCTAGTGCTTATGTGAATTGCCCATCGACAAGTCACATTATATTACTTTTCATGGAGTAATTCACTGCAGGGGACACAAAACGCTATTTTGTGCAGCGGGCCGATGATACAGGCACTAGCTAATGGCATTAGCCGTAGATGCTTAATGTACGTCAGCTTGCCGTTTGTCCAGCTGAATAATTAGCCCACAACGGCAAAGTCAGTCCAATACAAAACACATGGTCCTTCCCACAGCACAATTCTCCATATCTGGTAGCAACCGGTATTGCTACATCCTATGAGGTCCAATAGCTAGACAGGTGCGGCTTGTATGAATACCCTTATAGGAGTTATTATTATCATGATAGTATGAATGGAGCACAACATGTCGTACTGCCGGTCAATTTTGGTGAGGCCTATGAAGCTGGCCGGTTTGATGTAAATACCCTTCTCCATCGCAACCACCATCTCGCGGAGCACCTTTTGCGCATTCCTCTTGCTCTCCTTAACGGTGCTGCTGGTGTCGTGGAAGGGTTCAAGTGCTGAGGGATGCTACCGAAGCTCTGGGGGAACCAGATGGCTTGGGACCTCCAGCTTCATCCCCTCATACAGCTTGATTGCTCCGGGATGTAGGGGGAAGGGGCTTTGCTCCATAGTAAGCTTGGGGAAACCGATGATTTCGAGGCTCATCGGTTCATAACATTTAGATAGGTCCCACAGCTCCGCATAGGCTGCCCCGACCAGCTTATGAGCTACTTCAGCGGACACATCGGCACGGGTGAAATAGCCAAACATCAAGCCACAGGTAGTCACCATCTCCCCTTGCCCCGGATAGACGTCCGGCCGAAGGAGGCAGGCAGGAAAGACGAGTCCGGTGCCGCTGTAGTGTTGATTTGCCTGGCTTAGGTCTGTTTCGGAAATATCGAGGACGGTGAAGGGCCGCTCTTTAGCGCATTCCACAAGGCTAGGATCAGGAGCACCCTCTTTCACCAAACCAACAATCTCCCCCCTCCGGTAGAGGTTGAGTTGAGCTTCCCAGCTGTCTTGACGCCAATTCGGCTCGATACCCAGGGCTGTGAGCAGCCTCATTGCCTTGAATTCTGTCATACTCCCTGGTTCGCCGCTGCCTACCGCTTTTCCATCGAGTTCATAGATGGAGTTGATGCCGGTATCGGCTGCGGCGATGAAGCTAATGGGGAGCCTCCCCATCACCCAGAGCAGCCTGAGTTGAGGATGGGAATAGCCTTCCCATTCATAAAAGCCATAATATGCTTGGGCTGCCTTATCAAGACTCACCCCGCAGAAATCATAGAGGTTCACATCTCGTATTGCCTCGTTAGTACCCCCGGGGTTTTCGTGAGCGGTGACGTGGAACTCCGGTACCTGCTTATCGATGGCACGAACCACTCCCCTGGATAAGGCGTTGAGCTCAGCATCAGCAGCCACACCGGTGCCAAAGGATATTTCCTTTTCCTCCTCCACCTCAACCCTTCCCCGACAGTTAATGATTGTCAGACTCACAACTGCCAGGAGTATAGCCATTGCTATCCGAGGGACTATCTTATTCATCTAAATACCTCAAATGGTGGGCTTTTATGATTGGAGCAGCTTTTTCCAGAATGGCCTCAGCAAGCTCGTCTAAAGCCTCAAGGTCTCTCCCGGTGATGATATTTCCGCTAACCACTACCGCTGCATCTCTATAAATAGCCCCACCTTTCTCCAATTCTTCGATGGTCCCTGGGCGTACGAGAACGGTAGCTTCCCTACCCTGAAGGATGCCTGCCCTAGCCAGCACTACAGGGGCAATACAACCTGCCGCTATTACTTTATTTTGGGCAAAAGCATCCCTTATCACTTCCCTTAAGCTGGTGTCGTTCCACAGAAACTCTTTACAGCCGGTGCCACTGTTTACCACGATAGCATCGCAGCTCTCAACCTCTATCTGAGATATCGTTATATTGGGCAATATTTTCAGCCCGAGTCTCTCTCCCACGCCCACATTGGCAGTGGTACTCGCCGCTATCACCTCTATATTATGCTGCTCAAAATGAGCTTTGAGCCTAATGAATTCCTCGTCACAGCAAAGGTGGGGGGCGAAGACCATAACTATCCTTGCTTCATTCTCTACCTTTTCTTCACCGTGGCATCCCGTGCTGGGAGTAATGATGACCCCGGCAAACATTATCACCACTAGTGCCCAATAGACAGCTCTCTTCATCTTCTCCTCCTCACTCGTTCAATTTGCCGTCAGACATGGTGAGATGCCGCGTCCCATAGCCGATAAGGCTGGGGTGGTGAGTCACTAGAACGATAGCGGTACCTCCTTTATGTATACCTTCTAGTAACGCCATCACTTCCTTTTCAGTAAGTTCATCTAGGTTGGCTGTGGGCTCATCGGCGAGGAGGAAGGGGGGATTATCTACAATGGCACGGGCGATAACTACCCTCTTCTCCTCTCCGGCGGAGAGGTGACGGGGAAAAGCTTCCATCTTGTGGGACAATCCCACGTCTGCTAGCGCTTTCTCTGCCCGGTCATAGGCGTCAAGTCGCTTCTCCGGGGCAGTAAATATCGTTGGCACCATTACATTATCCACAACGTTCAGGACAGGGATGAGGCTGGGGACTTGGAACATAAATCCTATTTTCTCCTTGCGCAACGCTGATATTTGCCTATCGTCCAGGGTCCAGATATCTATCCCGTCTATGAAAACTTTACCCGAGGTCGGTCTGGCTAGTCCAGCTAGGAGATTGAGTATGGTTGTCTTACCACAGCCGGAGCGCCCAGTGACCACCAGGAATTCCCCTGGTGATACCTTCAGGGTCACATCGTCCAGCGCGGTAACCGAGCGCTGCCTTCGTGGCTTGTATATTTTGGTCACCTTTTGAAGCTCAATCACGGTCTCATACCTCCCTCATAGCTTCGGCAGGGTCGATGCGGCTGGCTCTGATAGCCGGGTAGAGGAGAGCCGGCAGGGCAACTACCAGGGCCGCCCCCAGAATAATCACCATCAAGGTTAAAAGGCCAGGTAATGACGGCATCAAAAATTCAATTCCAAGGGTGCTCATCAGCCACGACTTGATGGTGTAAACAATTATCGCCCCCGCAATAACCCCTATAACCGCCCCTCCCACGGCGAGGGAGGAGCTCTCGGTCAGAAACAAGCGGAAGATGAAGTTGCGGCTGGCCCCCACCGCTCTCAACATCCCAATCTCACGTCGGCGCTCGGTGACCATCAGAGAAAAGATAAGGCCAGTGAGCCCTACCGCCAGCCCCCAGACGATGCCTAATGTCCTAAATAGGCTCCTCAACAGCCCAGCCCGTTGTGCCGCCAGAAGCCTCATCAGCTGTGTGCTACGAATAGACCATGTCGCCGGGGCTGCCAACATAGTCTCAATGGCCATCGTTTCAATGGAGTAGCCAGGCTTTACCTTAACTATAATGGCAGAGATAGCATTGTCAGGCATATCAGGAGGTATAACGGAGCTGACTTCTGGTTCCCTCATTATCGCCTTAGCGGTCTCCAAGCTGAAGAAAATAGTCTGGTCAAGCCACATCCCTGTGGGATGGAGCTTACCTACCAAGTCGAGCTGGTAGCCATCTAAAGTTGCGGGGGCACCTGGGGGAGCGGTTATATAATCACCGCCAATAGCCTCCCCCAGCCCTAAGGGGCGGTTGAGCCTTTTCTTCAACCACGGCTGGACGGTGAAGTCGGTCTCGGGGTCGAAGGCAACTATATAAAGCTCCTCAGCAGAGCAGAAAGGAGTACCGGTCTGGGATTGGAGGTAAATCTGAGGGCTGACCTGTTCTACCCCCTCCACCCCGGCTACCTTATCCAGATTGTCAGCCCGCATCCAGTAGCCAGAGACCGGTTCGCCGGTAAGCAATGCTCCCTTGGCCACTATCGGCTCGTACCCATGATAGGGCACTACAATAATATCGGCGCCGAGCCTCTCCATCCCTGTCCGCAGACTACTCTCCATACCCCTCAAGACCAGGGTTGAGGATAACATCAAGCCGACGAGCAGCGCAATAAAGGCTACGATAAGACCGCTTCGGAACCGCCTCCCCCTGATGCTTTGAGATACCAGACGCCATAAATTCATCACACCTCCCTCATCGCCTCAGCGGGGTCGATACGGCTGGCTCTGATAGCTGGATAGACTAGAGCCGGCAGGGCAACTACCAGGGCCAGCGCCAAACAGGCAAACACAAACCCCAGAAGGCTGGTCAATGGCGGCATCAATAGTGGCGCCTCAGTGGTGAGTGTCAGAAACTGTCCAAAGAAACGGACGAACATCGTGGCCACAATAACCCCGGCAATTCCACCCCCCAGGGCCAGCATGACACTCTCGGTCAGAAACAAGCGGAAGATGAAGTTGCGGCTGGCCCCTAGAGCCCTCAGTGTCCCGATCTCCCGCCGGCGCTCATTGACCATCATGAAGAAAACGAGGCCCATAAGCAGCGATGCCACTACCCAGATGATGAGCATCGTTGTCCACAGGGCACGAAATAGGCCGGCTGTCTGGTGTTGAACGGTTCGGGTTATCCCCAGGCTGGTGATAGCATAGATGCCAGAAATCTCCTGTGCAATGTGTGTGGCCACATCGTCGACGGAGTAGCCCGGTTGCACCTTGACCTGAATGGCAGATATCTTCCCCTGGGGAATCTCTAGCGGCATCATAGCTTTAGTAATAGACTCACTGGCCATGAATTGCGCTGTGTCAAAGCTTATAAAAGCGGTTTGATCCAGCCCGGTGCCGGTGGGTTCCAGATTGGCTATCAGATCGAGATCGACGCCATAAAGCATAAGAACACCCGTCTCCTCAGGGACGAATACGAACTGACCACCGGTAAGTTCCCTGAACCCCAGCGGCTTGTTGAGCTTTTCCTTCAGCCACGGCTGGATGGTGAAGTCGGTCTCGGGGTCGATAGCAATTATGAAAAGCTCCCACGCAGCGCAACAGGCAGCGCCAGTCAGGGATTGGAGGTAAATCTGAGGGCTGACCTGTTCCACCCCCTCCAACCTGGCTACCTTATCCAGATTCTCCTCAGGCATCCAGGCATCTTTAACCGGGGTGCCTAGGAGAAAAGCTTCCTCAGCCTCAAACCTCTTTTCCACGGGCACCACTGTTATGTCAGCACCTAGCCTCTCCAGCCCGACGTTGAGGCTGTGTTCCTGACCCTTGGCCATGAGGGTGGTGGTCAGCAAAAAACCACTAATTGCCATAATGCAAACAGCAATAAGAAAACTTCGGAACTGCCTGCCACTTATACTCCGAAGCACTAAATAGAAAACGTTCAACTCTTCTCACCCCACAACATTCCTGTGTCAGGGCTATTCAATTTGTAGTCAGCCTTTCCCGTTAGTCGCCATGACTAGCGCAGGAAACACAAAGGCTGTTGCTTGCTATCTTCCTTATCCTTGGCGACGTACCCTTCGTCCGAGGGGTCTTAAGTTCATGGCCAAGCCTGCGACGCTAGCCGCCATGATTAACGGAGCGACCGTATAGATGGCCGGGCGCATATATATCACACAGGGCATATCCGGGTTAACGCAGGTGCCGATGCCGAGCCCCGGCGCTCTTGTCACCGTCATCAAAATGAAGAGCCCCCCGACTATACCTAGGATTGACAGAATTGTTCTGGTTCCCTTTTCTTTGAAGAACCACAACCCCCCTGCCGCAATGGCCACCATGATGCCCAGGGCCGTCACGGCGTGAGCTGAGTAAAAACACCTCATAGGCATGGTGCCCATGGGCAATTCGATAGCGAACCCATGGGCTTGACAAGTATAGAACTGGGGGAAAATAGCGGCAAATAAAGCCAATACAAACAAGACTACAGCTACAACCTTCATGACTACACCTCCTTGATTTTAAAGAAATTTGGTTATCGGGTCAACGATAGCCTCTCGAGGTATAAGAAATGGGCTGCCAATGAGCATTTTGACATCCCTTTTGGTATCGGTAATGATGGTATACCGAGTGACCTCGCTGCCGGTACCAGCCGTGGTCGGGATGGCTATGAGCGGGGCTCCCCCTTTAGGAATCTTATTAAGTCCCTGGTAATCTTCAATGGCACCGGCATTGGTAGCCATAACTGCGATTGCCTTGGCAGTATCAATGGCGCTGCCGCCGCCGACAGCTAACAAAAAATCACACCCATTTTCTTTATAGGTCTTAAGACCCTCCTGGACAAATTCCACTGTTGGCTCGGTAAAGACGCCTGAATATATGGTAAATTGAACCTTAGCTTGGGAGAGGGCTCGTTGGATATTATCTAATATTCCCAATTTGAGCAGAACTTCATCAGTAACAATTAAGCCCTTTTCAACCCCTAGTTTCCTGCTTTCTTCTCCGACTTGTTCTGACGCCCCTGACCCAATAACCAGCACTGGGGGAATATAAAATGTTTTGGCCGATAACATAATGACCTCCCCAACATATAGTGTCTGTCAAGCTTTAGGTGTTCCGTTAAAATTAGTTGATGGCTGATTACCCTGAGGCAAAAAGGTTAGTTGCAGCCTGAACAATGCTACAGCTAACCTTAAACCTTAGGAGGAGGTATTTTCGGCATAAGTTTAACCCCTTGACAAGCCTCTTCATAATTTCTCTTTAGCCCGGCATAATATCTTTAACCCAACCATCTCTTCCTTCGCTTATAGTGCTTTACCTCTCTATAGCTTTTCCTCTGCCCTAGGGCGCCAAATCCGAGATAGAATTCCTTCACATCCTCGTTTCCCTTTAGCTGCTCCACCGGACCATCAAGGACTATTCTACCAGTCTCCATCACATATCCATATTCGGCTAGATCGAGAGCAGCCATGGCATTTTGCTCTACCAGCAAAATGGAGGTCCCCTCCTCAACGTTGATCCTCCTTATTACTTCAAAGATCTCCTCTACCATCAGTGGTGCCAATCCTAAGGAGGGCTCGTCCATTAGCACGACCTTGGGGTGTGCCATAAGGGCGCGTCCTGCTACCAGCATCTGCTGTTCACCACCCGATATATAGCCGCTAACCTGGTGGCGGAGGTCTTTAAGCCTAGGGAAGTAATCGTAAACACGGTCAAGGTCCCTTTCCCGGTAGGCGCCGCCATAAACATAGGAAGCCACCTCCAGGTTCTCTTCAACCGTCAGATGCTCTAGCACCCTCCGCCCCTCTAGCACCTGGATGATTCCCAAAGTAGCTATTGCTTCCGGGCCCAGCTTATCTAGCCTTCGCCCATCGAACCGGATATCACCATGGATTACTTTACCCGCCTCGGTATGGAGCAAGCCTGATATAGCTTTCAGGGTGGTGGTCTTACCCGCACCATTAGCCCCCAACAGGCAGATTATCTTGCCCTCAGGAACCTCTAAGGAAACCCCCCTCAGTACCAGGACAACCCCATGATAAGCCACTTCTATATTATTTACGGCTAATAAAATATTGCTCACCCCCTTTGTTCCAAGGTTTCCTCACCAGCTTTGGACTTCCATATCTTGAGGGAGGTCTTTACTACCCCTTTCCTTCCATCCGAGTATGTAATGGGTGTCTCCATAAGATACTCTGCACTGCCAGAATACATAGCCTCCACCAACTTCTTATAGCGCTCCTCTATAGTACGTCTCTTCAGCTTTCGCATCCTAGTGAGGTCACCCTCATCAGCATCGAATCCCTTGTGGAGGCAGACGTATTTCATCACTCGTGTTTCTGGAGAAAGGCAAGTATTTACCCGGTCAATTTCACCTCGGATAAGCTCTGCCACCTCAGGCTTCTGAGATAGGTCGATGAGGGTAGTGTAGACCACGCCGTTTTTCTCTGCCCACCTTCCCATGTTACCGATGTCTATATTCACTATAGCAGTGACACAATCCCTTCCCTTCCCCCCAATAGCTATAGCGTCCTTTATATAGGGGCTAAACCTCAGCTGACTCTCAATATACTGGGGGGCATACTTGGTACCATTAGGAGACGTCGCCAGCGCCTCCTTACGGTCAAGATAGACCACGTGCATTGTTTTTTCATCTATGTAACCGACGTCGGCACTATGCCACCATCCCTGCTCATCAACTACATCTTTGTAAAGGTCCGCCTGTTTAAAATAACTAGAAAAGACATAAGGACTTAGCACCAAAATCTCACCATCATCGGCTATCTTCAACTCTACCCCGACGAAAGGGGAGCCAAGCGTTCCCGGCTTGATATCATCCTCGGCATGACTGCTTATTACCCCTCCCTCGGTGCTTACGAAGACCTCTCTGAGTTTGATACCTAGACTATGGAAGAATTTAAGGGTATCAACACTAAGAACAGCGCCGGTTGTTAACGGGAACCTGGTCTTAGAGAGTCCAAGATAACCTCGTATAGGGCTTAGGAGTATTAGATTGGCAAGCCAATGGGCAAACCGCAAAAATGGGCTAGGCTTTTCTCCAACCATACTAAGCTCCCCCGCCTTCAAGCCGATGGGCATAAAAATTTTATAGGCCAACCTTTCCCACATGCCAGCCTCATTTATCTTAGCCCGCACTGTCCTAGCCAGCTCCTCCCAGTGTTTCGGTTCACTCAACATCAGGCTCGGTGCTACCTCTCTCATATCAAGGGGCACCATCTCCGGCCCTTCAGGGCAATTCAATTTGGCCCTGGTAATCAAATGGGGTATCAAGTTGAATAAGGACTCCCCAATAAAAGCTGCAGGCAGAAAGCAAAGGAGGTTATCCTTATCGCTTAGAGGAAAGCGAGCTAGCATCGCTTGAGTGGAGCCAATCAGGGCTTGGTGAGTCCACATCACCCCCTTAGGCTGACCAGCGGTTCCACAAGTATAATATATGTTGGCAGTGTCGTCTGCCTTAGTTTGTGAAATAAGTTTTTCGAATATCTCGGGATGCTCCTCCGCATGCTTCCTCCCCATTTCTATCATCTTATCCCAACTCAGCAAGAAGGGCTGGGTGTAGCCACTCACCCCTTTCCAATACCACCAAATAACCCTCTCCACCTTTGGGAGTTTATCCCAAATCTCCAAAAGCTTGTCAACCTGTTCCTGGTCTCTGGCGACCACAAACTTGCTATCTGAGTGATTGAGTATGAACTCCATCTCAGCAGGTGTGGCACCAGGGAAGAGCGCCACGCCTATGCTGTGAACCGCCTGGATAGCAAGGTTAGCCCAGTACAATTCGGGTTCATTATCGCCTATAATGGCTACCTTATCACCAGACTTCAAGCCCAGGCTAATCAGCCCCAGGCCGAAATACTTCACCTGCTCATACTCATGCTTCCAGGAATACTCCTGCCAGATGCCAAAGTCCTTATCCCTAATAGCTACAACCTTGGTGCCCCATCTCTCGTAGTTCCGTTTCAGAAGCTTGGGCAAGGTATCCTCATCGGCACCGAGCTGGAAAACCTCTTCCTTTGTCATCATTTCTACCCTCTTCGTCAATCAAGCCTCCTTCGGTTTTCCCAGATAGGCTTTAATAACCTGCTCATTGTTCCTTATCTCCTCGGGGAGACCGTCAGCGATCTTATGCCCGTAATCAAACACCACAACCCTGTCGGCTATGTCCATGACCACCCCCATATCATGTTCGACAAGAACGATAGTAATCCCTCTCATCTCAACCACATCCAAGATAAACCTGGCCATAGCCTCCTTCTCGTCTCTGCTCATCCCCGCCATAGGCTCATCGAGGAGAAGGAGCTTTGGTTCCAAGGCCAAAGCCCGTCCCAGGTCAATCCTTTTCTGCAGGCCGTAGGGCAGGGAACTTACTATCCGGTTCCTTACCGAGGTTAGCTCCAGAAAGTCAATAAGCCACTCCACCTCTTTTCTATGTTCTGCGTCTTCCCTTTGCGACCGACCAAAATAGATGGCCCCGGCCGCCATCCCAGATTTTAGGTGTATGTGCCTTCCCACCATTATATTGTCCACAACTGAAAGTCCGTGGTAGAGTTGTATAGCCTGGAAGGTTCGGCTTATACCCAGCTCGGCTATCTTGTAAGGCGGCAGCTGGGTGATTTTTTGTCCTTCAAAGTAGACTTCCCCCTCCTGGGGACGATAAAAGCCATTGATGACATTGAACAGGCAAGTCTTGCCGGCGCCGTTGGGACCAATAATAGCCAAAAGCTGATGAGGCTTGACATCCAGGCTTACCCCGTCAAGCGCTTTCACCAGCCCAAAGCTGAGACAAACGTTATCAGTTCGTAGTTGGACTTCATCCTCTTTAACCATCTACGCACACGTACTCCTCTATATTATCTTGGCGCTCTACTCGTCGCCAACTCTTGGGAGTAGGGCGCAACAGCGACCCACTGCCGCGCCCACTCCCTCAATCTATCCAGGGCTTGGCCCTAGGTCGTTTAATCTATCCAGGGCTCGAGCCACTCAGGGGGCACCAACACCTTCACCTTGAACAGATCGGTTATGGCGGTCCACTTTCCGTCCTGCACCTGCATTATCCTTACAGTTATGGGGTCACGGTTTGTGGGTGAGAAGTTAGTTACCCACATGTCTCTGATGTTGCGGTCCCACCAGTCCTCGCCCTCCATGGTAAGCCTTATCTCGCGGCTGGTGACCAAATCCCAGGAGCCCAGTCTAGCAAAGGTCTCCTCGATAGCCTCCTTATACGTGAATACCTCCAGCCACGCCTGTATGTAAGAGCCACACCTGTCCTCGGGCTTTACGAAGTGGGTGTCCCAGAACTCCTTGAGGTAGGTCATCCCCTCGCTTCCGTAAAAAGGACTATCGGGGTCCTCCAGGTCAGAGGCGGTAACATAGTTGCTAATGCCGACCAGCCCATCAGCTCGCCACTTGCCGGCTTCAGTCTGACCAGCCAGGGCGATGGTGGCTTCATCAAGGCTCAGGTTGTTGACACAAAACTGAAGCCCATAGCCCCCATCATAGTTGGCCTTGAGCAGAGGCCCCATAGTGGCATACATGGCATTGGTGAAAACAATCTCGGCCCCGGCGTCTTTGGCTGCTGCCAGGATGCTATCGGGGTCAGGGGGCGCCCAGGGGACGGCGAGGTCAGCCACCATCTCAATGCCATACTCTTCGTTGTACGCCGCTGTCTCGTCGGTGATAAAGGCACGGCCATAGCCGCTGGGGTAGGTTATATAGGCTATCTTGGTACCCTTGCCCTCCTCGAGGACCCAATCGATGAAGGCGGCATACTGGTTAGCCCAATAAGGTCCGATGCCAAATGCGTACCCTACCGGGTAGATAACGTTGGGGCTCTGGCTGCAGGTAAGGGTCAGGAACTTGTCGGGGTCGTAGTCCGGCTTCAGCATCTGCTGCTCGCCGGTACCGCAGGAATGATTTGCGATGTACTTCCCCCTCAGCTTGGCGTAACCCGCCCTGGCCTCGTCGGCGTTGCTCTTGTGGTCGTACCAACGAATAACTGGCCTCCTGCCAGCAATCCCATACTCATGGGTACACAGCCACTCGTAGGCAGCGGTGCTGCCGACCAGCCGCGGGGCATTCCAGAAGCCGAGGGTAGCACTCAAATCAGCCAGGAATCCTATCTCAACGATTGGGGCATCTTCAGGTAAAACTCCTGTTCGCCCTTCCCACCATCCCGTCTCCGGGTCTGCGAACACCCCTGGGGGGGCACCTGGGACTTCCGGAGTTACTGGTGGAGTTACTGGTGGAGTTACTGGCGGTGGTGTTACTGGCGGTGGCGTTACTGGTGGCGCTGCTGGCATACAGCCAAGGAGCAGGGCAGCTACTATAGCTACCGCCATTACTGGTATAAAAATCTTTTTCATTCTTCCCTCCTTTGTTTAAAATTTATGGGATTTTGGGCTATACTGACCATTCCATCACTTTTCACATAGGCTTCCCTCCTTTCTATTGGTACCTTATAATATCTTCAGCCAGCGTTTCTTTTTCACATAGTCACCTCCTTACCCGGGCTCATACTTGAAGGGCCAATGCCGCATGCGTTTGTTGAACACCTGCCACAGGTGAGCCAATCCCCTCGGCTGAAAGACCAAGAAAACTATAACCACCACGGCGAAAACTATTAACCCCAGCCCAGCTCCCATCTGAATCGCTATCTCGGGTCGGAAGAAACCTCCTATATACGGGCTGAGCATCAACACCATCTCATTTAAAGCCCTGACGAGGATGACGCCAAAGATAGGACCAATGGTGGTCCCCATCCCCCCAATGATGATGATACCCAACATCCAGATAGAACCCATCAAGGGGTAAATGTCTGGCCTAACACACCCGTCATAGACCACCCTCATCCAGCCAGCCACCCCGGCAAAGAGACAGCCGATGAAGAAGGCACGCAGTTTATAGCCAAACGGGTTGATCCCCATAATGGTGGCGGCCGGTTCATTATCCCGCACCGCGACAAAGGCCCTCCCCATCCTTGACCGGGCTATGTTTCTGGCCACAATGGTCATAACCACGCACATGGGCATGAACAGGTAATATTGGTTTTCCGGAATCCTAAAGCTAAAGCCACCTATGGCAGGGCGGGGTACGGTTATCCCGCTGATGCCGCCAACAATACCCGGCATGGCGAACAGAAAGAGGGCGGGCAGAATGAACTGGGCAGCCAGGGTGGACATCGCCAGATAAAACCCTCCAACCCTAAAAGCGGGCAACCCAAACGCCAACCCTGCCCCCCCAGCAGCGAGGGCGGCAACGGGCAGAGCCACCCAGTGGTTCCATCCCAGCCGCACAATCACCATAGCCGCGCTATAGGCACCCACCCCTTTGAAGGCAGCGTGACCAACCGAGATCTGGCCACAATAGCCGGTCAATATATTGAGGCCGTGGGCAGCAACTATGAGGATAAACATCATGTTCATGACGTCCACTATCTCGGAGGGGAAAACCCGACCGGCCACAGCCAGAAAAGCAAGCAGCACGCCCACGGCTACCCACTGAGAGCGGGTGCGCAGCATGGCCACACTCTGTCGGTAGTTAACATCCATAATCAATCCCGCATGCTCACATAACCTATACCCTCACTACCTCCGCCTGGCCGAAGAGGCCGTGGGGTTTGACTATAATCACCATGAGCAAGATGATGAAGGGGAACATACTCCCTATAAATGCCCCCAGATAGGCGGTGGCAATCACTTCCAGCACACCCACCAAAAGCCCGCCAATGAGGGCGCCAAGGATGGAATCCAAACCACCTACCAGGACAGCCGGGATAGCTTTAAACCCCCACTCTGAAAGGTAACGGAAGGCACCAACGTGAACCCCGAAGAAGAAGGCCATGATAAAGGCAATCACCGCCGCCATTATCCAGCACAGGCTGAAGATCCTGGTCACCTTTATCCCCAGACTCTGGCTCACCTGGTGACTGTCGGCAGTAGCCCTCATCGCCTTCCCCATCAAGCTCCGGCGGTAGAAAAACGCCAAGGCAACAAAGATACCGGCGGCAACAAGAATAGTCCATACCACCCCAGAGCTTACCTGTATCGCCATAAAGGGGAATGATTGCTCCGGATACCACTGAGGGTAGGGGACAATCTTGGTCCCCCAGAATATGGTAGCCACGCCATCCAGGAGATAAGCGACCGCCAGGGTCATCAGTAGTGCCGAAATAAGGGGCTGCCCGATGAGGGGACGCATTATCCCCCGCTCCAGAACCCAACCGATACCAAAAGCACAAGCTATAGCCAACGGTATGGCAATCCCGATGTGGAATCTATTTATGAACATTAAGCTCAGGAGTACCCCCATCATCAGGAGGTGACCCTGAGCAAAGTTGAATACCTTGGTAGCCTTAAAGATGATAACTATTCCTACAGCTATCAGGCCGTATATCATACCTTGAAATATACCTGACACAAAGTACTGAGTTACAGCCTCTATTGTAGCCTCCTAATAACTTTTTTATACACTTTTAACGCCGGTTCGCTCAATCTCAGCTTAGCCAAAACCGCAAAGTGTTTTTGATTATCACAAGACTTCTACTATGCCGGTGTCCCCGTTAACCCTTACTTTATCGCCTGTTTTTATAACCTCAATTGGATTCAGGTCGGTGTGGTCAACCGCGGGTATTTTGACGTTATAGAATATCGCTCCGCTGGCAACACCCATCATAGTCATTGGTTCCATTTCCAGCATAACTAGCGCAACGGGGTTAACTTTGTTTCTTACTCCTTCCATGAATATAGCCGGGTTTGTTGTCGACCCTCTACTGTAAGAGTAAATGAAAATCTTGTCCTTTAGCTTCATTCCGGTGCAATCATGTCTTGGGTCGATAATTTCTCCGGTCACTGGATTGAATGCCCCGGCCCAGTTAAACATCATTTTACTGACAATGGCTTCACCCTCAACTGTGCCTCCGCCAAGAGCTCTACCTTTTAATGTCGTCTTAGCCATTTTTACTCTCCCCCTTCAAGCTTCCCCTTTGCACGCAGCTTCGATACACGCATCCACGTCCCCGTATATAACATCGACCTTTCCGGGACGCATTTGAGTCAGTAAACTGGGGATATACCAAGCTTGCTTGCCAGCATTTGCCATCACCGTGAAATGTTCCGGAAATCCGCATAGCTCCACGGGCGACCAGGCACAACACCCGGTATTCAATTTCATTCCTGAATCCTCTATAATCTGAGCCACTCCCATTTCAGTTGCCATATCTTTACAGACTTTATTGGTGAGTACGTAGGTTTCAACTTTTACCTTTCTACCTTTTATCCTATTAGCTAGATCTACGAGTCCTTCCATGGTGAGATGAGGACACCCAATGACAACAAGGTCCATCTTTCCACCTGGGACGGAGCTCATTCTTCCCGTTCTCTCCTTTAACTCTTTGGGGCCAAATTGAATTCGCTGAGGAATTTTCTTGCCACCAAAGGCTTCTTCGACGGTTCTAAATTCAGCGGTTATGCCTGGCATGTGATAAAGGGCTAGAGAGCCGGTTGCGGCTCCTGAAGCACCAAAATACCTGAGGTCTAGGGATCTCACATCCTCAGGTATTCCGGTTATCACTGGGATCTTATTTTCTACAACTTCTCCCACCCAGGAACCGAAAACATTGTAGTCACCAGGGGTTAAATCTGTCGTGACTTCAATCAGAATGTTTCCCAGCCTATTTTCGTCCAAATGAAGTCCGTAGTAAGGCGTCTTCCCGGTGATTGCAGACGCCAAATCCTCATAGGCGCCAACCCTATTGGTCCTAGCTCCAATCAAGCTGTTCACATAAGGAGCGGTTGAGGACTCGGTCCAAGCTATGTGCTGCCCGAACCTTGGCACGACTCCTCCACCTTCATATGGCACGCATGACCATGTGGGAATAGCTCCCAACGCTTCGAGCGCTGCCTTCATTCTAAATTGGTCCTCCATGAAGTCTTCCGGGAAACGAAATTCCTTCCATCTTTCAAAATCCATGCTTGATGTGTCGATCGAGGTGGGGACCGCACATTTAGCACCCAATTTAACAAATCTTTCCGCAGTTTCCAGTCCAGCTTTTAGTGCTGTTTTGTAAAATGAGAGAACCAAATGACAGCTGGCGATGGGTATAAGCCTTTCTGCATTATAGGCCTCGGCTGCTTTCATCAGAAGTTGCATAGACAAGCATTTTGCTTCCCCATGCTTGCCTGCCAACATTTCCTCTTCTTCTTTGGTAAGTTGAACTGCCATTCTTCCTCCTTTGCAAATTGAAGCATTATTTTGTGAAGCGAATTTTTAATTCATCTTCCCCTGTTGTCATCACCCCCCTTTCTTACGGTTTTCGTAAAACACGAAGGGTTGCTAACTTATCGTAACAAGCGAAGCCAATGCCAAATGCACCCCAGTAACAACTGCCACTTTACCACTTAGATCAAATGGTTCTTTGATAGATATTCTTGCTCCTCTGCCATTTTCCGCTTACTTATTAACACAACATTCTAGGGTTCGAAAAGCTAGAAGTGCTGCTTTTACCTCCAGCGCTGGGGGGCATGTGACACCCCCCAGCACCGGGGCCCTTAAAGAGAGGAGAGAAAGATGAAGAAGGGCTCGGAGATACACCCATACTTTGGGTTCTCGAGCCCTTCGTTTGACTTTTCTTCAGAATTACTTTACAGTAAGAACAGTTAGCCATTACCTGCCCTCATTCTCCAGAAAGACCTGTTAGCCCAGGTCTTTTTCTATTTTGTTTCTTCTCTTTCTTTCCTTGCTTCCCTTGCCAACTTTTCCTCTATGGCATTCTCAATCCACCGGCCAAGTGATTTGCCGTCTTCAATAGCCACATGATGGGCCTTTCGCAAGATACTTGGCTTTATCTTTATACTCCTTGATTCTCTAGCTTCCTCATTCATAAGAGTTAAATTAAACACAGAAGCCCACGCCTAGTTGCAACCAACATTTCTACCTCAATTAGAGGCTACCACAAGTAGTTATCATCGGTAATACCTCATAATTATTATTTTTGCTCGACAATGTGTTAGTTTCGTCTAACCATTTTGACTTACTACTTCTTGACATCTTCGTTAGATAGTAATAAAATTTAGGTAGTAACTGGTTTTATCATTCCTAAAGGTCACCCGGTCGGGGGCACACAGTGACGAAAGTAAAGCTACTCTTGGCGGAGAAGAGTGAAATTTTTCGTGACGGGCTAGTAAAGCTCCTGGAGCGCGAGCCTGACATTGAGGTAGTGTGTACGTGCCGCACGGGATTGGAAGCTGTTGAATGCGCCAATGAGCACCAGCCGGATGTCATTCTCATAGATCCTGAGCTGTGTGAATGTAGCGGTATTGAGGTGATACAGCGTATTCATGAAAGGCTGCCGAAGACGGCTATCATCGTGCTCACCTGCTCTAAGGCAAACCACGACCTCATTTCCGCTATTAAGGCAGGAGCTACAGCATATATATCCAAGGATATTATTAGCACTGAAAACCTCATTAAAACCATTACTCTCGTCGCTGAGGGTCAGGTCATTGTATCCCCTCCGATGGCATCAAGACTGCTTGCTGAATTCAACCTCTTAGCGGAGCGCAAGGATGTGGCGAAGGTAGGAGACGTCAGCCTCCTGAGCAAGCGAGAGCAGGCAGTGCTATCCTTGGTTGCACAAGGCCTTACCAACGGAGAGATCGCTACCAGCTTGTTCATCTCTGAGCACACGGTGAAGGTACACATGCGGAACATTATGGGAAAATTTCACGCACACACTCGGCAGCAGGCAGTAGTCTCAGCAAGAGAAAAAGCGGCTATCTAGGGCATATCGCTGACCGAATAATTACATTGGAGCACTACTTGGAGTTATGAACCTAGGTCACTGCAGAATCGAAGGGGTTGTCAGTTTGGGATTAAGACCCTGCTCCTCATGAGACACTTACCAGCTTATGAAGCAGGGTCTCCCTTCGCACAAGATTAGTAAGAAACGGGTTTTCTTAATAGAAGACCTTATTCGATGGATAAAGGAACGCTGAGAAATCTGCCCTAAAGTAGAAAACCAGTGACCCGCTGCAAAAACCACCCAGATTTTGCTTCTGGTGCGCCTATTACATCACATTTCAACTTTGAACCTGTTAGACCGCTCAGGCATATCGCATCTTGTACAAATTCGAGGGCCATATGATTACCACCTAGTTGGAGTCAAATAATATATTCCTAGTGCACTAGAACCTCGATTCCTGAAGCATGCCCCGCCTTATGTTATGTAGATTATAGAGGGTGTAGCATGTATCTTGTCAAACAAATACTTTTGACTCGTAATAGTGAAGGGCAATATAGATGGTGTAAGTACAGCCGACGCTGTCCCAATTACGACAATTCCGTAAAGGTGTTCCAGCTCACCAGTACCGCCAGTTTGAGAATTTACAACAAACCAAAATGTGAACCTTGCACATTTCATCATTTTGTGTAATAGGGGTTTGGGCAATATAGCTCGTCCGACCCATAAGTAGAAGGTCGCTGGTTTGAAATGAACTGCGCTAGTAAGAAATACAACAGAAAGCCCTGATGCTTCCCGTTGTTGTGGTCCTGGATGCTTATTTTTGCCTTATCTTTAGACGGATAGGGTATTTAGAGGGTACGCTAGATTATCGAACCAAGT
>JAUWZG010000027.1 GCA_030615425.1 Dehalococcoidia bacterium
CTTCATCGGGTCATCGGTCATCTCACAGGGGAAAACGATAGTGGGAAAGCCCAGAGGGCGGAATTTCTTGGCTAAGGCGGCGCCCCTGATGACTATCTGGTCCTCAAATGCCCGGCGTAGGGTTCTGGAGCCGGAATCAATCACAATATCCTTAACCCCGGCGTCGGTCAGTTTAGTAGTTAGTTCGGCAAGTTCCTCCGGGCTGGAGGCTTTCACCGCCAGGGCACAGGAATTCCCCTTAGCCAAATCTGCCATGCGGTCCAGGTTCTCCTCAGTAGCAGCATAGAGCAATGGTTTCCGGTCAGCACAGACCTTCAAGCCGGCAGCCAAGGTATCAGGGTTGCTGCTCATCAGGATAATGCCACACTCGCTATTTTGCTTTACTTTATTGACCACCGCCTCAAATCTGGCTGCATCGCCCGAATCATCCCTTACCGCTACCAAATCGGGACGAAGGAGAAGACCTATCCTCTCATATTGAAGATTGTTGAACTTCTCCAGCCTACTCTCAATCTTAGAATCCTCCATGGTATCGCTGATGAGGATGGCAAAACCGGGGGGGTTCTCAAACGTTTTTTCATGGCGAAACATGACTGTCTCACTGCCAACCTTCAATGCCCTGTCGCCGATGCCGATAGTAACCGGCAAAATGGGGGGTGCTGCCGCCTCAGTTAGTTTGGCTTTCGCCTCTTCGGAGACATAGGGGCAGGCACTTAGTTCCGCCTTACCGGCAGCTAATTTCATGGCAAAGGCAAGACAAGTAGGCTCTCCACACTCCTTACAATTAGTCTTGGGCAGTAACTTAAATATCTCTATCCCGGTAAGCGGCATATTTTGCACGCTCCTTCCTATCCCAGTATTGGCTCCATAGAAAGGGCTGGGTGCCCCTTTTCCTGCAGGAAGGGGAGAATCTCCTCCTCGGTAACGCCTACTGTCTCATCGGCAATCATATCAGGCAGGTCGGGCACGCCAACCTCCTCAGCTCTAGCCTTAAGCCGCTCGGCAATCTCCTCCTTCAGCATCTTGGGCATCCACACCATTCTTTTTATTCCACCATCAGCTACGACAAATTTCCTCTGGCAGATATTATACTTGCCGTGCCCCACAAAGCCAGGGGTGCTTAAGCCGCCGCCAATAGTCCCAGCCAGTGTAGTGAACTTCATCCCGCAGGGGGTCATCTCCATATATTCCCGATTTACCGTCATTACCCCGTTGCACATGGGAAGGACAGCAGCAATGCACTCACAGCAACCGCAGGTGGTCATGGGGTCATAAACTATGCTGTAGAAGTTATAATGGTCTATCTTCTGCCGGGACGCCTTATAGATAAACTCGTTTACCCCTTTCCACTGCCCCAGCTTGGCATCGAGGCACTCTCCCTTTTCCACCGGTTGATTAGGTCCGGTGGGGTTAATCTCACAAGCCGCTTTGCAGTCCATCCAGTGATAGGAGCCACAAAGTCCAGTTCTCTCCGGGCTAATGCAACAAACATGGCTTGGGGCAAAGGACTGACACAGGGTGCATGAGTAGTATATATCAGTAGTTTCGTCGGTCATGCCTTCAATCCGGGCATCCCGAGTCCCATATACTGCTCTTGCCTTTTCTACTATCTCTCTTACCTTATCCTCCTCGGTATAAATCTTTACCTGCATCTTATCAAATATCCGACCAAAATCTTGGTGCAGCTTGGCATGGAGGAGAGCACCAATGTGATGTAGCCTGAAGCCTTTCTCCACAGCCTGTTTAGCGATTCGTAGCCAGGCAATATCCCTCTGCCCTATATGCATTAATCCCTGAGAGTAATTTATAAAGTGGTGAATTTGCCTCTCCAAGATAGGTTCATAGTCCTCCTGCATCTCCCTGCCAGCGACCTCAACAGCTATGGCCATGGGTAATTTGGAACCAGCAGGAACATCAGTCATCTCAGGACCAATCACTTCAATCTTTCCATCCTCTACCTCTTCCATCCGCTTGGAGGTAACCCACTCCACCATTGGCGTTCTGCCACCACCACACTCTAGATGAATATCCTCCCCCCGAACCCTTTCACCCTCAAAGGCAGGACCATAGGCTACTGGAACCGGCACCTCAGCCACGGTAACCTTCAACCCTCTTACCTCTACCGCTTTGGCTACTATCTTATCGTGGGGAACATTAGAGACCACATGCTCATAGGTGCAAACTCCGGTGGGCAGAATCTCAGGTATTGGGGTATCGGCAATAACCGGGAAGCCAAAGTTAACGCAACCCAGGGCGTTGGCATACCATTCATCGGTAACATAGCCCAGAGGCATAGCAAAGGCGAAGCAACGGTCTTTATTGTAGATAAGGTGTTTTCTGTATTCTCCAGGTCCGATGCCACCGAAGGTGAAACCAACCCTGATGGCGAAACCAGCAGCAAATACGGCGGCAGTTATATCAGGACCAAAGGAGACCAAACGAGTTGGCCAGCCAATCTGCACCCCCGCCTCAACAAGCTGCTCAGCGAACCTCTTACCATTATGCTCAGCACACATAAAGGTATAAAGGTTCTTCTGCTGGATTTCATGGGCAATTTTAGCCGCTATCTCATTGGTAGGGGCAGCACCAAGGATAGCAGCAAAGCCGGGGGCGGTGCCATCAACAAATTCAATCCCCCTCTTTCTAAGGATTACATCATCGGCAGCACCTAACCAGATAGTATTTTCATTAACATCTTCCTGTTTGGTATAGAAATCAGGCTGCTCCAGATACCTTATAGCCTCGATTATCTCCTCAGCGAAGAAGGTTGACATCCCTGCATCAAGGGCTGGAGCCAGGTAAGGTAAAGGGCAATTCTCCCTCACCGGGGGTGGAAGGAGGGATTTACACCTTTTTAGCACCTGCTCCATATCACCCAGTTTTTCGACTTTAGTTCCTAAAATTCCATAGATTACCGGCAGGTAATAGGCAGTATTGGGGAAGCCCACTGGTTCATTTGCTCCCCACCTGTCCATCGCCTCCTGCCACTTCTTCTCAGCTTGGTCTACAATCTTGTAAGCCCCTCTAATAGCTGCTGATGCAATTATTTTAGACATATTTTCTTACCCCTTTACCTTTTCGGTGATTAAGCTCCAGCCAGTTCCCGTCTCATCTCCATATCATAGAGCACTCGCTCTCTAGCCTTATCAATGCCCAGAGCCTTGCGCTTCTTGTCAATGTGGTCAATCATGAGATGAGCGGCTTTAATTGGGTCTGGCTCAAAAGCCCACATCCCGCCATACATATCTTCAAAGTCCTTGAACAAGAAATCAGTCACCTCTTTACTGCCCAGGGTAGGCCAGTTAACGCCAAAGACGGTGAATACCCCTGAGCCAACAAAGTATTGACCGATGGAGATTGCCTTCTCACTCATCCACTCCGGGGCAGCCCCAGCTACAGGCAGTTCGCTGATATCATCACCCAAGCCACCGTCTTTTACCATAGCAGTAGCCGCCATCAATATTCGGCTGTTATCAACACACGAACCGACATGCAATACCGGAGGAATACCGACTGTTTCGCATACTGAAGCCAGTCCCTCGCCAGCATATTTTGACGCTGCTTCCGGGGTCATCAGTCCCGCCTTGGCAGCAGCCATAGCACTACAGCCGGTCTGGACTACCAGAACATCATTCTTTATCAGTTCCTTAATCATTGTGACGTGAATATCATCATGCTTAACCCTGGCATTATTACAGCCGACAACACCAGCTAGCCCCCTTATCCTGCCATTGATGATATTGTCATTTAATGGTCGGTAGGAAGCACGGAAAAGACCACCCAGCAGGTAGTTGATAGTTTCGTGGCTGAATCCAGCCACCAGGTCAGTTTGCTCCTCAGGGATATCAATATTGCTCCCCCGTTTGGGGAAATTATCAATGGCGGTCTTGACTATAGCCCTGGCTGACTCCATAGCGTTATGCTCATCAAATTCAATGTGCATAGCACCAGAAATTTTGGCCTTGGGTGAGGTGGTGATAATCTTGGTATGGTAGCACTGGGCAATATCGGGCAAGGACTGCATAATACACTGGACATCTACCACCATAGCATCCACTGCCCCGGTGACCAGAGCCAGCTCCTGTTGCAGGAAATTCCCGGCTAGTGGTACCCCATGGCGCATCAGTATCTCGTTGGCAGTGCAACACATACCAGCCAGATTTATCCCGTTAGCCCCTTTGGACTTAGCCAGCTCTATCATCTGTGGCTCTTGAGCAGCGACGACAATCATCTCCGAAAGCAGGGGTTCATGACCGTGAATGATAAGGTTTACCTCGTCTCGTTTAAGCACCCCTAAGTTTATCTTGCCGAGAACAGGCACTGGGGTACCGAAGAGTATATCCTGTAATTCGGTGGCAATCATGCTGCCGCCCCAGCCATCAGCTATAGACGCTCTGACTCCCTGTCGGAGCAGGTTTCGGTAGTCTTGGTCAACCCCGATGTGGGTTCGGTGCATTATCTCCACAATTTCTCTATCTATGCCTCTGGGGGCAACCCCCTCCCGTCGCCACAATTCCTGACGCTTTAGCGGTGCCCTTCTCAGGAACAGAACCTCGCCCTCCTGTTTACCAAACTCAGCCAGGGCTATCTCACCGATCTCAATAGCTATTTCATTGTTGCTCCGGTCTCCAATTTCAATACCCCAATCCAGAGCCAGTTGCAGTAGCTTTTGCTCATCTTTTATCTCGTAGCCTGGTGCCTCTCCCTTAGCTACCGCCAGGAAGAGCTCAGCTACCCCCCGACCGTGGTCGGAGTGGGCGGCCGCCCCACCGGCTACCATCCGAATGAAATTACGAGCGGCGATGGTCTCAGCGGTAGCCCCACAGATGCCCCGTCTCTTCTTTTTTTCCTCTGGGGTTTCCTCTTTACCCTTAGGTAAGGGCACCCGGCAGGGTCCCATACCGCAGTGCTTACAGCAACTGCCAACCATCCCAATAGGACAGGGCTTCATCGTCTCAGCTCTATCAAAGGCGGTATTCACCCCATCAGCGGCTGCTTTCTCAATCATCCTAACACTGGCGCTATCAATGCTCTTGGTCTCTGCTTCTGCCATCCTGCTTACCCCCTTTCAATCTTGAGACTGTTTAGTTGTCATTGCGAGGTCGCCTAGGCGACCGAAGCAATCTCTGAAAGCAATTGTGAGATTGCTTCGCGGAGCCTGTCCTGAGCGCCATGAGATTCTTCGCTACGCTCAGAATGACACGAAGCGAAGGGCTCGCAATGACAGTTTGAGTTGCTAAATACCCCCATCTTTGATTATTTTAGGAAGCTGCCAATTCAGCTATCATCTCCCGAACCAGCTTTATTGCCTCCGGGTGCCTCATAATAATCACGTCCCCTCCAGCCAGAATCAGAACCATAGCTGACATTGCTTCCAACAAGATTCCCCGCTTCTTGGCATCCCCTAGCTTGGGGTCTTCCCCCGTTGGGATATGTACTTCCTTGGTCTTCCACGCCTCTTTAGATATATTGCAGATGAGAGGGAACTGGAGCTTTTCATCCTGCTGGGTTAGTCCTGCCATCCTCATTCTTTCCATTACTGAGTAACAATACTCAATACCATAGCCTATGCAACTGGTAGTGGGGTCCGTTACAATCAGTTCGTCAGGGACACCGAGATTGCCCAGCAGGATATTAAGCTGCTTGGCTAGGTTTATGTCTATAGGCGTTGACGAAATCACCGTGTGGTGGTAACCGATAGCCACAGCGCCAATTTTTTTATGGTCTCCCTCCTCAACCGGCCCGATAATCAGATTTTTACCCTGGCAAACCTCGCATACCTTCCTCAGAACCTCGGTATCTTTCTCATGATTAGCCGTTCCCCAGACGATTAGGGGAACATCAATAGCATCAGCTACCTTCTTGACCACTTCGGCGGCTTCATCCGCCCCCCGGTCAAGCCCGTTGGGGTCAGTGCTCACTAGTTGCAGGCAAATCATCTCCGCCCCGTAATCGTCAACGCATTTCTTCGCCCAGGCAACAGGGTCATCGGTCACCCCTTTAAACGGCTCCAGGGCAGCCTCAGCCCACTCCTGGGGTGGCATATCCCAGACCTCCATGGCTATTTTGGGCAAGTGCGGCATCTCCCCTTCAAAAAGGTAAAACGGGTAGCATGTCTCCCCGCCAACTGTTACCGCTTTCTCACCACTGCCCAGCTTTATCTCCTTAATCTTGCCGCTATACGCTGTCTTAGGGATTTCAAATGCCATCCTCATGTCCTCCTTACTCAAGCCGGATTCTTCCGCTTCTCACTGCCATACCAGTCCTTGCCATACCAATATCGCTCACCACTTTGCAGATATTTGAGCTTCTCCTCTCTTCCCTCTAGTTTCTGTCTCCATTTCCCAGCATCCTCACCCTCTGGTTTACCCTCCTCAAAGGTCGCTCCCAGCACCTCCACCTCATCCCTGCCAGGTGCCTTCTTTTTCTCAATCTTATATTCCATCCCTTTACTACCTCCTAGGCTATGCCGGCGGCTAATTTTGCCGCTCTTACTGTATTTAGCATAAGCATGGTTATAGTCATAGGTCCTACTCCACCAGGAACCGGGGTAATGGCTTTAGCCTTTTCCTTAACCGCTTCAAAGTCAACATCTCCGCACAGGATAGCCTTACCCTCTGCGGTTTTTCCTATTCGGTTAACGCCGACATCAATTACCACTGCCCCTTCCTTAACCATATCAGCGGTGATAGCCTTGGGTTTGCCGGCAGCCACAATCAGTATATCGGCTCTCCTGGTATGAAAAGCCATATCCTTGGTTCTGGTGTGGCATATCGTTACGGTGGCATTAGCCCCATCCTTCTTCTGGAGCAGGATATTGGCTATAGGTTTGCCTACGATGTTGCTTCTGCCCACAACCACCACCTCTGCCCCCTCAATCTTAGTCCCAGACCTGATTAGAAGCTGCTGGATTCCATGTGGAGTGCAGGGCAAATAATCTGGCTCTCCAATCATCAACTTGCCCACGTTCACCGGGTGAAAGCCATCCACATCCTTTTTGGGGTCAATGGCATAAAGAGCCTTGGTGGTATCAATATGCTTGGGCAGGGGTAATTGGACTAAAATCCCATGAATCTTGGGGTCTTTGTTTAGCTTGTCAATGAGCTTGAGTAGTTCTGCCTCACTGGTATCAGCCGGCAGGTCATGCCTTTCCGAATAGACGCCCAGGGCTATGGATGCCTTCTCCTTCGCTCCAACATAAACCTGGGATGCCGGGTCTTCGCCTACCAGGACAGTGGCTAACCCCGGTATAAGATTATGCTTTTCCTTGAGCTCAGCGATTTCCTGTTTCAGCTCCTCTCGAATCTGCTTGGCAATTTCAGTGCCACTAATAATCTGTGCTGGCATTTTCTACCCCCTTTTTAATGAGCTAGACTTTCCGATTTTCCACTAAGAAGCTTTGCCATCAAATCACTAACTGCCCTCACCGCTTTGGAGGTATCAGGCAGGTCAAGAAGTGGCTTTAGCTTGAGGTCATACTGATATACTTCTTCATCTAAAGGAATGGTGGCTACGGGGTTGATTCCCAATCTGGTCAGTTCCTCAGCGACGAGAGCGTCTAGCCTGGCGGGGACAAAATTGATTATCACCGATTGCCTCTTCACTGCCAGTTTAAGTTCAGTGACCAGGTCCCTTATCCGCGCCACAGTTCGAACGCCCTTCACCGAATGGTCGGAGATTATAAGTAGCTCATCAACATCCTGCGTGGTTCTCCGTGACAGATGCTCCATCCCCGCCTCATTATCCATAACCATATAGGTATAGTTTTCAGCCAGGGTATCAGCAAATTTTTTCAGGATAAGATTGGGATAGCAGTAACACTCCGTACCCTCACCCCTACCCATGGTCAACAGGTCAAGCCCCTCAGCTTCCACCATAGCCTCGTTTAATTTATACTCCAGATAGTCCTGCTTGTTTATCCCGGGGGGAATTTTTATTTTATCCCTTTGAAAATCGTCAAGTACCAAGCCAACCGTTTGTTTTATGTCAAGTCCTAAACTCTCCCCTAGGTTGGCGTTAGGGTCAGCATCAATAGCCAGAATTGGTCCCGCTCCGTTCTTCATCAGGTAGCGAATGATGAGACTCGCCACCGATGTCTTCCCACTGCCGCCCTTTCCAGCTACAGCAATACTAAAACTCAAACGGTTATCCTCCGCTTCGTCTTGCTCTTTAACAACTTTTAGAACAGTCCAGTGACCTTCCCCGTCTCTACATCTACATCAACCCTTCTAAAGGCAGGGTCTGACGAGGTTCCTGGCATCAGACTGATAGTCCCGGCGCAGGGGCAAAGGAATTTTGCCCCGGAGTAAATCAATACATCGCGGATAGGCAGATTCCACCCTTTGGGAGTACCCTTAACTGCCGGGTCGTGGGTGAGAGAGAGATGAGTTTTCACCATCATGGTGGTGTATTCATCATATTTAGAATCGGACTCAAGCGTCTTAGCCTTAGCTTCAGCATCAGGAGTCCAAGCCACGCCATCAGCCCCGTAGACCACTTTAGCAATTTTGTCTACCCGTTCCCGCAGTTTCATCTCCATAGGGTACAGAAACTCAAATTCATTCTCCTCTTCACAGGCTTCCTTAACCACATCGGCTAGCTCCAGGGCACCGTCGCCACCGTCAGCCCAATGGGAGGACACAGCACAGCGTGCCCCGGCTGCCTCAGCAGCCTTTCTGACCATGGCAATCTCAGCCTTGGTATCAGTATGGAAGGAATTGATGCACACCACCGACTTAATACCGGAAGTCCTGATGATGTTAATGTGGTGCACCATGTTGGGGATACCCTTCTCCAGAAGCCCCAGGTCCTCTTTGGCGTAGGATTCAGGTAGTGGAATACCAGCTACTACCTTAGGTCCACCACCATGCATCTTCAGTGCCCGGATGGTGGTGGTGAGTACCGACACATGCGGCTTGAGACCACTGTAGCGACACTTCACGTTCCAGAACTTCTCAAAGCCGATGTCTGCACCAAAGCCGCTCTCAGTTACATGGTAGTCAAACATCTTCAACCCAATGCGGTCAGCGATGATGGAGGACTGCCCAACAGCAATATTGGCGAAGGGACCGGCATGCACCATCACCGGCTGATACTCCACGGTGCACATCAGGGTGGGGTTGATGGTATTGCGCATCCAGGCGGTCATGGCGCCACCCACCTCAAGGTCGCCCGTGGTAACGACATTGCCTCTCTTATCAAAGGCTAAAGTAATATTGTCCATCCTCTCACGCAGGTCAGCTAAGTCTCTGACAATTGAGAGCATAGCCATAAGCTCAGAGCTCACGGCGATGCCGAACTTGGACTGCATGGTGAAGCCGTCCATGCGCCCGCCCATGCCGATAATTATATTACGCAGGCTCTGGGCGCAAAAGTCCATAATCCAGCCCATCTCTACCTTGGTGGGGTCAATGTCCAGGCGGTGCATCTTGGTGAGCCTAGCCAGTTGCTCGTCATTGTAGTTGCGCTCGTGCTGCATCCTGGCGGTAAGGGCGACCATAGCCAGGTTATGGGCGTTCATGATGTCGTTAATGTCGCCAGTAAGACCCATAGAAAATTCGGTCATGGGAATAGCCAAGGCATTACCACCACCGGCGGCAGTTCCCTTGATATTCATGGTTGGACCACCCGAGGGCTGGCGGATAGCACCACCCACATTCAGCCCCCGCTTGCCCATACCCTCTAAAAGACCCATCGTGGTCGTAGTTTTCCCCTCACCCAGCGGGGTGGGGGTTATAGCAGTCACCTCAATATACTTGCCGTCGGGCTTACCCTTGAGGCGCTCAATAATTTTCATGAAATCGAGCCGACATAACCTCCCGAAAGGAATAATCTCGTCCTTTTGCAGGTTTAATCTCTCCCGCCACTCATCAGGGGTTGGCATGTTTGCCTCAGCCGCATCTGAAATCTGCCAATCCTTCATTTTTACCGCATCGTAAGCCACAGGAACCTCCTCATTTTTATTCCTATTTTATTTTGCTTGTTGCCTGAACAGTAGATAACAGAGCCTGATAGATATTTCTAACTTCATTGATAATCTGAGGGCTAGCGTCAAGGAGAGGAAGATTGGCGAGGTCAGCTTCAACTATTGCTTGGTCATAGGGAATAAAACCGAGGAACTCAAAACCTGGCAGGCTAGAAGTTAGGAATTCCCTATCAGATTGGCTCCGGACTTTGTTTCCTACAATTGCAATATTATGTAAACCAATCTCTTGTGCCAGTTTACCAATTCTATAGGCTGTTTCCACACTTCGTCTGCCCGGTTCCACTACTACAATCAATCTATCTACTGCCCTAGCCGTTGCTCGTCCCAGATGCTCTATCCCAGCCTCCATATCCAAAATAACTACTTCATCCCTTCCCAGAAGTAGATGGGTAATTAGGGCTTGTAATAAGGCGTTCTCCGGACAATAGCAACCAGTGCCGCCTTTTTTAATTCGCCCCATTACCATTAATCTAATGCCATTATATTTTAGGGAATACTTTTCTGGCAAGTCATCAACTTTAGGATTTAGCTTAAAAAAGCCCCCCACCTGACCGGCTGGTGCTCCTGTCCGTTCCTCAATAAGAGCACTCATCTCAGATATAGGGGTTATCTCGTCAGAATGGGGGAAGCCAAGGGTGGCAGCTAGGTTAGAATCGGGGTCGGCATCTATGGCTAAAACAGCGTAGCCAGCCTCAGCGAAAGTTCTGGAAAGGAGAGAGGCTAATATGGTCTTCCCCACTCCACCCTTACCGCTAATAGCAATCTTCATCGGAATCTTGTTCTTACCACAATAAAGCTGAGACTCCGGGGGGAAGTTCTCAGCTTCAACCAGTCTTATTATCTGGTAACACCCAACGCATAGTTTATCCCACCGTGAATGAGAAGTCAAGCAATTGCAGCTGCGATATATAATTTAACCAACTCAGGCTAGCCTACCTGAGTGTGGTCTGACACCAGCCGTTTGCCTACTTCTTCTTAACCGCATACCTGATAATAGTCTTTACCACTTTGGCGTCGGGGCTGGTGAGGTATTCTTCTTCATGGACGCCAGCTATCTGGTAGCCGCTTTCTTCAATGAACTTTTGTAAGCGCTCAACAGTGGGTTGCTCCTGGTCATAAGCTCCGAGGTGAAGAATCTGGGCTACGGTGCCATATTCCCAGGTCTCAATCTTGACCTCAACGCCAGGGACTTTCTGCGGTAAAGAAGTGGTGTCTTCAGGAATAGGCAGCCCGATAATATGAGTCCATTCCTCCATAGGGACAAGGTGGGCATCAGGATAGCGGGCGCAGAGTCCGCTAACCTTAAAGGTGGGCAGTCCCTTCTTCTTAAGGTCAAACTTTAGCGTGTAGACCGAACCGTAGAGTGCGGGCATGAGTTCAGAGAATACCTTTTCCGGGGCGCCCTTGGCATAGACCACCGCCATCTTTTGTGACGGCATTTCCAGGATTTGGGGCTCCTTCTTAGACGATTTTCTTTGCGCCATGCTCCCTCCTCTGCTCTGGGGCAAGCTTTTAGAGTCTAAAGCGGCGCTAGGTGTCGCCCTAGGTTACTTCTCCTCCGTAGCCATCACCTGGTAGATGCTGACTTTGGCTTTCTCGACCAAAAGCGGCTCAATTTGTTTATATAACTTAATTCGTGGCTCTGATTTCTCCCACGCCTTCCAGTCCTCCAGGCTTCGCCATGTACTCAGCACCGAGATAATAGACGGGTCTCCAGTGCTCCCCAGGGTCTCGCCAGTTACATAGCCTGGCTGGTGCATAGCCACAGCCCTGAGTTCCCTGAGCAGCGGCATGAGGTCTTCTCTCTTACCTTCCTTTAAGTGACGCTCTATTACAATTCTTACCATTGCTGCCTCCTTTCATACTTTTTATCCCTGTTTAGTCCTCTGCTCCTGTATCAGCCTCTCTCCGTATTGGAGCAAAATCTTGGCTCGCTCTGGGGATACCTTCTTTGATTCTAAGTAGGCTTTCAGGGCATCAGGGGGGGTTATCTCTTCAGCAGTCCACTGCCCCAGTCTGAGGCGGGTCTCTCGCTTAATGTCCTTGGCGATGGTGAAGTAGTGAGCCTCTTTCACAGCATTCCTGATGTCATTGTCTCTGAGCTGTCCTTCAATCTCCGCCGGCAGGCTAATGCTCAGCCGCACTATGGCATCATTGACCTTATCTTCCTGTCCAGCGATAGCCCTGAGCACCGTTGATGTTGGCTCAGCATCCTGTGGCTCGATATTGATATTAATGGTGAGAAAGCGGCGCCCGGTTACCTGGTGAAAGTCAAAGGAGACCCGCCTTTGGCGAGGCTCGCCTCTGGCGGCCAGCCTTTTGCCTGTTTCCCTATCTGGCTCGATTTCTACCAGATAAAAACCCTTATCATCTTCCTCCTCGCTGAAATCCAGCCGCTCCAGACTACCGGGGTAAACAACCGGGGGATTATGGCTCAAGACCTGGTGCTTATGAATATGACCTAAGGCAATATAATCAAAGGCGGGATGGGCAACATTGCTCAGCAGCAAGGCATGCTCCTGCCCTATGGTCATTGACCTCTCCGAGCCTACCGTGGCGCCGGAGACCCAGACATGGGCCGCCAGTATGGCGGGCAGTTCGGGGTCAAGTTCTTGAGCTTTGGCAGCGATGACATTGGTTAATGCCTGCTGCAATCTCTGATTTATCTGGTCGAAGGCAAGGTTTTTAGTCTCTTCTTTAGTTAATAGGGCACTGCGTCTCAGCCAGGGTAAGGAGACGATTTGAACCGTCCCGCTATTTGTCGGGATGCGGTAGATTTGGGGGCGGTTGGAGACATAAACATTTTTAATAGCTAAAGTATCAAAGATTTCGGTGGTGGTAGCCCTGCCGATAGCATTAGGAAGGTCATGGTTACCGATTAGGAGGAAGATAGGGATGCCACTGGTGGACAGACGACTAATTCTTTTGGCAAATTCCCTCTGTTGAGTTTGGGTAGGCTCACGGCTCTTATAGGCATCACCGCAGAAAAGAACGAGGTCCACCCTGTTCTCCAGGGCACAATCTACCACCTGGTCAAGGGCTTTTAGAAAATCGAGAAGGCGTGAGGATAAGCCAGTAGCCGGGTCAATACGACCGTAGCTCTCCACACCAAGGTGAAGGTCAGCAAAGTGGAGGATTTTCATTAGGTAACCCCATCCCCTCGAAGAGTCTTCGACCTTTATCCCCTTCCTTAATAGAGACCGTTTACCAACTCAAACTGTCATTCTGAGCCCTTCGCTTCGTGTCATTCTGAGCCCTTCGCTTCGTGTCATTCTGAGCATAGCGAAGAATCTCATGGCGCTCAGGACAGGCTCCGCGAAGCAATCTCACTATTGCCTTCAAAGATTGCTTCGGTCGCCTAGGCGACCTCACAATGACAACTAAACAGCCTCTAATAAGGAGACGGGGAGGATTTTATTAGAGGGGGGCGAAGCCCCTCTAAAACTCCCTATTCCTTCCATATCCTGCCGCCAGGAGGGAGGACGAATAACTCTTCGCCACCCAGCTTAGCTTGCAGAGTGTTCTTCAGCTCGCTGATGGGAACTCTTATCTGGTTCAAACTATCGCGCTCCCTGATGGTGACCTGCTCATCTTCCAGCGATTGGAAGTCAACTGTAACACAGAAAGGAGTGCCAATCTCATCCTGTCGCCGGTAACGACGCCCTATGCTCTGGGCATCGTCATAGTTTACCATCCACTGCTGGCGCAGGTCGGCGTATATCTCTTTAGCCAGGGAAACCAGCTTCTCCCGCCGGCTCAAGGGTAATACCGCCACCTTGATGGGAGCCAGGTCAGGGTGGAGGTGGAGCAGCACCCGTGTTTCTCCCTCAGCTATATCTTCATCATAGGCATCACAGAGCAGAGCCAGAGCAGTGCGGTCAACCCCAGCCGATGGCTCAATTATATAAGGGATGATATGCTGTTTGGTCTCTTCATCATAATAGGTCAGGCTCTTGCCGCTAAAACTTGCATGTTGAACCAGGTCAAAGTCACCACGATTGGCAATACCCTCCAGCTCAGCCCAGCCCATAGGATATAGATAGTCAATGTCATAGCACTCTCGGGCATAGTGCGCCAGCTCATCCTTAGTATGCTGGCGAAGCCTGAGATTTTCTCTTTTGATGCCCAGCTTCACATACCAGTTGAGGCGCTCCTCAATCCAGTAGTCAAACCACTGCTTATCAGTC
>JAUWZG010000050.1 GCA_030615425.1 Dehalococcoidia bacterium
GCTATCTTGGGCTTGGCGGCGGAAACTGCCGCCAGTAATGTTGACTTGCCCACGTTAGGATAACCGATAAGCCCAACATCGGCAATGAGCTTGAGTTCCAAGATTATGGAATTCTCCTCACCCTCTTCCCCCTTCTCGGCAATCTGTGGGGCTTGGTTAGTAGATGTAGCAAAGTGGGAATTGCCCAAGCCACCTTTACCCCCCTTAGCCACCTCTGCCCGCTGACCCGGCTGTTCCAGGTCGGCGATAAGGCTATCACCACCTATCTGCGACTTATATGAGACCACAGTCCCCGCCGGCACGGTTAATATCACGTCTTCCCCCTTCCTGCCGTGCTTCTTCTTATCTCCTCCGTTCTTGCCGCTACCGGCTCTAAAGTGCCTCTTCTGCTTGAATATTCTCAGGCTGGTAACAGATGAATCAGCCATAACAATTACATCACCGCCGTCACCACCGTCACCGCCATCAGGACCGCCAAAGGGAACCCACTTCTCCCGGCGGAAACTTACTATCCCGTCACCCCCATCCCCCGCTCTAACTGTTACTTCTGTTCTGTCAAACATGATGCTGTCATTCTATAAACATTTTACTGGTCTTATTAAACTTTATTTTAGTATATACCGAGGTTTATAACTAACAGTACTAATTATAATACCTCCAGCTAGCTGGTGGCTAGCCTGAACTAATGGCTCGACCAAAAACAGGATAAAATCAAAGCTACTTTGTTTGAACCTTTCCACAAATTTGTGGTGGTTATCCACCGTGACGGTGTTTTCAGCTGGCTTGGCTTGTTTATAGATGGTTGATTTGGTGGGAATACTGCTGTTAATAACTCCGGGACTTCTGCTTGAGGTATATTCCCTGCTGGATGTCCAGGATTTTACGCCGCAGGTAAGGGTCGTTATCCATATCACTAGCTATTTTCCGGGAGGCGTGGATAACAGTGGAATGGTCTCTGTTTCCTAGCTCTAGCCCAATTTGAGCCAGCGAGCAATTGGTTGCCTGCTTGAGAAGATACATTGTCACCTGTCGGGCTTGGGCAGTTACCCTATCTCGCTTCCGGCCCTTTAAGTCGGCGGTGGTTAGCTGGAAGCTACGGGCGACGGTTTCTATCACTAGCTCAGGTGTGATAGGGGCACTCTTGGCACCCTTAGTGGTAATATCCTCAAGTGCCTGAGCGGCTAACTCAGGGGTGAGTAGAGCTCTAAACAGCTTGGCATAAGCGATAGCTCGGTGCAGGGAACCCTCCAGTTCCCTGATGTTCTGTTGAATGCGGTGGGCGATAAACTCTAGCACCTCCAGGGGCACATCTGCCTTTTCCTGCTCAGCCTTAGCCTGCAGGATAGCCAGGCGGGTGTCAAAATTAGGCGATTGAATATCGGCGATCAGCCCCCACTCAAAGCGGGAGCATAAGCGGTCGCTGAGAAGGGGCATGGACTTGGGGGGACGGTCGCTGGTAATAACAATCTGGCGGTGGGCGTTATGCAGCTCATTAAAGGTATGGAAAAAGCTTTCCTCGGTCTGCTCCTTGCCGCTGATAAATTGGATGTCATCTATCAACAACATATCAACACTTCTGAATTTGCTGCGGAATTCCTCGGTGCTCTTCTCCCTGACGGCGTTGACAAACTCGTTGGTAAACTGCTCGGCGCTGACATAGAGCGTCCGGAAATTGTTAGTCCGAGCCACATGATAGATGGCATGCAATAGGTGGGTCTTGCCCAGACCCACTCCCCCATACAGGAATAGCGGATTATAGCTACGTCCCGGGTTCTCGGCTACGCTCAGCGCCGCCGCATAGGCTAAGCGGTTACTGTTGCTCACTACAAAGGAATCAAAGGTATATTTTAGATTACCGCGGGGGCGAGTTATTGGCTGAGAAGCGGTGGTTTCCTCTCCCGGGCTTACCCGGAAAAGGACCTTGATGTTAGGTCGGGTAAGACCGATGAGCGTTTTTTCAATCAAAGAGCGCTGGTTTTTGTCCAGGTATTCAGCGACAAAGGTATTGGGAGCTCCGACAACAAACTGGTTATCCTGATAATTTAAGCCGCTAGTTTTTTCCAGCCAGGTGCGGTAGTATGACTTGGTTACCTGGACTTGCAATTCACCTAAAGCGGCTTCCCAGATTTCTTGAGCTGACCTAGCTCCCATGCAATTCCTTTCCTGTTCAACTTCTAAGATTAGCCAGTTTATAAATTCAAACAGCATCTAACGCCGGGCAGTCAAAAAGTGTGTAGCTTGAGTTAGAGGTCTGGGGGTGGGAAATTAGGGGCGTGTCAATAGAATAACACGCCCTGTTTGTTTGATGGCAAGCTTTTTGGTGCTGATTGTTGGGGGTTCTTAACCCCACTTTTCCCTTGCTAAGTCCATCGGACTTATTTTTTTGCCCAATATTGAGCTGATAGATATAAAATGAAAACTTGTTGCTAAGAATTTTTAATGTTAAAATTTTGTGTCGGGGAGGTTTAAATTGCGAGTTATCTTCATGGGTAGTCCTGAGTTTGCCGTTCCCCCCCTGCAGCACCTGCTGGGCAGTCAATATCAGGTGGTGGCGGTTTATACCCAGCCGGATAGACCGGCAGGGAGGGGGCGCGGCTTAGTTTCTCCTCCGGTGAAGAGGGTAGCGCTAGCCTGGGAGCTGCCGGTGGTGCAACCAGCCAGTTTAAAGGGGGTGGGGGTGGTGGAGCAACTCGCCGGCTTTAGCCCCGATGTTATAGTGGTGGCTGCCTTCGGTCAAGTTCTGCCCCGCTCGGTTCTGGCTCTGCCGCGCCTGGGGTGCATCAATATTCACCCTTCACTGCTACCCAGATTTCGTGGTGCCTCACCGGTGGTGTCAGCTATCTTGGCTGGCGACGAGTTTACCGGGGTCAGCATTATGGTGATGGACGAAGGTTTAGATACTGGCCCGGTATTAGCTAGGGCGCAGATTCCCATTTCCGCCGGGGATACCACTGGCTCGCTTACCACCAAGCTGTCCTGGCTCGGGGCTGGCTTGCTTCTGGAGGTTTTAGCCCACTGGACGAGGGGTGAGATGACTCCCCAACCTCAGAGTGAAGCCGAGGCTACCTACTGCGGCTCAATCACCAAGGAGGAAGGCAAGATTGACTGGCGTCTGCCGGCTATAGATATATGGCGGCGAGTGAGGGCTTTTAACCCCTGGCCGGGATGTTACACCGCCTGGCGGGGGAGGCGGCTCAAGATTATTGAGGCGGTGCCCTTGCTTCAGGAGAAGACCTTTAAGGTGGGGGGGGTGGTGGCACTGACTTCGATCCCTGAGGGGGCAAAGGCTGCTTTTGGCGTATGTACCGGGGACGGCGTCTTGGGCGTCTCCAGGGTTCAACTGGAGGGGAAGCAGGCTTTATCCGCCGCCGAGTTTTTACGGGGGCAGAGGGAGTTTATGGGGGTGGTTTTGCCGTTGCCTTGAACTGCCAGCTATGCTATAATTATTACCTCAATTTTAATCGGTGGTGAGTGAAGATGCTATGGTATTTGCTTTTTATGGTGCCCCCGCTAATCTTCATGATTTGGGCGCAGTCGAGGGTATCATCGGCTTACAAAAAGTATTCCAAGGTGCGTAATATGAGCGGGCTGACCGGGGTGCAGGCAGCAAAGACGCTACTTGATTATAAAGGCCTGCGCCAGGTGAGGGTTGAGGAAACCAAGGGGCGGCTGAGTGACCACTATGACCCCAGGCATAAGGTATTGCGGTTGTCAGCCGGTGTCGCTAGGACTCCTTCGGTGGCAGCGCTGGGCATTGTTGCCCATGAGATAGGGCATGCTCTCCAGGATAAAGTGGGCTATGCCCCAATGAGGATACGGAGTGCACTGGTTCCAGTAGCTAATCTGGGCAGTCGCTTCGGCTTTATCTGTGTTATCCTCGGCCTTATTCTATTTGCCTTTAATGTTGCCTTCGGGGAAACCCTGGCCTGGGTAGGGGTATGGCTGTTTGCGGCGGCGGTGCTTTTCGCCCTGGTTACACTACCGGTGGAGTATAATGCCTCAAATCGTGCCCGCCAGATGCTACAGGCATCGGGGCTGGTCTCGACTCAGGAGTATCAGGGAGCCAGCGCTGTGCTGTCAGCGGCGGCGCTGACCTATGTGGCGGCTTTGCTCCAGGCATTGGCTCAGCTTGCCTTCTTTCTGTTTCTGGTGTTAGGTATGCGGAGGTAATAGCCTTACCTCCACCGAGCTGCTCTTTCTCTATTGCCTCACTTTAATCCAGCCTGTATAATCTGCATAATAGTGCAAGGAGGCTGTTTTGTCTTTACCCGAGAACTTAAGCCAGTTTTCCGCTCTGGTGGATATTATCGCCAAGTTGCGGGCGCCCGACGGCTGCCCCTGGGACCGGAAGCAGACCCATGCCTCTCTGCGGGAAAACCTTCTTGCCGAGTGTTACGAGGTGCTGGAGGCTCTGGACGAGGGGGAGGCGGGAAAACTTCGTGACGAGCTGGGCGACTTACTTATGCAGATTGTGCTCCATGCCCAGATTGCCACCGAAGCCGGTGAATTTGAGCTGGGGGATGTAATAAAGAGAATCAACACCAAGCTAATCCACCGTCACCCCCATATTTTTGGCTCAAAGAAGGTGAAGGACGCCGAGGAGGTGGTGCTTAACTGGGAGGTGCTTAAAGGGGAGGAGAGAGGGGCTGATACCTCTATACTGGAAAGCGTGCCCCGGCAGATGCCGGCTCTGGGCTACAGCCAGGAGATTCAGCGCCGGGTGGCTCAGGTTGGCTTTGACTGGGAGGATGTTGACGGCGTTATTGAAAAACTGGCTGAGGAGGTTGGGGAATTCGAGCAAGCTGAGACCGAGGAGCATAAAGCCAAGGAGTTTGGCGACCTTTTATTTACCCTGGCTAATATTGCCCGCCGATTGGGGATAGATTTAGAGGCGGCACTGAGGCAGGCAAATAGGCGGTTTTATAAGCGCTTCTCCTATATGGAGGAGGTCTGCCGCCAGCGCGGGATAAACTTTGGCGACTTGTCCTTTGAAGAGCAGAATGTCCTGTGGGAGGAAGCCAAGAAGAAAGCAAAATAGGCTGGTCGGGGCGAGAGGATTTGAACCTCCGACCTCCGCGTCCCGAACGCGGCGCGCTACCAAACTGCGCTACGCCCCGATGGCTTTATTATAACGCTTGCCTGTCGACATCGGCAAGTAAAGGAGGGGCAAAATGCATAGGATATTTAGAAAGGCGCTAGACGATGCGGCTGGAGTAGCGGAGTCTATAATCGTAGTTATGACAGATGTTAGAGATTTTTCTCGTTTCAGCGAAGGCTGTGATTCTGTTGAGGTTGCGATGTTTATTAGATGGGTTTATATAAGGTTGATTGAGGACTACTTTCCTTTTGCATCCTTTTATAAATCAACTGGTGATGGGCTCCTGTTAGTTGTTCCAATTGGTGGAGAAAATATTACGGAAGTATCACGTAAAGTTGTTGATAGTTGTATAAAATGTCATTCAGAGTTCGGAAGTATATGTAGTGACGACCCCATGATTAACTTTAAAGTCCCAGATAAAATCGGCATAGGAGTAGCGAGAGGTACTGCCTGTCGTTTGATTTCTGGAGATAAAGTGATTGACTACTCAGGAAGATTGTTAAATCTGACCTCCCGATTAACGAATTTAGCGAGACCTTCGGGGATTATCATAGATGGAAAGTTTGGTATTAACTTGTTGTCTGATGAACAGCAGGGCTATTTTCAAGAGGACAACGTATATTTGGACGGAATTGCCGAATATGAACCCGTAAAAATTTACTTTACTAAGGAGTTTACTGCGATACCGAAACGTAATAGGCAGCCAATCGCGGAGACAAGGTGGCAGCACAAGGTAGATATCCAGCCTTATAGAGATTTATTGAAATTTGGCATGTTTCGATATAATTTGGAAAGCGAGCCTCTCAGTAGCAATGACATCAAAGTTACGGTTGAACACAGCAAGATCATAGGAGGCAAAGTTTCGAAGGAATATTCTATGTATCATTATTTTGAGGACTTCAGTTATGCGGTGGAGGCCGGTAAGCCCATTGTACGACTTGATTTCGGTAAGTTATGTGAGGCGTTGCGAAAAGAGCGCGTTAAGAAGAACATGAATGTTACCATTGATATCGCTTATGTTGAAAAGTGATCCCTTCGGCAATAATGGAGAGTCTAAGAGGGTGAAACCCTTTTGGGCGGGTTGGGTGGGAAGAAAGAGAACTGAAAACAGGGGGGTGGGGTTGCTAAGAAAATGAAATACTGTATTTTGATAATTGACGGCGCCGCCGGCTTACCGTTACCAGAGCGTGGCGGCAGGACCTGCCTTGAGCTGGCTAAAACCCCCAACCTTGATGCCATGGCCGGGGAGGGTGTCCTGGGGCTGGTGCGCACCGTGCCGGCGGGGATGGAGCCATCAAGCGCCTGCGCCTGTATGTCGGTGCTGGGCTACGACCCCAGGGTATACTATCGGGGGCGCAGTGCCATTGAAGCCAGGAGTATGGATATCCCCATTGGCCAGGGGGAGGTCGTTTTCCGCTGCAATCTGGTGGCGGTGCGTGATGGCAGGATGTGGAGCTACAGCGCTGGCTATATCAGCACCGAGGAGGCAAAAGAGCTTATTACCGCCTTAAACAAGAGCCTGGGTGATGAAAATGTTCACTTTTACCCCGGCGTCAGCTACCGGCATATCTGCAAGCTCAAGGGGCAGGAAGATACCCTGCTAGCTAGCTGCACCCCGCCCCATGATATTCCGGATAAGCCTATTGGTGAGTTTCTGCCCAAGGGTGAGGGAAGCGATATCCTGCGAGAGCTGATGAAGTGCTCGGAGGCTGTGCTCCGGGGCCATCCGGTGAATGTGGAGCGGAGGTCTGGCGGCGATATCCCGGCGACCACCATCTGGCTCTTCTGGGGCAGTGGCCAGGTGCCTGATATGCCCGCATTCAAGCAGGTCTATGGTCTTGGTGCTGGCCTCACCTCCGGGGTTGACCTGCTGCGGGGCTTGGCCAAGATGGTGGGGATGAAAGTTCTGGATATACCCGGGGTGACCGATGGTCTGGATAATGACTATGCTGCTCAAGCGAATGGTGCCATTAAGGCGCTTGAAGAGCATGACTTGGTGGTTATTCACATTGAAGCGCCCGATGAGGCAGCCCACGCCGGCTCCATTGATGATAAGATTGAGGCTATCCAGAGAATAGATGGGGAGGTTATCCGCCGGCTGTGCTCCTGGCGTGAAGGCGACCTGCGGCTGCTGGTTATGCCCGACCACCCCACCCCGATTAAGACCCGGACCCACAGCCCGGAGCCGGTGCCGTTTCTGCTGTGGGGGGCAGGGTTTACCCCCAATGATGCAAAAAAATTCACCGAAGTGGAAGCAAAAAACACTGGTCTTTTTATCGACGATGGGTATAAAATAATGGGTAGGTTGATAGAGGGTTAAAAGCTAATGGCTTTGATTGTTCAAAAATACGGCGGCTCGTCGGTGGCTGAT
>JAUWZG010000030.1 GCA_030615425.1 Dehalococcoidia bacterium
CACAGCGTTACGGAAATGATAGCTACGGCTACAGGTCCCGACGCCAAATGTTCCCTGCAGTATGCGCCGAGTGCGGTAAGGAAACCGAAGTACCGTTCGAGCCCCGTGAGGGTAGACCGGTGTATTGTAGCGAGTGCTACAATAAAGTCAGACTGAACGGATAACGTTAGTTTGACCCTAAGGACATACATAGGCTGGGGGATACCTGGCCTATGTATGTCACTACAAGAGGGATTACACAATCCAAAAAAAGGGGAGGCAACATGAATATCTATGTGGGCAACCTATCTCGCGAGGTAACTGAAGAGGAATTGCGGCAAGAATTCGCGGCTTTTGGAGAAGTGACATCTGTAAACATTATCAAAGACAAGTATAGTGGGCAATCTAGGGGATTTGCGTTTGTTGAAATGTCTTCAAAGTCTGAAGCCGAAGCGGCAATTACTGGCCTCAAAGGAAAGACGCTAAATGAGCGAACGCTTGATGTTAACGAGGCTCGCCCTCGCTCCGACAGGAGAGGCGGCGGCTTTGGTGGAGGAGGAAGACAGAGAAGATACTAAATTGCCTGGTCTGAATCCATATGCTTAAGACACATAGCTGCGATACTTATCATCATTCAGCCTTACTTTCCACCCTCACCCACCGCGTCTTCATAACCATTATGGTAATGGCAATGAGTGATACTATTATACCTATCACCTGAGCCTGGTGTAAGCCAAAGAGGAAGGATGTCCCCTCCCGCAGAAAGCCAATGCCCAGCCGCCACAAGGAATATATGCTGAGGTAGATAAGAAACAGAGAGCCGTCAGGCTTAAAATGACCCCTCAACCTGAGCAATACGCCAAAGACTATCAGGCAAAATATAATCTCGTAAATCTGGGTGGGGTGAAGGGCTACCCCCAGAGGGGCATAGCTCTCAGGGTGAGTATAGACCACAGACCAGGGTAGCCAAGCTGGCGCTTCCATCCCATAGCAGCAGCCATTTATAGTGCAGCCCACTCTGCCTACAGCCTGAGCCAATATAATACCCGGTGCCATCAAATCCATGAAGTAACCAAATTTGAAATTACTGAACTTACTATAAATCCAGATACCCAGGGTGGCACCCAGAACTGCGCCCCAGATGGTCAGACCGGCAAAACCCCAAATCAGCCCCGGATTTTGAGCATAAAAATCAAATTGATCAATAACATGGAGTAACTTTGATATTATTATCGCCGAGGGAATGGCCACCAGGGCTGTGGTAATAATAGTCTCGTAGGAAAGAGTACCCCCCCGTCTTACCTCTCGCAGCATCCACAAAACTAACACCACCACCCCCAGGGCAATCATAATGCCATACCACCTAACATTTAAGAAGGCTATCGGATCCATACCTATGGTAATCAATATTTCCCTCCTAAAATCAAGAACATAGCGCCTGGACAAAGGTCTCAGCATCAAAAGGAGCCATATCCTCCAACCCGTCGCCAACACCGATGAACAAGATTGGTATTTTCAGTTCATCACAGATAGCCAGCACTATACCCCCTTTAGCTGTGCCATCCAGCTTAGCCAGAAAAATGCCGGTTACCCCTACCGCTTCAGTGAAATATCTGGCCTGGGTTAAGCCATTCTGACCAGTGGTAGCATCAAGCACCAAAATTACCTCATGTGGCGCTGTGGCGTCAACCTTGGCGGCCACCCGTCTAATCTTTTTCAGCTCCTCCATCAGGTAAAACTTGGTATGCAGCCTGCCGGCGGTGTCAATAATTACTTCCTCAGCGTTTCGACTCCGTGCTGCCTGTAGGGCGTCAAAGACCACCGCCCCGGCATCGCCCCCGGGCTGGTGAGCAATGACATCAACACCCATCCTCTCGCCCAGCTTCTTGAGCTGGTCAACAGCCGCCGCCCTAAAGGTATCAGCGGCAACCAAGAGCACCCGCCTGCCTTCTTTTTTGGCGCTATAGGCAAGCTTGGCAATAGAGGTAGTCTTTCCACTGCCATTGACGCCTACCGCCAGGACAACTTTGGGCAACGATGGAGAAACCGAAGGCGGCTGAAACTCAATTTTCAGGATGCTGACCATTTCTTCCTTCAAGGCATCGCGAACCAATGTCCCCTGACCGAGACTCCCCTCTTGCGCTCTTCGCCTCGCCTGTTCAATGAGCTTTGCCGTGGTATCGACGCCGACATCGGCAGAAATAAGCAGTTCCTCCAGCTCCGTCCACACTGCCTCGTCCACGCTGGGGCGGTCAAAGAGGCGCATCGCCCGCTTAAACCAGCTATCACGGCTGGGTTTTAAGGCTTGCTCAATATCTTTCAACCCCATCCCCTTTAAGCACCCAGAAAAATCTTTGATTTTCCTGGGAACCCGCTTTATCCCCTTCCCCTTACAAGGGGAAGGGGAAGTGGTTATGTAAGAGGGACTTCGTCCCTCTTGGACTTCCTTTATTTGGCCCCCCTCTTAAGGGCGGCGGGTGGGAATAGATATAAAATTATCCTCTCTCAATCTATTCTTTTAGATAGCAAACCCTCAAGTAAGAGCTGGGCTGCCTTTTTATCCAGAGGCTTATTATTATTGCCACACTTTGGCGACTGGACGCAACTGGGGCAGCCCTCCTCACACGGGCATTCTTTGATTGCCTTCAGTGTAGTCTGCCACAATTCCTCCATCAGGTCAAAGCCCTTCTCGGCAATGCCGATGCCGCCGGGATGGGCGTCGTAGATAAATATCTGGGGCTTGCCGGTATCGGGATGGAGAGAGGTGGAGACCCCGCCAATATCATTGCGGTCGCAAAGGGCAAATAGAGGGAGGATGCTAATGGAAGCATGCTCGGCAGCATGCAGCCCGCCGGCAAAGTCCAGCTGCGCCTTATCCAGCCGCCTCACCACCTCGGGCGGCAGGTCAAACCAAAGAGCGACGGTGGGGAAGTGCTGGGGGGGGAGGTCAAGGGGCTCCTCACCGATTACCTCCTCGGTGAATTGCGCCTTCTTCTTAAAACCAACCACCCTGGTGGTAACCTCAACTTCGCCCAGGTATACCCTGGTCTTCTGGCAGCTTTTATCCCGGATTACCCTGAGGATATGAAGGTCGGTAATTTCCTTATCCTGAGTATAGTAGTTGACAGTAACCGGTCTGGCATAGGCAGTGCGGGCTGCCAGGTCAAGCTCCTCAACCAGATATGATTCCCCCTGATGGAGGTAGATAGCGCCGGGAAAGATTTGAAAGAGAGCCACGCTAGCCTCAATGGTTTCCAGCAGGGAGCCGGTTGAAGTATCAATAATGGCAAAGTTCTCTCCCGAGGTGGAACGGATATTTATCCCCTGAGCGGGGTAAGCAATTGCCGGCGAAAGATACCATTTGCCCCTGCGCTCCCTCAGCAAACCCTGCTCCCCCAGCCCGGTTCTCTCCCCAGCCAAGGCAGAGCCGAAGACCTCCTCATCCTCGGCGGTGAGGGGCAACTCCCAGGCAGCGCACAGCATATGGGCGCGCAAAATATAAGGGTTATCCGGGTTGACCAAGGCATTCTCAAAGCTTTTGCCGAAAAAGGAATCGGGGTGGCGCATAAAATACTGGTCAAGGGGATTATCCAGCCCGATGAGAAAACTCAGCGATTTATTCTTACCCCGCCCGCTCCTCCCCACCTGCTGCCAGGTGCTGGCGATGCTCCCCGGATAGCCGGTGAGCACAGTAGCCTCCAGGTCACCGATGTCTATGCCCAGCTCTAAAGCCGTGGTCGCCACCACGCCTATAAGCTCGCCGCCGAACAGCTCCTGCTCTATCTTACGCCTTTCCTCAGGGAGATAGCCCGCCCGATAGGGCTTGATTTTCTTAACTAAGGCGGAGCTGATTTCAGCCAGCTTCTGCCGGGTATAGTTATAGATAACCTCAGTCAGCTGGCGGGTGCGAACAAAGGTCAGGCTGCGGATATCCTGGCTTACCAGCTCAGCGAACAGGCTTGCCGCTTCACTGTTAGCACTGCGCCGAACACTCTTAGCCTCATCTATAATGGGCGGATTCCAGAAGACAAATTCCCTCCCGCCGCGGGGAGAGCCGTCATTATCCACCACGGTAAAGGGCAAACCCACCAGCTTTTGGGCATGCTCACCGGGGTTAGCTATAGTAGCCGAGCAGAAGATAAACTGGGGATTGGAGCCATAGAACTGGCACAATCGGCGCAGGCGGCGCATGACACCAGCCACATGGGAGCCAAAGACACCACGATAGGTATGGGCTTCATCCACCACCACATACCTCAGGCGGCGCAGCAGCCTTGACCATTGTTGATGATTGGGCAGTATGCCCAGATGGAGCATATCGGGGTTGGTAAGTATCACCCGGGCTCGCCTTCTTATATCCGCCCGCTCCACCTGGGGGGTATCGCCATCAAAGGTAGCAAAATCCCCCGTCTGCAGAAGTCGGGGGTGGAATAGCTCCCTTAAGCTGCGCAGCTGGTCCTGAGCCAGGGCTTTGGTCGGGAAGAGGTAAAGGGCACAGCTACGCGGCTCAGTTAAGATTGCCTCCATAACCGGGACGTTATAGCACAGGGTCTTGCCGCTAGCAGAGGAAGTAGCTACCATCACATTCCTGCCCTCACGGGCAAAATTTAAGGCTTCCGTCTGATGGGTATAAAGGGGCAATAGCCCATGTTCACTGAGGCAATCCTGAAGACCGGCTTCCAGAGGCTTATCTAAATCGGCACACTTCGCCTCGCGGCGTGAAATATGCTCTATGTGAGCCATCTGACCGCTATAAGTGGGCTGAGCAGTAAGATGATGAAGAAAGGCAGAGGTATCCATTATAACTCCGGTCAGGAAACAGGCAGAATCTCAATTTCATAGTTGAGTATTTCTACCTCGAAGCGACCGTTAACAATAAAATCCACAGCCTTGGATAGGACTTCATTGGTATAGCGTTTATTATTGCTAACGCAACAAATCCCCAGGGTAGCTAACTGCCATAGTTCATTATCTTCCACTTCAGCCACGGAAACGTTAAACTTGCTTCTGAGGCGAGTGGTAATAGATTTCAATATCTGCCGCTTACCCTTAAGCGATAGATTTTCTGGAAAGCGAAGCTTAACCCAACAGGCACCAACATGCATGATATATAGTTGGTAACTAGATAAATCGAAGGCTTAACCAGATTCTTTTTGCTTAGCGTAGCACTCTTTGCAATAGACCGGTCGCCCTTCCCTGGGCTCAAAAGGCACCGTAGTTTCCACACCACACTCGGCGCAGGTCACAGTATACATCTGTCGTGGCTGCCTATAGCTACCCCAGCGCTCTCTTCGCCGAGAGGCTCGGCACTCCGGACACCGAGTGGGTTCATTTTGTAACCCGTGAGATTGATAAAACTCTTGCTCACCGGTGGTAAAAACGAACTCCTGTCCACAGTCACGGCATACCAGAGTCTTGTCTGCCAGAGCCATTACTGCACCTCCTCCGTATTTTGTTAGTCCCTTGTCTTTGATGCAGTCTCCTGGCTCCAAAAACCCTTTGCCGTATTGCCATGATTTGTAACACTATTTCAGAGGGTTCCCTACATATACAGGGGTCAAGCTTGGAAACAACACTAAACCAAGGTATCAACTACAGCACTAAATATACCCCCTATTTGGTGACAAAGTCAAGCTGAAATTACTCCCTATAAATTTACAGCCGCCCAGACTTATGCTATAATCGGTTGATTTAAGGAATAGTCGATATTTGCTAAAATAAACCATGAATACAGGGGTTATAATTTGGACAAAGAGAAAAAGACAGAAATCATAAGTGAATTCGGGCTCCGTGAAGGAGACACAGGCTCAACTGAAATTCAGATAGCCTTGCTCACCGAAAGGATAAACCAACTGACTGAGCATATGATGGCTAATCGGCATGATTATCACACGCAACGTGGGCTGCTTAAGCTGGTAGGACAAAGAAGAAGGCTACTAGCCTACCTGAGCCGAGAGGATGTTGGTCGATATCGCAGCCTGATTGCCAAGCTCGGGCTACGCAAGTAAAGCCTCAGCGGAGGAGGAGCTATTGATATCACCTAATTCTTTTGACTATGAGATCGGCGGTAGAAAGCTTACTATAGACACCGGAAAACTCGCCGGACAGGCAAGTGGAGCGGTAACCGCCCGCTATGGAGATACCGTAGTTCTGGTTACTGTTTGCACCAGCGATGAACCACGAGAAGGGATAGATTTTCTGCCACTAACCATTGACTATGAAGAAAGGCTTTACGCTGCCGGTAAAATTCCCGGCGGTTTTATCCGAAGAGAGGGGCGCCCCAGCCAGGAGGCAACTTTAGCCAGCCGACTTACCGATCGCCCGCTACGTCCGCTTTTGCCCAAGGGATGGCGCAATGACATTCAGCTTATAATCACCGTCCTTTCCGTCGACCAGGAAAATGACCCCGACATCCTGGCAGTTATCGGTGGCTCGGCTGCCCTATCAATCTCACCGATACCATTTGACGGCCCGGTGAGTGCGGTTCATGTGGGCTATATTAACAATGAACTGATATTAAATCCAACCTTAGCCCAGCTGGAAAATAGCCAGCTTGACCTGGTTGTGGTCAGCACCAAGCAAGCAATAGTAATGGTAGAGGCAGGAGCCAATGAGGCTTCGGAAGATATTGTTATAAAGGCAATAGAATTTGGTCACCAAGCAAATAAAGATATTATCAAACTCCAGGAGCAGCTCCAGCAGGCCTGGGGCAGGCCCAAGGTGGAAGCCCCCGCCAGCGAGGTCAACCCTGAAGTAATCTCAGCAATCTCACCTATAGTTGATGATAAGCTCGCCCAAGCCTTGAGCCAGCCAGAAAAGTCACAGCGAGAACAGGCGCTCAGCGAGCTGAAGAAAGAGCTGGTGGAGAGCCTATGTGAGTCATTCCCCGAAGAGGATATAACCGCCGCCTTTGAGGCTAGGGTCAGGGAGGAAATAAGAGGTAACATCCTTGAGAAGAAAAAGCGCATCGGCGAGCGGGGGCTGGCTGATATCCGACCCATCAGCTGCGAAGTAGGGCTGCTGCCCCGCACCCATGGCTCAGCCTTATTTACCCGGGGTCAGACCCAGGTTCTAGCCATAACCACCCTGGGCTCGGTTGGCAAGGAGCAGCCGCTTGATGGACTGGGCATAGAGGATAGTAAACGCTTTATCCTCCACTACAATTTCCCTCCCTTCTCCAGTGGCGAGGTAAAACGCGTAGGGTCACCAGGACGGCGTGAAATCGGGCATGGCTCTCTGGTGGAGCGAGCCATTGAGCCGGTTTTGCCCAAGGACGAGGACTTCCCTTACACTATCCGCCTCGTTTCCGAGGTCTTGAGCTCCAGCGGCAGCACCTCTATGGCTAGTGTTTGCGCCTCAAGCCTGTCCCTGATGGACGCCGGAATACCGACCAAGACAGCCGTCGCTGGGGTAGCTATGGGCTTGGTCACCGGTGAGAAGGGCGACTATGTTATTTTAACCGACATCGAGGGCATAGAGGACGTCTATGGGGACATGGACTTCAAGGTGGCTGGAACGGCTAAAGGCATCACCGCCATGCAGATGGACACCAAGCTTAAAGGCATAAGCCTGGAAATTGTGGGCAAGGCGATAAACCAAGCCCGCCAGGCCCGCCTGTCCATTCTGGAAACAATGCAGCAGACCATCGGCTCCAGCCGACCTGAACTCAGCCAGTATGCACCCAGAATGTACAAAATAACCATTGACCCGAATAAAATTGGCGCTGTCATCGGCACCGGGGGTAGAGTAATCAGGTCAATTATTGATGAAACCAAGGCAACTATTGATATTAATAATGATGGCACGGTGATTATCGGCTCAGCTAATGAGGAATCTGCCCGCAAGGCTATCGAGATTATTGAAGGTCTAACCAAGGAAGTGGAAATCGGCGCCATCTACACGGGAAAGGTAACCCGCCTGATGGACTTCGGTGCCTTCGTAGAAATACTTCCCGACAAAGAAGGCTTGGTTCACATCAGCGAACTGGCTGACTACCGGGTGCCCAAGGTTGAGGATGTAGTTAAAGTTGGCGATGAGATAACGGTCAAGGTGATTAATATTGACGATATGGGCCGGGTAAACCTGTCACGGCGGGCGGTCTTTGAAAAGCATTCTGATGCGCCCGGAGCTCAGGCGCCCGGTGCCAGGGGGCAAGAATCTCCATCTAAAGACTACCCGTTTAAAACACGGGACTCCCGCCCTCCACGAAGTAAAGGGAGTTTTCATAACCGAGGACCAAATAGAGGACCGAGTAAAGGATACCGGCGATGAAGCCGATAAGGGTAGCCGTTAATGGCGCATCGGGCAGAATGGGGCAAACGGTGCTTGGTGCCCTATGCCAGGAGCCCGACATGCAAATAGTGGGGGCTGTAGACATAAAGGCTGCCGGGGATAAGCTATCTCTGCCCGATGGCTCGGGCAGGGTGCCCTTTTCCACAAACCTGGAGCAAATCCTCACCACCTGCCAGCCGGAGGTATTGGTAGATTTCACCACGGCCAAGGCCGTTATGCCAGCAGTGCGCATAACCGCCGAGCATGGCGTTAACTTGGTAATAGGAACTACTGGACTAGCCGCCGACGACGTCAAAGAGATTGACCGCCTAGCGAAAGCTAACCAAGTGGGGGTGGTGGTAGCGCCAAATTTTGCCCTGGGTGCTGTGCTGATGATGCACCTGGCCAAGATAGCCGGAAGATATCTTGACCATGCCGAAATCATAGAGCTGCATCATGACCGCAAGGTTGATGCGCCTTCGGGCACTGCCCTCACTACGGCTAAAGCCATGGCTCAAGCCAGAGGCAAACCGTTCCTCCCGCCGACGGTATCGGGAGAGGCCCAGGTTAGCCGCGGGCAAACTGCTGAGGGAATAAACATTCACAGCGTGCGCCTGCCCGGTCTGATGGCGCATCAGGAGGTAATACTGGGCGGAGCGGGACAAACACTGAGCATCCGCCACGATACTATCAGCCGAGAGTGCTATATGCCAGGCGTTATGCTAGCCATTAAAGAAGTGGTCAAGCACAAAGGGCTAATCTACGGTCTGGAGACTTTGCTCGGTTTGGATAAGAGATGATGAAGAGATTTAGAGTAGCTATTGTTGGTGCCACCGGAATGGTAGGGCAGGAGTTCATTAAGGTATTAGAGCAACGGGACTTCCCGATGCAGTCCATTGAACTTCTAGCCTCAGACCGCTCAGCAGGCAAGAGGCTATTTGTCAGTCACCGCGAGCTTGTGGTCAAGGAGACTGTTCCCGAGTCCTTTAAGAAGATAGATATCGCCCTCTTCTCGGCGGGGGCTGAGACCAGTCGCTACTTCTCTCCTATAGCCGCCCAATCAGGAGCCGTAGTTATTGATAATAGCTCGGCATTTAGAATGGACCCCAAGGTCCCATTGGTGGTACCTGAGGTCAACGCCGAGGACATTAAATGGCATAAGGGGATTATAGCTAATCCAAATTGCTCCACCATCCAATTGGTAGTGGCTCTATACCCCCTGCACAAGGTTAATCCCATCAAGCGCGTTATTGCTGCTACCTACCAGGCGGTATCAGGAACTGGCTCAGCAGCGGTAGAAGAGCTCACCTTACAAGCCAAGCAGGTATTGGAGGGACAGACCACCGTCCCCCATGTTTACCCCCACCAGATAGCCTTTAATATACTGCCCGAGATAGATGTCTTCCTGGATAACGACTATACTAAAGAAGAGTGGAAGCTGGTGGAGGAAACAAGGAAGATAATGCATGCCCCTGATATCGCCATTTCGGCGGTCTGCGCCCGAGTGCCGGTATTTATCGGACACACCGAGGCAGTCCACCTAGAATTCTCCCAGCCTATGTCTCCCGATGAGGCAAGACGTATCCTCACCCAGGCTCCAGCGGTCAAGATATTAGATGACCCGGCTATCAGCCTTTATCCTCAGCCCTGGTCAGCGGCTGGCACCGACGAAGTTTTTGTCGGGCGCATTCACCGGGATGCCTCCCACCCCAACGGTTTAGTTATGTGGGTTGTCGCCGACAATCTGCGCAAGGGAGCGGCTCTAAATACAGTCCAGATTGCCGAAGAAATGATTAAAAGGGACTGGCTACACCCCGGGAGGTAGGGAAATGAAAGAACTGGGGCGACTGCTGACAGCAATGGTAACCCCCTTTGATAAAGAAGGGGCAGTGGATTATGAGCAGGCTAAAAAGTTAGCCTTAGCCTTACTTAACTCAGGAAGCGACGGCGTAGTGCTGGCAGCTACTACCGGTGAGTCGCCGACGCTTGTCCGGGAGGAGGAAGCGCGCCTGTTTACCGAAGTAAAATCGGCAGTGGGTGGCCGAGGAACAATTATCGCCTACACCGGCAGCAACAGCACCGCTGAAGCTGTGGAGGCAACTAAAACGGCGGAGCGAATCGGGGTTGACGCCTGCCTGTTAGTCGTTCCCTACTATAACAAGCCGACTCAGGAGGGCGTCTATCAGCACTTCAAGACCGTCGCCGACAGTACCAGCCTGCCCATTATAATGTACAACATACCTTCACGCGTGGTCATCAAGATGTCGGTGGAAACCATTGTCAGGTTAAGCCAGATTGGCAACATCGTCGGGGTAAAAGAAGCCTGCGGCGATATGGGCCACGTGGCTCAAACGCTCAATAATACCAGCGAGGACTTCCTCATCTGGAGCGGCAATGATAACGATACCTTTCACATCATGGCCCTCGGTGGCTATGGCACCATCGGCGTTGCCACGCACCTGGTGGGCAAACAGATCAAGCAGATGATGGATAACATTCTCGGCAGTAAAATCGCTGAAGCGGCGGGCATTCACCGCCACCTGCTGCCACTGGTAGACGCTCTTTTTATCGAGCCTAACCCAGCGCCATTGAAGTACGCCCTCAACCATATCGGCTTCTATGTAGGCAAGCCACGTCTGCCTCTCGTCGAGGCCAGTGAGAAATCGGCAGCTATCATCAGGGAAACACTAAAGAAATACCAGATTAACTTGCCGGTTTAGATATTTATTAACCTCACCCCCTTTATGCACCCTAAAAAATCTTTGATTTTTCAGGGAACCCGCTTTATCCCCCTCCCTTACAAGGGAGGGGGGAAGTTTTTATAGAAGAGGGGATATTCACCCCCCAAAAAAGAGAGTTAAAGAGAGGCGAAGCCCCTATTGGGCGGGTGGGTGGGAAGAAAGACAACCGAAAAAAGGGGGGATGGGTTAATAAATATACTAGAGGTAGAGGCGAAAGCCGTGGGCAGAGGCTTCAAAGCCCAAGTCCTGGTAAAACTGGTGTGCTTCATGGCGTTTTTTATTACTGAGGAGCTGGACTTTATAGCAGCCAGCCTGACGGGCGCGGGCGATGGCATACTCCACAAGCAATCGGCCAATCCTCTTGCGTCGGTACCTCCCGTCAACAACCATGTTCTCCACCATTGCCCAGGGAAGAGCACCGTGGGAGAGGTTGGGCACTATCAGCAATACCATGGTGCCGACCACCACGCCGTCTTCCTCAGCCACCAGAAGCTCATGACCGGGCATGGAGACAATTTCGGCAAATACCGGCTGTGTCTTGTCCGGGGAAGGATAGTGCGGCTCTCCGGTTAGCTCCTGGTAAAGCTCCAGGACACGCGGCATGTCCTGCTCAGTAGCTGGTCTCACCATCGCCATCTTAATTCTCCGCTAAAGGATAGGCGTCTTCTCGATGGTCTGCGCCCGCTCCGGTCCCACGCAGACAAGGTTAACCGGACAAGCAATCAGCTCTTCTAATCTGGCTACATACTGGCGGGCTTCAAGGGGTAACTGGTCGTAATTGCGAATATCGGTGGTAGCAGCCTGCCAGCCGGGTAGCTCCTCATAGATAGGCTGGCATCTAGCCAGGGCGGCTACGCTAGCCGGGAAATAATCAATGGTCTGCCCATCCAGCTCGTAGCCGACGCATATCTTCAAGCTGGGCAGAATGTCAAGAATATCAAGGCGGGTAATCGCCGCTCCGGTAAAGCCGTTAATCCTAGTGCTGAAGCGGGCGGCAACAGCGTCAAACCAGCCGCAACGGCGTGGTCTGCCAGTGGTAGTACCATACTCATGAGCCCTCTCCCGAATCAGGTCGCCAGTTTCGTCCTTCAGTTCAGTGGGCATGGGACCACCGCCTACCCTGGTGCAGTAAGCCTTGAACACACCTAGGATATGGGTGAGTCTGGTCGGGCCTAAGCCAGCACCCAGGCAACCTCCCCCCGCCAGTGGTGAGGATGAAGTAGTGTAGGGATAAGTGCCAAAATCGGGGTCAAGTAAAGTCCCTTGAGCCCCCTCCAGCAGAACCAGCTCCCCCCGGCTCAATGCCTCCTCCAGCATTATAGCCGTCTCCCGAATATAAGGCGCCAGACGCTCTCCATACTGGCAATACTGAGTATATACCTCGTCCAGTGACAGTGACTTAACCCCGTAAACCTTGGTCAAAATGATATTCTTGTAGTCAATTATAGAGCGAAGTCTCTCCAGCAGTGCCTCTTTATCTAAGAGGTCGCCGGTTCTGATGCCCAACCTGGCTGCCTTATCGGCAAAGGCAGGACCCACACCCTTGCGCGTTGTGCCCAGTGCCTTGCCACCCCGCGCCTCCTCCTCCAAACCATCGAGGAGGATATGATAGGGCATAATCAAGTTTGCCCGGTCGCTGATAAACAGCTTAGAAGTATCCACACCACGCTGGTCAAGCTGCTCTATCTCACCAATCAGCACACTAGGGTTAATTACCACCCCATTACCGATAATGCAAACGACCTGAGGAGAAAAAATGCCAGATGGGACAAGGTGCAATTTAAACTCACCAGAGGGGTTAACCACGGAATGCCCGGCATTATCACCGCCGGAAAAACGGACTACCACCCTTGCTTTCTGGGCCAGCATGTCAACCACCTTGCCCTTCCCCTCATCCCCCCACTGAGCTCCAATAATAGCGATAACCGGCATTATTCCTCCTCCAATCTTTCTCACTTCTTATAACATAAACAGCGCCCTAAATAAAGGGGCTAAGGGCTAGC